>DATCPJ010000236.1:0-14310 GCA_036570145.1 Candidatus Dormiibacterota bacterium
CCGAGCCGATCCCGTCGGCCAGGTCTTGATGCGTTGCCCGAAGCATGGTGCCTTGAGTCATCCTCTCCGTGGCGAGGGCTCGTTCCAGGAGGTCGCGGGCGACCCGGGTGCGAACGCGTGCAAAGGCGCAGATGGCGAGCCAGCGGTGAGCCCGGCGGAGTCGCTCCTCCATCTCCTGGACGAGAGCCAGGGAGAGCTCGGCTTCGCTCTTGGACAACCGGTCCAGGCGCACCGGATCGAGATGCAGAAGGCTTGATTGCTCGACAGCCTGCGCACCGCTGTCCACGTTGACCGAAGGCCTCGCCGTCGCACCGACCAGGTCACCAACGCCCGCGTAACGAAGGGTTATCTGCCGGCCGTCGGGGGCCGACAGGTAGATCCGAACCAGCCCGGAGCTGACGATGGCCAAGCTGCGATCCTGGTTGCGGAAGGTCACGCTGCCAGGCGGGTACTCGACAAGGTGGGCGCCCTCCAGCAGGGAGGCGCGAAGCGGCTCGCGGAGCGCACCCAAAAAGCCACGACGACTTACTTCGGCAATCGGGTCGGGGCTTTCCATCACGTATAGGTTCATTTCATCTGCCCAACGACCCGGACCTCGGGGTCGGCGCGCGTTCAGTTTGACAAGGGTGCCGCTTGACGTGGCTGCGCGCAGTGACCGACGTCTTCGTTCCCTGTGACTTGTGATCGTACGGATGACGCTGCCTCGCCGCTCGATTCCTCTGGAGCGCGTCCCTCCGGGCCGCGCGGCTTGGTCAGCTATTGGCCATCACCGGGGGGCGCCCTCCACGCCTTCCACCGTCGCGCGCGCTCCGCGCCAGACGTTGGCAAGAGCGTCCCTGAACCCCGTCCGATAGAGGGTGGTGGCCGCGTTGGGTCCAGGCTCGGCGCCGGTCCTCCCGGAGAATCGCGTCAAGAGCCGTTTGCTGCCAGTCCCCGCGGGCGAGTGAGTCGAGCTGGCGCCCACAGTGCCGGCCGAGGCTCGCTGCGAACCCCGACCGGCTCGGTTGGTAACTCTAAGCGGGCGCCATCACCGCGACCGTCGGAGCGATGCCGGTCGTTACCGGCGTGCCCTCCAGGACGACCTTGAGCGCCTGCGTCGTGGCGGCGGAGGCGAACACGTCGTAGGCCTCCATCGTGTCGGCGAGGGGGAAGCGATGAGTTGCCAGCACGGTGGGGTCCAGTCGGCCGCCGGAGATCAGCGAGAGCAGCTGAGGGATGGTCCGGCTGTCGACGAGCCCGGTCGTGATCGTCACGTCACGGATCCAGAGCTTCTCCATGTGCAGCGTCACGGGCTTGCCATGGACTCCGATGTTGGCCAGCGTTCCGCCGGGCCTGATCAGCTCGGCAGCGAGCTCGAAGGTGGCGGGGACGCCAACTGCCTCGATGGCGACGTCGGCTCCCAGGCCGCCGGTCATCTCCATGACGATCTTCACCGCATCCTCGCGGCCGTTGTTGATCGTCACGTCGGCGCCGAACTCCTTCGCCTTCGCCAGCCGGGAGTCGGCAAGATCGATGACGATGATGCGGCCCGGCGTGTAGAGCTTGGCTGTGATCACCGCTGCGAGCCCGATCGGGCCGGCGCCGACGATGGCGACCGTGTCACCCGGCTTGACCCCGCCGTTGAGGACGCCCACCTCGAAGGAGGTCGGCAGGATGTCGGAGAGGAAGAGAACCTGCTCGTCGCTCATCCCCGCGGGGACCTTGTAGAGCGAGTTGTCGGCGTAGGGCACCCGCGCGTACTCGGCCTGCAGGCCGTTGATCAGGTGACCGAAGATCCAGCCGCCGCCACCCGAGCACTGGCCGTAGCGACCTTCCTTGCAGTAGCGACACTTGCCGCAGGATGTGATGCAGGAGACGAGCACCTTGTCGCCGAGATGGAAATTGGTGACCGCTTTGCCGGTCTCCACGATCGTCCCCACCGCCTCGTGGCCGAGGGTGGTTCCCGCCCTCACCGCCGGCACATCGCCCTTCAGGATGTGGAGGTCGGATCCACAGATGGTCGCGAGGTCGATCTTGACGATTGCGTCGGTCGGAAACTTGATGGCGGGATTGGGAACCTCGTCCCAGGATTTCTGGCCGGGTCCGTGGTAGACGAGTGCTTTCATGGCGCCTCACTCCTAATGGTGACTTTGGGTTTGTTTGGGTGATTCCGCGCCCAACGACGAGCTTCCTCCAGAACCACGCCGAGCCAAAGTGGCGAAGGCCCCCCATCTGTCGGGACACCAGGGCCAATCCCTCCCCTTAGGGTGAACAGATTCCGAGTTCAAGCGACAGCGACAGGCCCAGCCGGCGTCCAGACTCCGATTCAGCACGAAGGTCACGAAGACCGCGAAGACGCACGGAGGGAAACTAATTTCTCGTTCTTTGTGCGTCCTTTGTGCTCTTCGTGCCTTTGTGTTTTTCGACCAGCTCCAGTGTCGCCAGATCTCGAGAGCTGTTCACCTTAGGGGCTCTAGCCCTCGTTCTGGGTATGGCGGGCGAGGTAGGCTGCGGCCTCCGCGCGCCGCGCCACCTCGAGCTTCGACATGATGCTCGAGAGGTAGTTCTTCACCGTCTTCTCGGCCAGCTTCAGCTGGTCGCCGATCTCACGGTTCGTCCTGCCCTCCGCAACCAGGGTCAGGATCCGCTCCTCCTGGGCGGAGAGCCGCGCCAGCCGTTCGTCCCGGAGCAGGTGCTTCCCCTTCCGCAGCCGGTCGAGCACGGTCTGCGTCACGGCGGGGTCAAGGAGGCTCTGGCCCCTGCCGACGGCGCGGATCGCGCTCACCAGCTCACCGCTCCGGATCTGCTTCAGAACGTAGCCTGCAGCACCGGCCATGATCGAAGCGAAGAGGGCTTCGTCGTCGGCGAAGGAGGTCAGCATCAGGACCTGGGTCTGCGGCCGTTCCGCCCGGATCTCTCGCGTCGCCTCGATGCCGCTGCCGTCGGCAAGCCTCACGTCCATGACGATCACGTCCGGCTTGGCGGCCGCGGCAAATCTGACCGCCTCGGCAACTGAAGCTGCCTCGGCCACCACCGAGATGTCATCGGTGGCGTGGAGCAGGGACTTGATGCCGCTGCGGACTACCTCGTGATCGTCCACCAGCATCACGCGGAGGCGATGCGAGGAGGGTTCGCTGGTCATTGCCGGGTCAAGTGTGCCAAACGCGGGACGGCAGGGCCGGGACCATCGACCCGGAAGGGGCGGGACCTCTCGGGCGGGCGGCCTGGGAAGGGCCGGTATCATTCCTGACGCTATGGCTCCGATCGAACGGGCGTCGGACCCGGATCGGGGTTCGGTCTTCGAACTGCTGCCGGACGGGATCGTGATCGTCGACCTCGACGGCCGGATCGCCTACGTCAACGAGCAGCTGAGCGCGCTGTCCGGTTATTCGCGGGAGGAGCTGGTCGGGCGGTCGATCGACGAGCTCGTCCCGGATTTGCAGCGGGCGCAACACCACGCCCACCGGGACTCCTACGTCGCCGCCGGCCTGCCCACGCGCGCAATGGGCTCGCTTCTTCGGATCCGCCTTCGAACCAAGCAGAACGTTGAGCTGCCGGTCGACATCGCGCTGCGGGCGCTGGAGACCGCCGGGCGGAGGCAGGTCCTGGCGGCGGTACGCGAGGCGACCGAGCACACCCGGACCCAGGGTCGCATCGAAGGTCTGCTCGAGATCTCCCAGCACATCCTCCGCGGGGACCCGGCAGGCGAGGTGCTCGCCCTGATCGCGCGCCGCGCGCGGGAGCTGATCGGCGCCGACTTCGCAACCATCGCGATCCCGACCGCGGACCGGAAGGAACTGGTGATCGAGGTCGCGGACGGGGTGGCCGAGGAGCAGCTGCGGGGCCGCCGGATGGGGGTCGACCAGTCGCTCGCCGGCGCGGTCTTCAAGTCCGGCGAGAGCCTCGTCGTGGAGGACGCCGCGGCCGATCCTCGATCGGCGCAGGACAACGTGCGGGCCATCGGCTACGGGGCGAGCATCGTCGTTCCCCTCAACGTGGCCGGGTCGGCTTTCGGCGCCTTGATGGTCGCCAATCTTCGCAATCGGGGGGTCTTCGGGGAAGCTGACCTTCGCGTTGTCGAGCTGTTCGCCAACCAGGCCGCCGTTGCGCTCGACTATTCGCGGGTCCGTGATGAGCTGCGCCGGCTGGCCCTGGTCGAAGACCGTGAACGGATCGGCCGCGAGCTTCACGACGGTGTCATCCAGTCGCTCTTCGCAGTGGGCATGAACCTGCAGGCGAGCGCCATCATCGCGGGCCCCGGCGAGCTGCGGGATCGGCTGGAGGTGGCGGTCACCGAGCTCGATGGGGCGATCCGGGACCTCCGGAACTACATCTTCGGCCTCCGGCCCGGCATCCTGGCCGATCGTCAGCTGGGCCAGGTGATCGCCCAGCTCGCGGCCGACATGGAGGACAAATCCGGCATCACGGTCGCGGTCGAAGTCGACCCGAGGCTGGCCGGCGAGCTCGTCGCCGCTGCGGGCGACATCGTCCAGCTGGTGCGCGAATCGCTCTCTAATGTCGCGCGTCATTCGGGGGCGGCAACCTGCCGGGTCAGCCTGCTGCGCAACGACGCCGGTGCCCTCCTCGTCATCGAGGACGACGGGACCGGCTTCGACGACTCGGCACCTGCCATCGGACAGGGGCTCGGCAACCTGCGCGAGCGTGCCGGCAAGCTCGGCGGAACCCTGACGCTGAGCTCAGGCGGGGATGGCACCCGGGTGGAGATCAGCCTGCCGGTCTGAAATGTTTCGGGACGTGTGTCCCATTCGGTCGGGGACCTTCGGCCCTGAGGTGGCCACGAGGGCGCGGGCTAGCCTCTCCGGTATGAGAGCGACCGTGACATCGGTGATGACCCCGAGGCCGGTGGTGGCGACCGAAGCCACCGGGTTCAAGGAGATCGCCGTTCTCCTGGCCGAACACCGGGTCAGCGCGCTGCCGGTGGTCGACGATGCCGGCTGCCTGGTGGGCGTGGTCTCCGAGGCCGACCTGCTTCTCAAGGAGACCTTCGCCCCCGCCGATCAGCGACATCTGCTCGAGTCGCCCCGCAAACGGCACGAGCGCGCAAAGGCCGGCGCGCTGCTGGCGCGCGACCTGATGACGAGCCCGGCAGTGGCGATCGGCCCGTCCGCGCAGATCACCGAGGCTGCCCGGCTGATGCACGACATGCGGGTGAAGCGGCTCCCGGTCGTCGACAAGGATGGACGGGTCATCGGGATCGTCACGCGGGGCGACCTGTTGAGGGTCTTCCTGCGTCCGGATTCCCAGATCCGCGAAGACGTCGTCGAGGGCTTGCTCGTCAAGACGCTGTGGATGGATCCGAACGCCATCGAGGTGCGCGTCGAAAACGGCGTGGTGGAGCTCTCGGGTGAGGTCGACAGGAAGAGCGACATCCTGGTGCTCTGCAACATGATCGGCGGGCTGGATGGTGTGGTGGGGGTGGGCGAGCACCTGCATTACCGCTACGACGACACCCGTGCCAGCTACCCCCTGGTCGCCTGGTCCCCCTTCGGCGTCTAGCGTGAACAGATTCCGAGTTCAGGCGACAGCGACAGGCTGTATGGAAACGATCGCCGGAGGGCAGTCAGACCAGAAGGTTTGACCAAACGCCGTCCGCGCTCGCGTTAACGGGTGGCGTAGTCAGCCGGCTTGTAATGCCGGATCATCCGAATCCGATGCAACACAAAGTCACGAAGAGCACTAAGACGCACGGAGAAAATAGACAGCTATCGATCGCCGGCTGCCAAGGCCAGGGCTGACGCGCTCTCGGGCGAAATCATCGCCGCGGCCATTGAAGTCCATAGGCAGCTCGGGCCCGGGCTCTTGGAGTCGGTATATCGTGCCTGCCTGGTCGAGGAACTGAGGCTGAGAGGGATCGCTCACCGCCAGGAGCTGGCACTTCCCATCAACTACAGGGGGCTACTTTTGGAGGCGGGCTATCGTCTGGATCTGCTGGTCGAGGATCTGGTCATCCTGGAATTGAAGTCAGTTCAGCGGTTGGAGCCCATCTACAAGGCGCAGTTGCTGACCTATTTGCGTATCTCAGGACGCTGGCTGGGCCTCCTCCTCAACTTCAATTCCGACCGTCTCAAGAACGGCCTCCAGAGAATGGTCAACGGCTAATTTTCCTTTCCTTCGTGCGTCCTTCGTGCTCTTCGTGCCTTTGTGTTTTTCGTACCCGTTTCACTGTCGCCTGATCTCGAGATCTGTGCAGCCTAGCGGGTGCCGGGCAGCGCCTCCGGCAGCGCCTCCTGCAGGCGCACCCGGGCGTCGACCACAGCGACTCCGTCCGAGTGGACGATGACCGGGTTGAGGTCGAGCTCCGCGATCTCCGGGTTTCCCTCGACAAGCTGGCTCACACGGAGCAGCAGCTGCTCGAGCGCGGCCACGTCCAGCTTCGCCGCTCCCCGGTAGCCGTCGAGCAGCGGGAAGGTGGCCAGCGCCCGCGGCATCGCGTGCGCGTCCTCGACGGTGAGGGGCGTGATCCGGACCGCGACATCCTTGAGCAGCTCGGTTGCGGTCCCGCCCGCGCCACACGCCAGGACGGGTCCGAAGCTGGGGTCGTTGACGACTCCCACCAGCATCTCGACCCCGCTCGGAGCCATCTGCTGGACGAGAAACCGGATCGCCGGCTGCCCGGTTCCGGCGAGCGAGCCGGCCATCTCCTTTGCCGCCTCCAGCACGGCCTTCCGACCGCTCAGCCGGAGCCGCACGGCTCCCGCCTCGGTCTTGTGGAGCAGGCCCGGCGCCACCGCCTTGAGGGCGACCGGGCCGCTCATCCGCAGGGCGGCACGCGCCGCGGCAGCGGGTGTCTCCACCAGCACGGAGACCACTGGCGACAGCCCGTAGCAGTCGAGCAGGCGAAGTACGGCGGCCTGCTCCATCCAGCCGGAACCCGCCGCAAGTGACGTCGCCAGGATCAGCTTGGCCTCGTCGGCCTTGATCCCCGCCAGCTCCGGCAGGCGGCCCTCCGGGGCACTGCGCCAGGTTGCGTAGCGGGCGGCATGACCGAGCGCACGCGCGGCGTCCTCGGGGAACGCGTAAGCAGGGATGGGACCGAGGTCCCGGACGCGCTCAGAGGACATGAAGACGCTCAGCAGCGTCACAGCGCTGGGCACCGCGGCCCCTCGGATCGCGGCGGCCACCTCGAGGCTGGCGACCGCCAGCGGTGGGATGAAGATGACGATCAGGGCGTCAGCTTCCTCCGACGCCGCCAGCGCCTCGACCACCGCCTGGTACTGGGCGGCCGTCGCGGAGGCGATCATGTCCACCGGGTTCGCCGTCGAGGCCTCCGCCGGGAGCAGCCGTCGAAGCCCTTCCCGAAGCTCCGCCGAGAGCTCGACGACCTCCAGGCCCCCGGCCTCGCAGGTGTCGGCGCACATGATCCCGGGCCCGCCGGCGTTGGTCACGATCGCCACCCGGTTTCCCTTCGGTAGGGGCTGGTTGGCGAGCAGGCGGACGGCGTCGAAGAGCTCGGCGAGAGTGTCGGTTCGGGTCACCCCCGCCTGCCGGAAGAGGGCGTCCACCGTGAGATCGGAGGCCGCCAGCAGGGCGCCGGTGTGGGAGGACGTGGCGCGTGCGCCGGCGGCCGAGCGGCCGCTCTTGACGGCCACGATCGGCTTCCGGCGGGAGACCCGCCGCGCCACGCGGGCGAACTTGCGAGGGTTGCCGAACGACTCCAGGTAGAGGACGCAGACGTCGGTTGCGGGGTCCTCCTCCCAGTACTGGAGCAGGTCGTTGCCCGAGATGTCCGCCTTGTTGCCGACCGACACGAAGGAGGAGAGCCCGATGCCGAGCGCCTGCGCGTGGTCGATGACAGCGAGGCCGAGGGCGCCGCTCTGGGAGAGAAAGCCGACCCGGCCGGTGGGCGGAAAGATCGGACCGAAGGAGGCGTTGAGGACGACCTGCGGATCGGTGTTGATGATCCCCATGCAGTTGGGCCCGATCAGCCGCATCCCCGAGGCCCGGCAGATCTGGAGCAGCTCGGCCTGGCGCCGGCTGCCTTCCGGGCCGGTCTCCGAGAAGCCGGACGAGATGACGACCAGGGACCGGACTCCCTTGAGTGCGCATTCGCGGGCGACCTGCGCGACCGCCTCCTTGGGTACCACGATCACCGCGAGCTCCACCGGGCCGGGAATGGCGGTGACGGAGACGTGAACGGGAAGGCCGAGCAGCTCGCCGCCGGCTGGATTCACCGGGTAGAGGGGACCCTTGAAGCCGGTGCCGGCGAGGTTCGCGATGACCCGCCCGCCGATCGATTCGGGGTTTCGCGAGGCGCCGATCACGGCAACCGAACGGGGTCGGAGAAACGACTGCAGGGCGGATATCGCCGACAGCCGGTCACGGTCCTCGAACCTTCGCCGCGCGTCGGGCGAGAGCGAGGTCGGAAGCTCGATCCGGATCTCGCCGGAACCGGAGAGGATCCGGATCGGGAAGCCGCTGTCGCGGAACACGTCCAGCATCTGGCGGTTCTCGCCCAGGATCGTCGCCTCGAACTCCTCGATCCCGGCCCTCGCCGCGATCGCGGCCAGCTGCCCGAGCAGGATCGTGCCGAGGCCCCGTCCCTGCATCTCGTCGCCTACCGCAAAACCGACTTCCGCCCGCCCGGCGCTCACCTCGCCCTGGTAGGCATGGCCCACGATTCGGTTGTTCTGGAGGGCGAGCAGGCCGAGGCTGCCGAGCTCGAGCCAGCGGTCGACCAGGTGCTCGAACCGTGTCATGCCGCCAAAGAACCGGAAGTAGCGCGACTGGAGGGAGAGCGACCCATAGAAGGTGGCCAGCGCGTCACGGTCTGGCCTGCGCGCCTCGCGGAGGTGGATGGTCGAGCCGTCACGGAGGACGGCATCCATTTCCGGGATCGCCTTGGAGTCGTGGTCCGATGACTCGGTGTCCGGCACTTGAGAAGAGAAGGTAAACGGAAAGCTCCGGCGGTCACGCCCACCGGAGCCGTATTTCCTGGTTTGCGAGCGTCAGGCGGTGACGGGCCTGTCGCTTGCCTTCGGCCGTGGAACGACGATCTCCTCCTGCCTGGTGGCGAAGAAGACCTCGAAGACGAGCGCGCCGAGGACGCCGAGTGCTGCGATCAGCAGGGCGAAGCCACCGTAGGTCGTGTAGGTCGCGAGCATCGACCAGCCCCACGCGTTCAGGAGCATGTTGCGCAGGGTCTCACCCTGGAACAGGGTCGCCTTCTGGGCGGTCGCCTTGGCGATGTCGGCTGCTGTCCCCGACTTGGTGTCGATCTGGGAGTAGGTCTTCCCGTTGGCGACCTTGGCGAGGTGCCGGCCGAGGAAGCCGTCGGCATATGCCTTGGCCTTGGCGCCGCTGTCGAGCTGCTGACCGGCGTACTGCTGAAGGTCGGGGAACTCGGCCGGGTCGAGCGCGCCGCCCGGAACCTCCGCTGAGGCGGGCGGGAAGTAGATCTGCTGCGCGACGAGCTGGTCGTGGATGGTGGTGTTGACGAACGTGCCTTCGTTGATCAGAAAGGCCGAAGCCCCTCCGAGGATGATGACGAGACCCGCCATCAGAGTGATAAACCGCCAACGCAATCCTTTGGTCACTTTCGTGCCCTCCTTGACTTTTCGATCGGGATGAATAAGTTCTGAGATCGCGTGAGACGCCTCCGGGTTCGAGGTTGGAAGCTGTTGCTCGCGATCACTGGTCTCATTGAACGGCCTCGGTTTCGCCAGGTCGCCTGCCTAATGGCCCGCTTCCGAGGGGACTTCGCCCAGCTCGGCCGGGACCTTGCCGGAACCGGCCCGGACCAGCTCGGGTCCCACGGTCGAACGAATCGAACCAGGCTTACGGGCCGCCGCGGGCGCAGGCTCGACCAGCCCGACCTGGGCGCAGGCGACGGTACCGGCCAGCGCCAGCAGGGCGGCCACAAGCCACCAGGCGGGCGACGGGGCCGGCGCCACCGGCGGAGACTGGTAGAGGTAGAGGCCGGAGTCGGTGGCGGCCAGGATCCCGGACCCGAGCCCCAGCGCCGCCCAGACCGGACCGGGGTTGAAGCCGGGGCTCAGCTGGTACCAGGAGCGGCCGCCGTCGAGGCTCTCGTCGACACCACCGCGCATCAGCGTCGCCAGCGCCCGCCCGCTTCCCAGCGAGGTGAAGCCGGTGACGTGGATGGCGGAGCTGCCATGTACGGCCATGCCCGCGTCGGAAACAGTCCAGCGGCCCTCGCGGAGCACGGCCAGGCCACTCCCCATCGAACTCGCCCAGGTACCGGCCGGGTCGCCGCCACGGTCGAGCGAGATGACCTGGTTGAGGTCCAGGGTCCGCCGCCAGCCGGTGGGATCCAGCTGCTGGTAGACGCCGGTCGTCCCTCCCGCCATCAGCACCCCGCCCTGGCGCCCCAGGGCCCAAACCGTGCCGCGCTCGGCCATACCCTGGACAGCGGGAGTCCAGGTGGCGCCGCCGTCATCCGAGCGCCAGACGCCGTGGCCGCCGAGCCAAAGGGTCCCGGCAGGGTCTGGATAGACCGCCGTCACCGGGAGAGAGGGCACCGCAAGGGTGGTGTACGGTCCTTCAGGCCCCGGTGCGGTGATCAGGCCGTCCGCGGTGCCGAAGTAGAGCGGGCTCCCGCCGGCACCGGTCGCGACAGCGAAGACGAGGCCCGGCCCTGCGCCCGGTTCGGACGTCCAGGTCCGGCCCTCGTCGGAGCTGACATAGACCCCGGCGCCGGCGGCCAGCAGGCGTCCGTCGGAGAGTCGGAGGAGTCGGAACATCCAGGAGCCATGAGGCCCCACCGCGCTCCATTGCCCACCCGACCCGAGCGCGGCAAGGGGCGAGATGGAAACCGGGAACGCGGCCAGCGTGATCGCCAACCCGGCGATCAGCAGCATGGCAATGTTGAAGCGGCGATCGAAGCGGAGCTCGGGGAGCCGCCACTTCAGGTGCACGGCCAGATGTGGGAGGGTCGCGATAAGGGCCCATGCCGCCAGCAGCAGGTGAAGGTTGACAAGCGCGCTGCGGACGGGCGCCGGCCAGGGCACCACCAGCGTCATGCCGCTGACGAGCACGCCGAGGTAGGCGAAGGCCAGCGAGCGGGAGAGCCAGCGCTGCCAGGGCGGCAGCCGTCCTACCCTCAGCTCGACCCGGTGGGCGGCGACCTCGACCACCTTGAGGGCGATCAGTCCGCCCGCGACCAGTCCGAGGAAGGCGTGCGGGCCGTCGACCCGGGTCAGCTCGACCGGCAACGGCAGGCCGAGTCGCACCAACAGATAAGGGGTCGCGGTCACCCAGCCGGCACCGACCAGGATCGTCAGCGCGAGGCCGAGCCGGGAGACATTCAGCGACCTCTTCGAGGAGACGCTGGGCACCCTCGTCGGGGCGCGCTGCCGCGAGCCCCGGGGAACAACCGCCATGCCCGCTAGGCTGCCCGGCTACCCAGCTGGTACAGGCGGAGAACGCCGGCGCCGGTCATCAGGCCGCTCCAGAAGAGGAGGGCGTGCTGGGTCCAGTGGCCCATGGTCGAGCTGTCGGCGAAGGAGTCGAGAAGGAACTGCGCCACCAGCGCGAGGACCAGCCCTCCGACGAGTACTCCGGCCCAGGTCACGGCGTTGCTGGACGCCGGCCCGGTCTTGTCAGCTGTCATCGGCTCGCTCATCGCCGGTAAGGCTGGCCGACGACCGGCGGCGGTCACAGGGTCGGTCGGCCCTCTCCGGGCAGGACCTGGGTCCCGGACGGCGGGAGCCGCGACGTGGCCCACTGGCAAGCATGAGGGCGCCCTGCGTCGGTCTGCACGTGCTCGCGAGCGCCTTCACGGCAATCGTTCTGACGTCCTGTGCTGCGGGGCCTCTGCCACCGATCGGGCCCAGCGGCGCTGACGATACCCCGGCAGCGGGTGGCGTCGTACGCGACTATCAGCTGACTGCTGAGCCGGCAACCCTGGAGCTCGAACCCGGGATCCAGGTCCGGGCCTGGACCTTCAACGGCACCTCACCCGGCCCTGAGCTGCGGGCGACCGTCGGCGATGTGCTGCGGGTGAGGTTGCGCAACCGGCTCCCGGTCGGCACCACCATCCACTGGCACGGCCTCGACGTCCCTTACGGGCAGGACGGCGTGGCGGGCGTCAGCGAGGACGCCATCCCGCCCGGAGGCAACGCCGTCTACTCGTTCCGCCTCGACCACGCCGGTACCTACTGGTACCACTCCCACCAGGACTCGGCGACCCAGGTGGACCGGGGCCTCTACGGGGTCTTGCTGGTGCTGCCGCGCGGCGTTGCGGAGGCGGTGCTGGACCGCACCCTGGTCTACGACGAGTGGCCGATCGGGCTGGAAGCGTCCCGGCCGCCGGCGCAGGCGGACGTGGCCATGCGCAGCTACATCACCACCACCGTCAACGGCCGGACCGGCTCCGCGGTGGAGCCGATCGCGACGATCCCCGGTCAGTTGGTCAGGCTCCGGCTGGTCAACGCCGGCTACCAGGAGCACTACGTCGAGAGCCCGGTACCCGTGACGGTCGTCTCTCTCGACGGCCACGAGCTGACGGGTGGAGCGCCCACCGCCGACGCCATCCCCCTCGGCCCGGGCGAGCGCGTGGACGTCCTCCTCGTGGCACCCGCTCGGTCATTCAGCCTGCGACTGGTCGGAGCCTTTCCTCCGGACCGGGACGCCGCCCAGCCGTTCTCATCGAGCGGCGGCGGCGTGGCCATCCCAGAACCGGCGAGCCACCAACTGCTCGACCTCCTCGCCTATCCGGGCGCGGCCGCCGACGACCCCTGGCCCGGCGGCGCGAAAGCCGACAAGAAGTTCAACCTGATCCTCTCCGAGACGCCGGTGGGCAGCGGCTCGCCGATGGGGCCGATGCCCGGGATGGCGGGAATGGACGGCGTCCGTTACCAGGTCGACGGCGGAACCTTCCCCGCCACCCCGGTGCTGCGCGTCGTGAAGGGCGACCTGGTCGAGATCACCTTCCTCAACCAGGGGAACCAGGAGCACTGGATGCACCTCCACGGCCACTTCTTTCGAGTCCTCGACCGTGACGGCGTCCAGCTTCCGGGCAGGCTGGTCAAGGACACCGTCAGCGTCGCGCCCGGGCACACCGTGACGATCGCATTCCGGGCCGACAACCCGGGCTGGTGGATGATCCACTGCCACCAGCTCCTCCACGCCGCCGGCGGGATGATGGCCCTCATCGCCTACCAGGGGGTGCCGCGCCTCGCCAACCTCGGCGGCGCCTACGCCAACTCCCCGGACTAGCAGCTCGTTTCCCGAGCAGGCGTTTTCACCTGCTCCGGTCCACGTGATCGCCCGCTTCTGGCGCTGCCCGGTTGAGAGGACCTTGGTGGTACGGGAACCGATTCGCAAGGTCTCCCACATAAATCAGAGAGGTGGAACTCCAATGACACTCGCGAAGCTTTTCAAGACGATCCCATTCGTGCTGGCCGCCGGCGTGGCCGGGCTGGCCATCGGCGCCTGTGGCTCCGGCGGCCAGGCCAGCACCGACAACCCCGTCTCCGCATCGGCGCAACTGCTCAGCTACCAGATCGTCGGTCCCGACGATGCGACCGTGGTCGGCCCCGATGGCGCCAAGCACGACGTCTTCGCGGCGCTGGGCAACACCACCGTCAAGGTCGGCGTACCGGTGACGATCACGATCACCAGCAAGGACGACGTCCAGCACAGCATGACCTCGCCCGAACTTGGCCTCAACATCGTCGTGCCGGCCGCGACCGATAAGGCCGACGGAACCGTCAGCTACACGTTCACCCCGACCAAGACGGGCAGCTTCCGCTGGTTCTGCGCCATCCCCTGCGACACCGACAACGCCGGGTGGGACATGACCTCGGACGGCACCGGCAACGGTCAGAAGAACTTCATGGCCGGCGTCATCACGGTCACCGCATAGGGGTTCCGCACTCGGGATTGGGTCGCCGGCAACGGCGGCCCTTTCCTCATTCTCATCGGGGCTTGGGCCCCGAGCGCTCGGCGCCAAAGGTCCCCGCCGGGCAGGGTCCTTCGTCCCCCGTAACGGCGGGCGCCCGCGAATACGGTTGACAGCAACGCAATGGACGACAAGCCACCGATCCGCGTCGTCATCGTCGACGACCATGAGCTGCTCCGCGACGGAACCCGCCAGATCCTGCAGCAGGACATGACGATCGAGGTGGTCGGCGAGGCGAGCCGCGGCGATGACGCCGTCGAGCTGGTCGGTCGGCTGAAGCCCGATGTGGTCCTGCTCGACCTGCGGCTGCCCGGCCTCCCCGGGATCGAAGCCGCCCGCCGGATCGCCCAGCTCTCCCCTGCGACACGGGTCCTGGTGGTCACCGCTTACGACGAGGAGGACTACGTGCTGGAGGCTCTCCAGGCGGGTGCGGCCGGCTATCTCCTCAA
>DATCPJ010000237.1:0-9695 GCA_036570145.1 Candidatus Dormiibacterota bacterium
TCCCCATGAATGGGGAGGAGACTCCAACGGCGGTTCCGGGGCTGATGTGTCGCCCCACCCCGCCCTCCCCATTAATGGGGAGGGAGGCTAGAACCTCTGTAGCTACGCGGTGCTGCTTCCCTCCGTGACCCGGAACGCCGATGCCGACTGTGGCTGGCCGCTCCACACCGGCCGCGTGCCGATGGCGTAGGTCGCCACCTCATCCCGGGCGAGCAGCGCCTCCGCCATCGCCTCCAGGTCGCGCACCCGCTGGTTCGCCCGGATGGCCTCCCGGATGGAGAGGATGCCGACCGCCGGGTGCCGCTTCTCGATCACGTGCCGGAGCATGTTCAGGTGGGCGTTGTCGGGGACTCCCGGTTCCCGGATCCGGCGGACCGCGGCCCGCACCGTGGGCTGGGTGCCGTCGATCGCCTCGCCGTGTCCGAAGTCGAACTTGTAGCTCGGGCTGCGGCCGCCCGAACGCGCCTCGCCGGTGAGCCTGATCCATTTCGCGTTCTCGACGCCCTTGCCGACCTCGATGACGAGCCGGACCGAACGGCCCTGGTGGAGAAAGCTCCCGGTCATCCGGGCGAAGCTCTCGCGCCTGCCCTCGAACCCTTCGTGGCGGCCGATCATCAGGGGCGCCATCGCGTCCAGCCGGATGCCGTCGATCGGCGTCAGGAGCGAGATGATCGCGAAGGCGTGGGGGATGAGGTCGGCGATAACGCCGATGTCGGCCGCCGCGCCGACCAGGGGCTGCTCCTCGAGGATCTCGACGCGCACCTCCTCGACGCTGTCGAGGAAGACGCGCAGGGTGCGCTCCTCGCTCAGCAGGAGCTGGAGCAGGCGGACCTCGAGCTTGAAGTAGTAGTGGTCGGCGGCGACGATCTCGACGCCGCTGCGGGCGGTCTCCAGGAAGCGGCGGTACTCCTCGGGTGGCGAGCCGAGCGGCTTCTCGACCAGGACCACGTCGCTGAGGTCGTGGTAGAGGGCCAGGTTGGGGAGGTGGGTGGCCGCCGGCGTGGCGATGTAAGTGATCACGTAGCAGCTCGGTTCCAGCTCGCGCTGGAGCTGGTCGTGGCCGGGGGCGGCCTCACTGTCCCAGTAGAAGGCGTCGCCGTTGGCAACCACCTGCTGCTCGCGTTCCACGAGCCGCTCGCGGCCGCCGGGTGACTCGTGCTCGACGACGTGGACCCGGAAGTTGAAGAACTGCTTCAGCGTCTGGAGATGCGCATAGGCCTTCTGGCCCCACTGGCCGAAGCCGACCAGGACGAAGTCCTTCTGGAGGTGGTGCTCCTCCTCGGCGAGCGCGTGGAGGCGAGCGTTCTTGATCGCCACCGCCGCCTGGTGGGCCAGGCCCTGCGCGAGCTGAACCTCCTCGGGCGTGAAGGTGCGCGAGCGCTCGGTCTGGGCCAGCACCGCGGCGCCGATCGGGTGCCCGTCGGCGATCAGCGGCAGGGCGAGCAGGGAGCGGACGCCGAACGAGTCGCGGTAGCCGGGCGGCACCCGCGGGTCGGTCGCCGCGTCCTCGATCAGGATGGCCTCACGCCGGTCGAGGACGTCGAATAGGAAGGAGGGCTGCGAGCGCTCGCCGCGCTGCCGCCGCCAGAGATCCTCGTGCGCGGAGGCGGCGGCGCCGAACCAGCCCTGCCGGTCCTCCTCGTAGAGGGCGATCTGGCAGAGGGAGGTGTCGACCAGCCGGACCAGGTTGCGGGCCACCAGGGCCAGGGTCTGGTCGAGGTCGATCGAAGAGGCGATCGCCTCGCTCACGTCGGCGCTCAGCTCAAGCTGCTTGGCGTGGTGGCGGGCCTCCTCGTAGAGGCGCGCCGTCTCCACCGCCACCGCGATCTCGGCCGCGGCCGCCCGGAGAGCTTCGACCTGGCCCCAGTCGGGCCGTCGCTCGCCACCCCGGTGGTAGCCGACCTCGAGGACGCCGGTGGCGGCACGGTCGTGGTCGAAGCCGAAGGGGAGGAAGATCCGGATCAGCTCGCCGTGGCCGCTGCTCTCGAAGAGCTCGCCGGCGAGGGTGAAGGGGGGATCCGGCGCGCTCTCCGCGCCGTCGCCGAGGAGGCAGGCCATCACCCAGCTGAGCGTCGTTCCGTCGCTCCATACGACGGGGACCTGGACCCAGCGCGCGGTCTCCCGGATCGGGCCCGCGAAGACGTCCTCCCGGCGGATCTCCCGACCCGACGAGGCGGGGCCGACGACGGCCGCCTGCCACCCGGTGGCGACGTGGACGAGGACGTCGTTGGGCCCGAGGGGCCGTTCCTGGTCGAGCGCCCACCGCGGCACCCGGGCGCCGCGCGTGCCGCTGCCGTCGGGTACGACCTCGGCCGAGCTGATCGCGGCGGTCCGGGCGGCGCCGGCGGCCATCCTGACGATCGGCTGCTCACCCTCTCCGACCGAGACCAGGAAGACGGTCGCGAAGTGAAAATCGAACTCCGGCACGGCGGCATCGGTGAGCTGGCCGACGACGGCGTCGATGACCTGGCGCCGGGTGGAGCCCGGGCGCAGCATCGAGCTCGTCATGTGGCCGAGCGCACCCAGCAGCTGGTTGCCCTGGCGAAGCTCGCTGATCAGGCGCCCGCCGGCAAGCGCCCCCCCGATCAGCTCGCCGGCGACCCGCAGCATGACGTCGGTCGCGGGTGCCCGGCGAACCGTCGCCAGGCGGTCCCGGCTGAGCATGACGAGGTAGCCGTGGGGATCGTCCTCGCTGCCCAGCGGGAACGCGGCGACGGCATGCAAGTCTGCCGCGGCCATCGCAACGCCGACTGCCTCCAGCAGCCGCGGCTGCCAGTCGCGGGAGGTCCCTTCGAGGCCGACCCGAGGGGGGGCGGCCGCTGGCGCCTGAGCTGTCACCAGGTCGAGCCGGGTCCCGTGGCCGGCCAGCTCGTAGATGATTGCGCCATCGAGGGCGCTCGCCAGGAGCAGCTCGGAGAGCGCGATCGAGAAGAGCCGCCGCATCTCCTTCGGGTCTTCGCCCTCGGACGGCGCTGAAAGCAGGCCGGCCAGCCGCGCGACCCCCTCCAGCGCCGACCGCTCCGCCGCCGCGAGCGCGGCCGCGATCATGGCTGCCGCGACCACCACGCCCTTCTCGAGCTGGGCGAGGTTCTCCTTCGTCGGGGCTCGGGTGGCGGCTGAGCGCGCCCGCGCGCCCTTCCGCTCCCGATAGTTGAAGTAGACGATGCCGAGCAGCCGCTCGCCGGCGAGCAGCGGCAGGCCGACTGTCGACACGACCTGGTAGCGGCGGATGAAGGTGCTGTCGATCTCGGAGCGGGCGTCGGCCGCGACCAGCGCCCGGCGGGTGGCGGTCAGCCAGACGGTCGAACCGTACTGCTGCACGCCGAGCTCGTCGGGAACCTTTCCCTGCTCAGCGTCGGCAAGGTAGCGCTCCAGCTGCTCGTCCATGTCGGCGAGCGCCCCGAGCAGGGTCTCCTCCGGCTGCCCGATCGCCACCGGGGCGTAGAAGCGCCGGGCCGCCTCCTCGTAGAGATAGATCGAAACCATCTCGGCGCCCGAGGCGCGCTGGAGGTCGGCGACGACGGCGCGAAGCACGGCCGCGAGTTCGGGAGATGCCGGGTGCGATGGCGGGCGCATGCCGATTCCCTCAGATATCCGATGGAAGCCGAATTCAACTATAGGTTGAACAGCCGATGCCGCTTTGCGCCTTTTGTTGCAGGTTGGGAGAGGGTAAGCGCACAATCCGGGAATCAAACAGGCGCCCGAGCTATTTGCGGGTGATTCGCAAGGGGTAGCAATCGAATGACCGACACTCGACGGGTAAGAGTTCGAATGGCCGTGCTGGCCCTCCTCTCATTGTTGAGCGTCGCCTGTGCTCCGGGCCAGACGACGGGCGGTGGCGGCTCCACCGCGGGCGGCAAGCTGGGCGGCACGGTGAACGTGCTCGCCGTGTGGTCGGCCAACGAGCAGGACTCGTTCCTGGCCATGATCAAGCCGTTCGAGGACCAGAGTGGGGTCAAGGTCAACTACGAGAGCACGCGTGACATCAACGCGACGCTGACGACGCGGCTCCAGGCGGGCAACCCGCCCGAGCTGGCCGGTATCCCGGGGCCCGGCCAGATGTTCGATTTCGCCAAGGCCGGGCAGCTGAAGCCGCTCGACAACGTGCTCGACATGTCCGCGATGAGCCAGCAGTACGCGCCCGATTGGGTGAAGCTCGGCCAGTACAACGGCAAGACCTACAGCATCTTCATCAAGACCGCCCTCAAAGGGCTGGTCTGGTACAACCCCAAGACCTTCGCGGCCAAGGGCTACACAGTGCCCAAGACCTGGGCCGACCTGACGGCTCTGCAGACCAAGATGAAGGCCGACGGAACCGCCCCGTGGTGCATCGCCCTGGAGAGCGGCACAGCCTCCGGCTGGCCGGGCAGCGACTGGGTCAAGGAGATCGTCCTCAGCCAGGCCGGCCCCACCGTTTACGACAGCTGGTGGGCGGGCAAGCAGAAGTGGACGTCGCCCGAGATCAAGGCGGCGTGGACGACCTGGGGCGGCATCGTCGGCACCCCGGGGCTCGTCTACGGCGGCCCGCAGTTCATGGTCTCGACCGCGTTCGCCGACGGCGCCAACCCGATGTACGCGAACCCGCCCAAGTGCCTCATGCACAACCAGGGCTCGTTCATGAGCGACATCATCACCAAGGCCAACGCCGGAGTTACGTTGGGAACCGATCTGAGCTTCTTCCCGCTGCCTGACGTCGACAGCAAGAACGCCGGCGCGCACGTCGTCGCCGGTGACCTCTTCGGGATGTTCAAGGACACCCCCCAGGCTCGCGCCCTGATCAAGTACCTCACGACCCCCGCGGCCCAGTCGATCTGGGTGAAGCGCGGCGGGGCGATTTCCCCCAACAAGCAGGTCGCGCTCAGCGACTACCCGGACGCCACCTCGAAGCTGATCGCCGAGCAGCTGGTCGGGGCTAAGATCGCCCGCTTCGACGCCGGCGACCTGATGCCCGCCGCGATGTCGGCCCAGTACTTCAAGGACGTCCTCGATTTCGTCCAGAACCCAGGCAAGCTCGACTCGATACTGGCCGCGTCCGACGCGGTCCAAGCGACCGCCTACAAATAAATAGGGGCAGGGTCTCGACGTGCCCGACCTGAGCCAGTTCCTGACCAACCAGCTGCCGACGCTGGTGGTCGCGGTCATCGGCGTGCCGGTCGTCATCGGCTTGTATATCGTCGGCCTCGAGTTTCTCGTACGACGTCTGCCTGACGCCGTCCAGCCGCGGGCCCGACCCTGGATCTGGGTCGGGCCTGCGCTCGTGTTCGTGACGGTTTTCCTCGTCATCCCGCTGATCAGCACGATCTGGATCAGCCTCCAGGACAAGCACGGCACCGCTTTCGTCGGTCTTTCCAACTACCTGGCCGTGCTGAGCGACCCGGCGGTTCTCCTGACCATTCGCAACAACCTCTACTGGTTGGTGCTCTACACCTTCTTCACGCTGCTCTTCGGGGTGATGATGGCGGTGCTCGCCGATCGGGTCCCCTACGAGACGCCGGTCAAGTCGCTGATCTTCATGCCGATGGCGATCTCGTTTGTGGCCATGTCGGTGATCTGGAAGTTCATGTACAGCTATCAGCCGCCGGGAGCGACCCAGACCGGGACGCTCAACTTCCTCCTCACCTCGCTGCTCCACATCGACCCCATCACCTGGATCCAGGACCAGCGATTCAACAACTTCGCACTGATCGCCGTCGCGATCTGGGGCTGGGTCGGATTCGCGATGGTCATCCTCTCGGCCGCCCTGAAGGGCATCCCCGGCGATCTGCTCGAGGCCGCCCGGGTCGACGGCGCCGGAGAGATAACGATCTTCCGCCGGGTCATCTTCCCACTCCTGATGCCGACCGTGACGGTGGTGGCGACGACCCTCATCATCTTCGCGCTCAAAGCCTTCGACATCGTCTACGTCATGACCGCCGGCAACTTCGACACCAACATCCTGGCCGTGAAGATGTACCAGGAGTACTTCGTCTCGGCCGACCCCGGCCGGTCGGGCGCGATCGCCGTCATCCTGTTGGTGGCCGTGATCCCGGTCCTCGTCTTCAATCTCCGCCAGTTCCGGGCGCAGGAGGCACGTCGATGAGCGTGATGGCACAAGAGCGTATCGAGGCGCCGGCCTGGTCCGCTCGGTGGCTCGCCGACCGGCTCGGTGGCGTCGCACTGCACGTCGCCGTCATCGGCCTGACCATCGCCTGGATGGTGCCCACATTGGGCCTCTTCGTCAGCTCGTTCCGCCACCTTACCGACATCTCCAACACCGGATGGTGGACCGCCCTTTCGCCACCTTTCAACTTCACGGTCGAGAACTACTCCAAGGTTCTCGCCCAGAACAACCTCGGGACCAGCTTCCTGAACAGCATCATGATCACGATCCCGGCGACGATCATCCCCGCCGCGCTGGCGGCGTTCGCGGCCTACGCGTTCTCCTGGATGAAGTTCTGGGGCCGCGACATCCTCTTCCTCGCCCTGGTCGGGCTGCTCGCCGTTCCGCTCCAGCTGACCTTCATCCCGGTCCTCAAGATGTTCAACAGCGTCGGGCTCAGCGGCACCTTCCTGGGCATCTGGCTGGCCCACACCGGCTATGGGCTGCCGTTCGCCATCTACCTGCTCGCCAACTTCTTCCGGTCCCTCCCGACCGATCTCTTCGAGTCGGCCGAGATGGACGGCGCCAGCACCCTCACCGTCTTCTTCCGGATCGTGCTGCCGCTCTCGGTCCCGGCCATCGCGTCCCTCGTGATCTTCCAGTTCCTCTGGATCTGGAACGACTTCCTGGTCGCTTTGATCTACCTCGGCGGCACCCCGCCGGTGGCGCCGATGACGGTCACCGTCGCCAACCTCGTCAATTCACTGGGCAGCGGCTATCACCTGCTGACGGCCGCGGCCTTCCTCTCCATGATCGTCCCGCTGATCGTGTTCTTCAGCCTTCAGCGCTTCTTCGTCCGCGGCATCCTCGCGGGCTCAGTCAAGGGGTAGTCGAAAGATGGCATCAGTCACCTACGACCACGTTGTGAAGCGCTACACGGCCGACCTCACGGTCGTGAAGGACTTCAACGTGGAGATCAAGGACAAGGAGTTCATGGTCCTGGTCGGCCCCTCCGGCTGCGGCAAGTCGACAGCGCTGCGCATGCTCGCCGGCCTGGAGACGATCACCGAGGGACAGATCCGGATCGGCGACCGGGTCGTCAACAACGTGGCGGCGAAGGACCGCGACATCGCCATGGTCTTCCAGTCCTACGCGCTCTACCCGCACATGAGCGTCTACGACAACATGGCGTTCCCGCTCCAGATGAAGAAGCTGCCGAAGGCCGAGATCGAGAAGCGGGTCAACAACGCGTCCCGGATCCTGGGACTCGACAACTTCCTCCAGCGCAAGCCACGCGCCCTCTCAGGCGGCCAGCGCCAGCGCGTCGCGCTGGGCCGGGCGATCGTCCGCGATCCCCAGGTGTTCCTCCTCGACGAACCGCTCTCGAACCTCGACGCCAAGCTCCGCGGGCAGACCCGGATCGAGCTCCAGAAGCTGCACAACGACCTCGAGACGACCTTCATCTACGTCACCCACGACCAGGTCGAGGCGATGACGATGGGCGACCGGATCGCGATCATGAACGCGGGCATCCTGCAGCAGGTGGGAACCCCGGACGACATCTACGACCACCCCGCCAACCTCTTCGTTGCGGGCTTCATCGGGACGCCGACGATGAGCTTCGTGCCGGTGACGCTGCAGAACGGCACCGCCAAGGCTTCCGGCTTCGAGGTCAAGCTCCCCAAGCACGTCGAGTCCGCGAAGGGCACCCTCGGCTTCCGCCCCGAAGCGGTCACCGACAAACCATCCGAGGTGGCCACCCTTGACATGAAGGTCGACGTCGTCGAGCGGCTCGGCTCCGACCAGTTCCTCTACGGCCAGGTCGGTTCCGACACGATCACCGCCAGGGTTGACCCACGGCTCAAGGTGGAGGTCGGCGACCAGGTCAAGCTCGGCCTCGACACCCGCTCGCTTCACCTCTTCGACGCGGAGACAGAGCTGGCACTTCTGTAACAGAGTGCTGGATGCGCAGTGGACGAGACCCTGCGCGCCCGGGAGGATTTCGATGCCGCGCGGTTCCGGGCCTTCCGCAGGGCCGTGCTGGCGACGCTGACCCGGCGCGCTCGCGGGCTCGCCTCGATGGACGCGGCGCTCGAGGCGGCGGGCTCCGAGGGCCGCTCCTTCGCGGGGGTCCAGGAGATCCCCCTCGACAGGGTGGTCGGCTCGGCAGCACCCCCGGCCAAGGCTGGCGACTTCGACCCGGGCTTCCTGCCCATCGATCGCCGGTTGCGGGATCGCTGGACGCGCATCTATCGAGCGATGGTGGAGGGTGAGGAGCTGCCGCCGATCGACGTCTACAAGGTGGGCGACAACTACTACGTCATCGATGGCCATCACCGGGTGTCGGTGGCCCGCAGCCTGGGCCGCGACGTGATCAACGCGCGCGTCATCGAGGTCAGCACCACGGCGCCGCTCGGCCCCGACATCGACGCGGCCGCGCTGCTGCGGGCCGCCGAGTACCGCCAATTCCTGGAGACGACGCGGATCCACGAGTTTCGCCCTGAGGCACGGATCGAGGTCAGTCGGCTGGGCCGCTATGACGAGATCCTCAAGCACATCCTCGGTCGTCGCCATTTCGTGGCCCTCGAGAGTGACCGCAAGTTATCGATGCCCGAGGCCGCGGTCAGCTGGTACGACAACGTCTACGTTCCGGTCGCCGAGGTGATCCGCAAGCACCACGTCCTCGATCACTTCCCGGGTTGGACGGAGGCGGACCTCTACGTCGAGATCACGCGGAGATGGCTGGAGCTGAGCGAGGCCGGGCAACCTTCCGGTCCCGACAACGCAGTTCAATCTCTGCTCGCGGAAGACGCCAAGAATTGGTGGCAGCGAAGGCGCCTGCTCCGGCTCCAGGAGCGAAGACGTTCACTCCGGACGCACGAATGATCTGGCTCATCTTCGGACCGCCGGGCAGCGGCAAGGGGACACAGGCGCGGTTCATCAGCTCTGAGTTCGGTCTGACCCACCTGTCGACCGGTGAGGTCCTCCGCGCGGAGGCGGCCGAGGGATCCGAGGAGGGCCGCCAGGTCGCCCTTCTGATGAAGGCCGGTCAGCTGGTGCCCGACCCGGTGATGGTCCGGATCGTGAGCGAGCGACTGCGCCGATTTCCCGATGAGGACGTGCTGCTGGACGGCTTTCCCCGCACCGTCGACCAGGCCCGTGCGCTCGATGCGCTGCTGGCGGGCGAGGGCCGCAAGGTCGACATGGTCGTCGCGCTCACCGCGCCCGAGGATGTCCTGATCGAACGCCTCCTCCAGCGTGCCCAGGTCGAGAGCCGGGCTGACGACACCCGGGACGCGATCGAGGAGCGGATGCACGAATACCACCAGCGCACCGAGCCGGTGCTGGCGTCCTATCGGGCGGCCGGCGTGCCGGTGGCCGAGGTCGACGGTGTGGGCGACCCGGGTAAGGTCTTCGGCCGGATCCGCGAGGCGGTGCGGCCGGTGGCGGGACCGGACCGCGGTCCCGTGACGCACTAGTGTCCTGGAACCGAGGTTCGTTGCAAAATCGCCGCCAGGGGCGTCGAGATCAAGGAAGCGCACGAGCAACGGAGCGCGCGGGCCTTAGGGCCCGTAAGCGAGTAGCGGAGAAGCTGACGCCGAGATCGGCGTCCCTG
>DATCPJ010000238.1:0-7827 GCA_036570145.1 Candidatus Dormiibacterota bacterium
CCTCTTCCGCGCCGCCTGCGCGGTCGAGCCCCGGCTTGTGGAATTCGCGGCGAAACTGGGCGACGGCTGGGCGATGACCGGCAGCGGCTCCGCCTTCTTCAAAGAGGCAGCTACCGAGGCGGAAGCGCGAGGGCTGGTGGCCGGCAAGGAATGCTGGACCGCGGTCGCCGCCGCCCTCGACGCCTGGGGCTGACCTTTCCTGGACAGTTGCCCGGGTCAGTGGATGATGGCGCTGGCCAGGATCTGCTTCAGGAGGCTGGAGTCGGCCTGCGGCTCGCGGAGCACGAAGCCGAACGCTCGGCCGTTTGCCCAGAGGAAGCTCAAGAACAGCTCCCAGCCGCCCGCGTCCAGCTTGTAGTAGGTGAGGACGGGACTCTTGCCGTAGACGTCGAGCGGCCCCTCCTCGTGGTCCGCCTTGCCGGCCGCCGTCGGTTCGGGCGGGAGGTGGGCGAGGCTGTCGGCGGTCTCCACGGTCAGCTTCTGCTTGCTGTCGGCCGAGGTGAAGAAGGACTGCGCCGGGCCGCCCGAGGAATAGGTCCAGGCGGTGGGGAAGAGGAGCGAGTAACCGAGGCTCGCGTCGTCGTGTTGCTGCATCGGGATGTCGGTCACGAGAAGCGGGTCGTTGACGACCCAGCCGTCGAGGGACGAATCGGAATGGGCGTGGACGTGCAGCCAGGCCGTCGTGCCCACCTTTCGCGCCTCGGTCACGTCCAGCTGGGCGCCGGGGCGGATGACCGTCACCACGGTCGAGCTCGGGTCGGGCGCCTGGTGAAGGCGCAGCCCGAGGGTCGCGAGCACCCAGTAGGCGGATGCGGCGGCGGCGGCCGACGGGCTGGGCGAGGCGAGCCGGCCGGGGGACGGCGTGTGGGCGGCCGGCGTCGGGCTGGCGGAGCCGAAAGTACAGCCGCCGGCCACCAGCAGGGCGAGCATCGCCAGCCCCGCGGCCGTGCGGTGGCCTCGGCCGCATCCCGTAAACTGGAGTCCCCTCGGGGAACCACTTGAGCCAGCGACCACTTTCGGCTGTCATCCTAGCCGCCGGCCTCGGCACCCGACTCCATTCCCGCAGGCCGAAGGTCCTCCACGGCGTGGGCTCGAAACCGATGATCGACCTCATCGTCGACGCCTGCCGGGAAGCCGGCGTCGACCGTCCGATCGCGGTTCTCAACCCCGGCCAGCCGGAGGTGGTCGAGCACCTGGCCGGGCGCTGCGAGGTCGTCTACCAGCAGCAGCCGCGAGGCACCGGACATGCCCTCTCGATGGTGCCCGGCAACCTCCTCAAGGGCGACGTCCTGGTGATCAACGGCGACGCCGCGCTGATCCGTCCGGAGACGATCCGGGCGCTTCTCGAGCGACACCGCGCGAGCTCGGCCAAGGTGACCATCGCCTCGGCCGTCGACCCGCTGCGCAAGGACGGGCGCATCCTCCGCGACGAGCAGGGCGGCTTTCGCAAGATCGTCGAGGAGAAGGACGCGAGCGAGGAAGAGAAGCGGGTGACGGAGATCAACGTCGGTCTCTACTGCTTCCGCGCCGAGGACCTCCAGGGCGCTCTCTCCGGCCTCAAGCCGGAGAACCGGGCGGGCGAGATCTACCTCACCGACGCCGTCACCCGGCTCCGCCCGGTGGAGATCTTCGAGATCGCCGACTCCGACGAGGCGCTGGGCATCAACGACCGGGTCGAGCTGGCCCGCGCCGAGAACGTGCTCCGGCGCCGGATCCTCGACCGCCTGATGCTCGCCGGGGTCACCATCCGCGACCCCGCCAGCACCTGGGTCTCGGCCGAGGCCCAGATCGGCCAGGACACGGTCATCGAGCCCTTCACCATCATCTCCGGCGCGACCCGGATCGGCTCCGACTGCCGGATCGGCCCCTACGCCGACGTCGGCGACTCGGCGATCGGCGACGGCTGCCGGATCGAGCACTCCTGGCTTCGCGGGGTCCGCGTCGAGGACCGCGTCGAGTGCGGCCCCTTCGTTCGCATCCGGCCGGGTTCGACGATCGCCGCCGACGTCCATATCGGGAGCTTCGCCGAGATCAACCGGAGCAGCATCGGCAGCGGCAGCAAGGTGCCGCACTTCTCCTACCTCGGCGACGCCGTCGTGGGACGGAACGTGAACATCGGGGCCGGCACGATCACGGCCAATTACGATGGCGTTCGGAAGAACCGGACCGAGATCGAGGACGGCGCCTTCGTCGGTGTCGACACCATGCTCCGGGCACCCGTCAAACTTGGCAAGGGGAGCAGGACGGGCGCCGGGTCGGTCGTGCTCCACGACGTTCCTCCCGGTGTGACGGTCGCCGGGGCACCCGCCAAAGAGATTCGGAGGAAGGGATGATCGGCAGGATGACCACCGCCGTCGAGTACGCCAGCGAGGAATCCTCGCCCTGGGGCGCGCTTCGCCTGATCGCGGGCAACGCCAACCAGGCGCTGGCGCAGAAGATCTCCGAGGAGATCGGCGTGCCGCTCACCGACCCCCGCCTGACCCGCTACTCGGACGGCGAGATCGACGTCAAGATCCAGGGCTCGATGCGCGGCCACGACGTGTTCGTCATCCAGCCCACCTGCCACCCGGTGAACGAGAACCTGATGGAGCTGTTCATCATCCTGGACGCCCTTCGCCGCGCTTCGGCCGGGCGGGTGACGGCGGTGATCCCCTACTACGGCTACGCTCGGAAAGAGCGCAAGTCGCAGCCGCGCGAGCCGATCACCGCCAAGCTGATCGCAAACGTGATCACGCTCGCGGGCGCCGATCGCCTCCTCCTGCTCGACCTCCATGCGGCCGCCATCGAGGGCTTCTTCGACGTCCCGACCGACCACCTGACCGCCCAGCACATACTCGCCGACCACATCCGCTCGCGCGGCCTCCAGCAGCTCACCGTGGTGGCCCCCGACGCCGGCGGCGCGAAGCGGGCGGAGGCGGTCGCCAGCCTGCTCGAAGCGCCGATCGTGTTCGGCTACAAGCGCCGGGAGAGCGCCGACCTGTCGGAGGCGCTGGCCGTCGCCGGCGACGTCGAGGGACGCGACTGCGTGGTCGTCGAGGACATGATCACGACCGGTGGCACCGCCGCCGCGATCGCCAACATGCTCCGCGCCCATGGCGCCCGGCGGGTGGTCTTCGCGGCGACCCACGGCGTGCTGACCGGCGGCGCTCCCGAGCGGCTGCGGAGCGCGCCGATCGACGAGGTGATCGTCACCGACTCGATCCCCATCCCGCCCGAGAAGCAGGGCGCGCCGATCACCGTGCTCTCCGTCGCCCCCCTGCTGGCGGAGGCGATCATCCGGGTCCACGAGAACCGGAGCGTGTCGGAACTGTTCCGATAGAGGAGTTGAGGTAGTCATTTGAACTACCAGAACTGGTTTGAACTGATCGTTCTGGTCGTCTGCGTCTTCCTGGCGGCGCTGGCCTCGGGCACCGAGACCGCCCTGACCTCTGTCAACCGGCTTCGGGTCCGGCACCTCGCCGAGGACGGCAGTTCGCGGGCGGCGACCCTCCAGCGGCTCCAGCAGGATCCACAGCGGTTCCTCGGGACCGTCCTGATCGTCAACACCTTCTCGCTGATCATCGCCTCGGCCATGGCGACGCTCATCGGGCTCGACCTTCTCCATCCCCTTCTGCCGAAAGGCTTCGGAACCCTCGGCGACTTCGCGGTCAGCTTCGTCCTCTCCCTCTTCCTGCTGATCTTCGCCGAGATCACGCCCAAGACCCTCGCCGTCCGCCACGCCGACCGGGTCGCCCTCCAGGTGGCGCCGGCCGTCGATGCGCTGGCGACCTTCTTCGCGCCACTGCTCTGGTTCGTGACCTTCGTCGCGCGGGCGCTCGTCCCCGGCCGGGGCCACGTCCGCGCCTTCGTCACCGAGGCCGAGCTGATGACCCTGCTCAGCGTTTCCGAAGAGCAGGGGATCATCGAGGAGGAGGAGCGGGACATGATCCAGGGCATCGTCGAGATCGGCGACAAGCTGGTCCGCGAGGTGATGGTCCCCCGCCCCGACATCGTCGCGGTCGAGAAGGGCGTCAGCGCGGAGGAGATCGCCCAGCTGATGGAGACCAAGGGGCACACCCGGATCCCCGTCTACGACAGGGACATCGACCACATCATCGGGCTGGTCCACGCCAAGGACCTGCTCCGCCAGTTCATCGGCAGGAAGGACAGCTTCCGGCTGGAACGGATCGTCCGGCCGATCATCCAGATCCCCGAGCAGAAGAAGGTCGACGAGCTGCTCCACGAGATGCGGCAGAAGAAGGCCCACATGATGGTCGTCATCGACGAGTACGGCGGCACCGCCGGCATCGTGACCCTGGAGGACGTCCTGGAGGAGATCGTCGGCGAGATCCGGGACGAGTACGACACCGCCGAGAAGGAGCCGCTCGAGCTGGTCTCGCCGACCGAGGCGCTGGTCGACGGCGGCTACTCGATGGACGAGCTGAACGACAAGCTCGACCTCGGCATCGCGGAGAGCGACGAGTACGACTCGGTCGGCGGCTACCTGAACTCGGTCTTCGGGGCCATCCCCAGCGAAGGCGCGACCTTCGAGCAGGACCCGATCCACTGGAAGGTGGAGGAGATGAACGGCTCGCGGATCGTCCGGGTCCGGATCACGACCGACGACCACTGGCCGCACGACGCGCTGCTCGAGGCAGGCATGAAACCGCCCGACGACACTCACGAGCGCCGCGTCAGGGTGGAAGACGAGTTCGCCTGACCCCATGGGCCTGACCCGGTGAGCACCTATCGCGAGGAGGCGGTCGTGCTCCGCAAGCTCGACTACGGCGAGGCCGATCGGATCTACACCCTGCTGACCAAGGACCACGGCAAGATCGGCGCGATCGCCCGGGGCGTTCGCAAGACGAGCTCCAAGCTGGCCTCGGCGCTGGAGGTCTACAGCCAGGTCGACATCCAGCTGGCGCATGGCCGCAACCTGGACGTGATCGCCCAGGTGGTCCGCAAGCAGACACCCCGGATCGAAGCCGACCTGGAGCGGACATCGCGCGCCGCGCTGATCGCCGAGCTCGCCGAGCGGATGACCGAGGACCGCCACCCGATCGAGGACCTCTATGAGCTCACCTGCTGGGCCCTCGACGAGCTCGCCCTCGACCCCGAGCCGCGCCGGGCCGCCGCCTTCTTCCTCTCCGCCGCGCTCGACCTGATGGGCTACGCGCCCCAGCTGGCCGACTGCGCGGGCTGCGGCCGCCCGCTCGCGGAGACGTCGCACGCCTTCTCGGCGGCCTCCGGCGGCTTCGTCTGCGCCAACTGCGCCGACCCGGCCGAGCCGGTCGTATCTCCGGGCGCGATCAAGGTCCTCCGGGTGATGTTCGGGCGCGACGTCGAGCTCTACCGACGGCTGAAGCTGTCAACCGCGATCATGGACGAGGTGGATGACGTCCTCGCCGACCAGCTCGAGTACCACCTCGACAAGCGCCTCAACTCCCTTAAGTTTCTGCGCCGCATGCGTGGAGTGACGACCTGACCGTTCCCCGCGACCAGCTGATGGACAGGGGGGTAGGCCGCGCGCAGGCTTTGCCGAGCACGGCCGACAGGGGGGACGTCCCCCCTCAAATTGCGATGGTGCTCGAGCCCTGACAGTTTCCCGAGACCTGTTGATGGAGAAAGTGGTCGCCCTTTGCAAGCGCCGAGGCTTCGTGTTCCAGTCGAGCGAGATCTACGGCGGGATCAGCGGCTTCTACGACTACGGGCCCTACGGGGTGCAGCTGAAGCGCAACCTCCGCGACCTCTGGTGGAAGCATGTCGTGGAGCTGCGGGACGACGTCGTCGGCCTCGAGTCGACCATCCTCATGCACCCCGAGGTCTGGCGGGCCTCCGGCCACGTCGACAACTTCGTCGACCCGCTCCGCCAGTGCGAGGGCGAGTGCAAGAAGCGCTGGCGTGCCGATCACGTCGAGGGCGACCGCTGCCCGCAATGCGGTGGCCCGCTGGGCGAGGTCCGGCAGTTCAACCTGATGTTCAAGACGACGATCGGGCCGCTCGAGGATTCGAGCGCCATCGCCTACCTGCGGCCGGAGACCGCGCAGGGGATGTTCGTCGACTTCAAGAGCGTCATCAACTCGACGCGGGTCCGGGTCCCCTTCGGGATCGCCCAGCAGGGCAAGTCGTTTCGGAACGAGATCACGCCCGGCAACTTCGTGTTCCGCGTTCGCGAGTTCGAGCAGATGGAGATGGAGTTCTTCGTCAAGCCGGGCGACGACGAGACCTGGTTCGAGCACTGGAAGATCGAGCGCCTGTTCTGGTACACGAACGTCCTCGGCGTCCGGTCGGAGCGACTCCGGCTGCGTGACCACGGCCTCGACGAGAAGGCCCACTACGCCAAGGCGTCGACCGACATCGAGTACGAGTTCCCCTTCGGGTGGAGCGAGCTGGAGGGGATCGCCAGCCGGACCGACTTCGATCTCCGTGCCCACCAGGATCGCTCCGGCCAGGACCTCTCCTACCTCGACCCGGAGACCAACGAGCGCTTCCTGCCCTGGGTCATCGAGCCGGCGGTCGGGGTCGACCGGATCTTCATCACCTGCCTGCTCGACGCGTACGACGAGGACGAGGTCAAGGGCGAGACGCGGGTGGTGCTCCGCCTCCACAAGAACACGGCGCCGGTCCAGGTCGCGGTCATGCCGCTCTCCAAGAAGGAGGAGCTCATCGGGCCGGCCCGCGAGGTCCTGGACCTGGTCCGCCCCAACTTTCGGGTGGAGTACGACCAAACCGGCGGCAACATCGGCAAGCGCTATCGCCGGCAGGACGAGATCGGCACCCCCTTCTGCGTCACGATCGACTTCGAGACCAACGTGGACCGCGCGGTGACCATCCGCGAACGGGACTCCATGGAGCAAGTTCGGGTCCCCATCGTCGAGCTGATCGATCAACTCAAAACCCGCTTCTAGCAGCAGCGCCCGGGCGGCGCTCAGCTTCAGCTCCTTCCTCGTCATCGGCCTCTTCGACGGCGCCCTCGGCGTCGCGTGGCCCTTCATGCGCGCCGAGCTTCACCAGCCGCTTTCGGCCCTGGGCCTGCTCCTCGTCTACTCGACCGTCGGCTTCCTGCTGCTGAACCTGGCCCTCGGCCGCGTCTCGAGGCTGCTCGGTTTGCGCTGGATGCTTGTCATCGGATCCTTCCTCTATGCGGCCAGTCTCTCGCTGGTGGCCCTCGGCTCCTGGCCCGTCGTGATAGCGGGTGCGGTTCTCTGGGGCCTCGCCGCCGGGTTCGCCAACGGCGCGGTCAATGTCTACAGCACGCTCCGGATGAGCGGAGGGGCGATGCAGGTATTGCATGGCTGTTGGGGCATCGGGACGCTGCTCGGGCCGCTGCTCGTCACCGGCCTGCTGGTCAGCCACCACAGCTGGCGGCTGGCTCTCCTGACGATCGCCGTCCTCCAGGCGCTGCTCGGCCTATGGGCACTCGCAAGCGCCCAATGGCCGCCACTCTCCCACCCGCCACGGGAAGGAAACCAGCGACTCCGCCTTTCGACCCCGCTCCTACTCGGAATCCTGGCCTTCTTCCTCTACACCGGTGTCGAGTGGGCTGCCGGCCAGTGGTCGTTCACCGTCCTCACCGAGAGCCGGGGCTACCCGATCGCGACCGCCGGGCTGCTGGTCAGCCTCTACTGGACGGGCCTTACCGCGGGCCGTCTGGCAGGCGGAGCTGTCGGCTTCCGGCTGGCGACGCGGGTCCTGCTGCTCGCGGGCATCAGCCTGACGGTGCTGGCATCGGGGCTCTTCTGGTGGGTGCCGTCCTGGTCGGCGGTTTCGCTGCCGCTGCTGGGCCTCGGCCTGGCGCCGATCTTCCCCGCACTGATGACGCTGACCTCCGGGCGCGTGCCGCCGGCT
>DATCPJ010000239.1:0-5451 GCA_036570145.1 Candidatus Dormiibacterota bacterium
TCCTGGCGGCGCTTGCCGTCGGCTCGATCAACGTCATCGACGTGCCCTCCCGGCAAGCGTTCGTGATCGAGATGGTCGGCCGCGAGGACCTCCTCAACGCGATCGCGCTCAACTCGACGGTCTTCAACGGCTCGGCCGTCATCGGTCCCTCGGTGGCGGGCCTGATCATCGGCCTCTTCGGGGTGCCCCTCTGCTTCCTGGTCAACGGGATCAGCTTCATCGCCTCGGTCGGAGCGTTGCTCCTGATGACGAACCTGCCCGCGGTGGTGAAGGCGAACCACCAGGGATCGATGCTGGCGCGGATCCGCGAGGGGTTGGACTATGCACGGCGCGACCCGATCGTCGGGACGCTGCTCTTGACCGTCGCCGTCTTCTCGCTCTTCGCGATGAACCGGTTCACTCTCCTGCCGATCTTCGCCGACCAGGTGCTCCACACCGGCGCGACCGGGTTTGGGTTTCTCACCGCCTCCCAGGGGGTCGGGGCACTGGTCGGCGCCCTCTCCCTGGCGGTCCTCCAGCGCCGGCTTGCCAGCGGCAACGTGCAGTTCCTGATCGGCCTCGCCTGGTGCGTGTTTCTGCTCCTCTTCAGCTTCAGCCGGAGCTACCCGCTCTCCCTTCTGCTCCTGATGCTCGCCGGTTTCTGCCAGATCAGCTTCGTCGCGACCAGCAACACCCGCATCCAGGCCGCAACGCCCGACCACCTGAGAGGCCGGGTCATGGCCCTTTACGCGCAGGCGCTGATGGGCGTGGGACCGGTCGGGAGCTTCCAGGCGGGCGCGCTCGCCCATTTCTTCGGAGCGCCCGTGGCGATGGCGTTCGGCGCGGTGGTGTCGGCCCTCTTCGTTGGCGCGACGCGGCTCGCGCGGCCGGCGACCTTCAAGGCCGATCCCCCTGGGGGATAGCCCGCGCCGCAGGCTTGCCGAGCATGGGCGAAAGGGGGGACATCCCCCCTCAAATGAATGCGGGCTTCCGCTAGAGGCGCGGGTTGAGGTAAGCCTCGAGGAGGGCCGCGACCGCGAGAAGCGGCGCCAGCCAGAGCAGTGCCTTGGCGAGCTCCGCCTGCGCGCCCAGCACCCGGCGGGTCCAACCGCCGTCCGGGTCCAGGTGGATCATCGCCGCGCCGATGTTGATGGCAAGGCCGCCGGCGATCACCGCAACCGGGATCTCGATCAGCCCGTTCGGCAGCATTCCGGTGAGGGCCATGCCCCAGGAGGAGATGGCGGCGGCGTAGCCGACCAGGGCGCCGGGGAGCGCCGTCAGGAGGTAGCCCGTCAACCCGACCGTGACGCTCGCCAGCAGCCCCGCGATGACGATCGCCAGCAGGTTATGAAGGAAGATCGCCAGCGCCAGGCCGGCCGGGTCGGGGTTGGCGCCGCCCGCCACCAGAGTCCCCAGGACCGGCCGGACGAGCTGGTCGGGGAGGGCGCCCGCCGCCAGGTAGCCGAGGCCGGCACCGACCGGGAAGGCGGCGAGGGAGGCGAGCATCGGCACCGCCCGGGCGCGGAGCAGGGCCAGCCCGGCCGGGGCCTCGCGGTACGCGGCGGCAACCGCTCGCCCGATCCGCCCTAAGCGGTCGCGGCTGCCCGTCTCCCGCGCCAGCAGCGCCTCCCGCGAGAAGCCGCGAAGGCCCATCCGGAGCAGGATCGCGGCCACCACCGCCATCGCCGCCGCAAAGCCCCAGAGCAGCTCACCGCGGCCCACCAGGATGAGGGCCGCCTCGACCTGGAGGACGATCGACATCGGCAGGATGATGAAAGAGGCCATGACGTTGGCCGCGCGCATCGTCCGGGAGCTGGCGCTCACGATCACCGAGCCGGCGACCATCGCCGCGACCTGGCAGATGGTCGAGACGGCGAGGGAGATGAGGATCCCGAAGGGGAAGTAGCCGAGGCCCGGGAAGGTCACCCCGCAGTAGACGAGGAGCGCCCCGAAGCAGAGCACGAGAGAGATCCCGAGCACCGAGGCGACCTTGCCGGCGTAGATCTCCGCCTCGCGGAGAGGGGTTGAGAGCAGCACCTCGAGGGTGGCCCGCTCGCGCTCGCCGACGAAGGACTCGAGCGCAAGCACGAGCGAGTAGCTGGCGGGCAGGAAGACGACGAAGAAGGCGCCCACGATGGAGAGCCGCTGGACAAGCTCCGAAGGGCCACCTCCGAAAAAGGCGAGGGCGCGGATCCCGACACCGGCGGCGATCGGGACCACGGCCGCCAGGCCGACCATGGCCAACACCAGCCGGAGGTCGCCGGCCGCATCGCGGAAGTCCCGCTCGGCGACCAGGAGCGCCTTACGCCGGTCGAGCTTCATCCTCTTCCCGGTTGCCCACGATGGCGAGGTAAACCTCCTCCAGGGTCGGTCGCTCGACGACGAGGCGGTGCCTCTTGAGGCCGGCGGCCCGGATCAGCGCGTGGAGGTCGCCGGAGGCGAGCAACCTGCCTCGGGCCATGATCCCGATCTGGCCGGCCAGCGCCTGCGCCTCCTCCATGTTGTGGGTGCAGACAACCAGCGCCGCGCCGCCGGCGCGGAGGTTCTCGAGGTAGCCCCAGGCGACCCGGGCGCTGTCGGGGTCGAGTGCCGAGGTGGGCTCGTCGGCGAGGACCAGCCGGGGCCGGTGAATCGTCGCCCGGATCAATGCGACCTTCTGCCGCATCCCCTTGGAGAACGTCCCCAGCCAACGGTCGGCCGCGTCGCTCAGCCCGAACAGGTCGAGCAGATCGCCGATCCGCGCGGTCCGGGTGGCGGAGTCGAGCTCGTAGACGCGGCCGAAGTAGTCGAGGTAGGCGCGCGCCGACATCCGCTCGTAGAGCCCGGGAACCTCGGGCACCAACCCGACCTGGGCGCGCACCGCGTCAGGGTCGACGAGGCTGTCGATGCCGCCGACCAGCACCCGCCCGGCGCTCGGCTTGAGCAGCCCCGAGATGCAGCGCAGGGCTGTCGTCTTGCCGGCGCCGTTCTGGCCGAGCAGGACCAGCGCGGTCCCCGCCGCAACGCTCAGGCTGAGCTCGCTGATGGCGAGCACCTCGCCATAGCGCTTGGCAAGGCCGTCGACCTCCAGCACGGAGGGGATTATGCGGCCCCGGTCGGGACACTAATATTTCGGCGGTCCTTTTCCATGCCAAGCAAAGCAACCCCAAAGTCACCGCTCGACGAACTGCTGGCCGATACCCAGCGACTGGTCGCGCGCCTGCTCCGCGAAAACCAGCTCCTCAAGACCCGGAACAAGCGCCTGACGGGCGAGTTGGATCGGGTGAGCAAGGGTTGGGACCAGATCAAGGCCCTGGCCCGCCAGGCACCCCGCAAACCGCGCCGCTAGAACCACGGCAAGGGCAAGTCTTGCCTCCCCATTCATGGGGAGGTGGCGCCGCAAAGCGGCGCCGGAGGGGCATTCCCCGATCAATTCCCGCTAAGACATCCTTCGGCATCCATCGGTGAGCGCCCCTCCCCTCCTCGCTTTGCGAGGAGGACATCCCCACTCGTGGGGAGGCAAGGCTCGGTCAGGCGTCAGTTCTCGGTCAGTTGAGCCACTCAAGAAGCGCCCCAAGTAGCGGCGCCGTGGTCTCCTTCCGGGTCACGGGACGGCGGGCGCGGCCGGCGACCTCGACCTGGAGCGCGGTGCCGCCGGCGACCTGGACGGTGGCGGTTATCGTGCCCGGCCAGGTGGCGTCGAAGGGAGCGCCGGTTCGAGCGACCAGACCGTGCTCGCCGGCGATCACGATCAGCCGCCGGGCCAGCTCGCGAACCTCGGCCGTCGGCGCCGGTCCGAGGCCGAGGATCAGGTCCTCGGCGCGCTCCTCGCGGAAGCCGTGGACGTCGATCACGATCAATCCCCGCCGGGCGAGCACCTCGCGCTTGAAGGCGCCCAGCTCGACGTCCCAGTTGGGATCCCCGGTCTGCCGGCCGACGACTGTAAGGGCAGTCGATGCGGTGAGCTCGGCGAGCGCCTCGGCAAGCCCGCCGGTGCCCATGTCTGCCTGCTTGACGGCGCCCCGCCGGATGCTTCGAACCGAGTGCGGGGCGGTGAACAGGTAGGGCCCCGTGCCCGGTCCGGTGATCCGCAGCAGGTCGATCTCGCCGCTGCCTTTGTGCTCGGTTGCGCGGTAGGGCAGCTCCCGGCTCGCCCATAGCTCCAACCCGGAGGTCAGTCCCTCGGTAGGTACCGCGGCAGGTCCTCCAGGGAGGCGAAGCCCTCCCGGTCGAGGTAGGCGGCGATGCCGTCGTTGACGCTCGCGATGGCGGACCCGTCGACGAAGGTGGCGGTGCCCACCCGGATGGCCGAGCAGCCGGCGACCAGGAACTCGAGGGCGTCCTCGGCGGTCGTGATGCCACCGATCCCGACAACGGGGATGCGCACCGACCGCGCGGCCTGGTGGGCGAGGTGCACGGCTAGCGGCCGCACCGCCGGCCCGCTCATGCCGCCGGTCCGGTTGGAGAGCCGGGGCCGCCGGGTGGCGAGGTCGATCGACATCCCGACGAAGGTGTTGACGGCGCTGATCGCGTCCGCGCCCTCAGCCTCCACCGCCCGGGCGATGACGGCGATGTCGGTGACCATCGGGGTGAGCTTGACCCAGACCGGGAGCTTCGTGCGGCGGCGGACGGCGGCCGTGACGCGGGCGGCCGCGACCGGGTCGTTGCCGAAGTAGAGGCCGCCCTGGTCGACGTTGGGGCAGGAGATGTTGACCTCGAAGCCGGCCACGCCGGGCACGCCGTCGAGCCGGGCCGCCAGCTCGCCGTATTCCTCCACCGACTCGCCGTTGATGTTGACGAGCACCGGAAACTCCCAGCCCGCCCAGGCAGACGCGTAGTCGCGGATCAGCGCCTCGACCCCCGGCCCCTGGAGGCCGATCGCGTTGAGCATCCCAGAGGGCGTCTCGACGATCCGGGGCGGCGGGGTCCCGGTTCGGGGGCGGAGGAAGATCCCCTTGGAGACCATGCCCGCCAGAGCCCGGCGCTCCAGCAGCGGCACCTCGGTGCCGTAGCCGAAGGTCCCCGATGCGGCCAGCACCGGGCCCCTTAACGGCAGGTTGCCGACCGCGACCGCGAGGTCGGCCATCTCAGGCGCCCACCGCGTAATGGAGGTGTCCGGGCAGGGCCGGCCAATCGACATCGGCCGCCCGGTAGACCGGGCCCTCCTGGCAGGCGCGGTCGTAGCCGCCGGCCACCTTGGGCACCGCGCAGCCGAGGCAGACGCCGGTGCCGCAGCCCATGTAGGTCTCGACTGCCACCTGGGCCTCGGGCCAGCGCCCCGCGACGGCGGCGAGCATCGGGTTGGGGCCGCAGGCGAGGACGGCGCCGATCCCCTCCGGAACCGCGGCCAGGGCCGAGCCCGGGTGGCCGCGGGAGCCGTCGTCGGTCGCCCAGATCACGTGGTCCCCCTCCCATTCGGAGCAGAGGTCGGCGGCGCTGCGCGCGCCGTGGACCCAGCTGACCTCGAGCCCTGCGGGCCGCGCGGCCCGCGCC
>DATCPJ010000240.1:0-10667 GCA_036570145.1 Candidatus Dormiibacterota bacterium
GGACCGTCTTCGTCTGGAGAAGCCCGCCGGCGACGGTCAGCGCGGCAAGGATCAGGACGGGGACCAGCATGACGTTCGGCGCCTCCTGCGGCTCGGCGACCGGCCGCGTCTCGGAAGGCCTTCCCCAGAAGGAGATCCACCACATCCGGCCCGTGTAGAAGCCGGTCAGGATTGCGGTCGCGAAACCGATCAGCCAGAGCCAGGGGGTGATCGGGTCGCCGGTCTTCGAGAAGACGGCGCCGAGGATCCACTCCTTAGAGAAGAAGCCGACCAGCGGGATGACGCCGACCAGCGCCAGGGAGCCGATGAGGAAGGACCACGAAGTGCGTCGGAGTTGGCGCCAGAGCCCACCGAAGCGGCGCATGTCCTGCTCGTCGTCCATCGCGTGGATGACGTTGCCGGCGCTCATGAAGAGGAGGGCCTTGAAGAAGGCGTGGGCCAGCAGGTGGAAAAACCCGGCGGCGTACGCGCCGACGCCGACGGCCATGAACATGTAGCCGATCTGGCTCATCGTCGAGTAGGCGAGGACGCGCTTGATGTCGACCTGGACGATCGCGATCGACGCCGCGAAGAGCGCGCTCACAGCACCGACGATCGCGACCGTGTGATGCGCGTATGACGCGACGTCGTAGATGGGGTGCAGCCTGCCGACGAGGTACACGCCGGCGGTGACCATGGTCGCCGCGTGGATCAGCGCGCTGACCGGAGTCGGGCCTTCCATCGCGTCCGGCAGCCAGGTGTGCAGCGGCAGCTGAGCGGACTTTGCGATCGCGCCGACGAGGAAGAGGAACGCGGCCAGCTCGAGCATTCCGTCGTCCGTCTTGGGGATGGCCTTGAACACCGCCGTGTAGGTGACGGCGTGAAATTGGTAGAAGACGATGAAGGTGCCGAGGATCATGCCGACGTCGCCGATCACGTTCATCACGAATGCCTTCCGCGCCGCGACGACCGCCGACCGGCGCCAGTAGTAGAAGCCGATCAGCAGGTAGCTGCTCAGTCCGACCATCGCCCAGCCGACGATCAGGAAGACGAAGTTGCCGGCCAGAACCAGCAGCAGCATCGAGAAGACGAAGATGTCCATGTAGCAGAAGAAGCGCGCGTAGGAGGCGTCGTTCTCGTGCTCCATGTAGCCGACCGCATAGGTGACGATCAGCCCGCCGACGCCGGTTATGACCAGGCACATGAAGAGCGACAGGTGATCGAGCAGCAGGTTGAAGGGAAGGTTGAAACCTCCCGACCGGATCCAGGTCCAGTAGGACTGGTCGACGTTGACGTTGTTCCAGTAGCCGTAGAGCACGGCGAGGAAGCTGAGCCAGACGACGCCCGGACCCACGATCACCGTGTACAGGCGCGGCCAGCGCCAGCCGCGCCCGGCGAGCAGTGCGCCGCCGGCGGCGGGGAGCAGCAGGATGAGCAGCGGTAGCCAGTTCATCCGCGCAGCTCGCTCAGCTCGTCAACGTCCTCGACCTCGCGGAGCCGGAAGATGTCGACCAGGATGCCGAGGCCGATGACGGCCTCCGCGGCGGCCACGGTCAGCGACATCAGCGCGAAGAGCTGGCCGTCGAGGTTCTGGAGCTGGCGGCTGAAGGTGATCAGGGTCAGGTTGACCGCGTTCAGCATCAGCTCGATGCAGACCAGGATGACGATCGGGTTCCGGCGCACCAGGATCCCGACGGCGCCGGTGGTGAAGAGCAGCGCGCCGAGGATGAGGAACCAGGAGGTGTCGAGCGTCTCGCCGGCGATGACCAGCGACCCGGCGTCGAGGTACATCACCGGTGGTGGTCCCGGCTCAGGTAGATCGCACCGACCGCCGCGACGAGCAGGATCAGTGAGGTGAGCTCGAAGGGGTAGAGGTAGGTCGTGAAGAGGCCGAAGGCGATCTGCTCGACGGTGCCGAAGGCGTCCAGGTTGGTCGCGATCGGGGCGTGAAAGCGCAGGTTGGTGAGGAGCGACACGAGCAGCGCGGCGAAGCCCGCCGCGACGATCACCGCCAGCGCGCCCTGGCGGGGAAGCCGCGTTGTCGCCAGCTCGCGCACCGGGCCGAGCAGCGCGATGACGAAGAGGAACAGCACCATCACCGCGCCGGCGTAGACGATCAGCTGCACCGCGAAGAGGAACTGCGCGCTCAGCAGCAGGAAGAGGACCGAGAGCGCGAACATCACGAGCACCAGGCTCAGCACGCTCGCGATCGGGTTGCGGAAGAGCACGATGCCGACTGCTCCGGCCAGTGCGACGAGGGCCGCGACGAAGAAGATCGCGGTGATCAAGCTTTCGAGCCCGCCCCGTCGACCTCTTTCGCAACCTCGCGGGGATCGGGCTCGAGCAGCATCTCCTTGGTGTAGATGAACTTCTCGCGGCTGTCGTCGGCGAGCTCGTACTCGGGTCCGAGCACGATCGCCTGCACGGGACACGCCTCCTCGCAGTAGCCGCAGAAGATGCAGCGCAGCATGTTGATCTCGTACACCTTCGCGTGCCGCTCGCCGGGTGACACCCTGTGCTCGGGCGTGTTCTCCGACGCGATGACCAGAATGCAGCCGACCGGGCAGGCGGCCGCGCACAGCTCGCAGCCGATGCAGCGCTCGAGACCGTTCTCGTAGCGGCGAAGGTAGTGGCGTCCACGGTAGCGCTCCGAGCGCGGCGTCTTGTCCTCCGGGTACTCGACGGTCATGCTCGGCTTGAGCGCCTCCGAGAACGTCGCGCCGAGGCCCTTGGCAAGGCCGAGCAGCTCCTTGCCGAGGCTCAGCTGCGCTGTTTGTCGGGGCGGCCTCGGTGCGTCAGCCATGCCGGTGTCCTGAGCCGGAGGATCGCCAAAAATTCGCGAGCGAACCCATAGGGTCACCCAGCCGGCGCTTGCGCCGGCTCGGACATTTTTCGTCGATCTTCCGGCTCATGACACTCAGCCTCCGATCGCCACGACGATCACGGCGGTGACGATGACGTTGGCGATCGCGAGCGGCAGGAGGATCTTCCAGCCGAGCTTCATCAGGCTGTCGTAGCGCAGCCGCGGCAGGGTGGAGCGGATCCAGATGTAGAAGAAGAGGAAGAGCGAGATCTTGATGACCAGCCACACGATCGACGGCCCGATGGGACCGCTGCCACCGCCGAGGAAGAGCACGCTCGCCACCGTCGACACGGCGAAGATGTTCATGTACTCGGCGATGTAGAACATCGCGAACTTGAAGCCGGAGTACTCGGTGTGAAAGCCGCCGACCAGCTCCTGCTCGGCCTCCGGCAGGTCGAACGGCGCGCGGTTGGTTTCCGCAACCGCGGAGACCAGGTAGATCACGAAGCCGAGCGGCGTGACAAAGATGAGCGGCAGCGACAGCGGTCCGACGTGCACCGCGTAGTTCGCGATGTCCTGCAGCCGGAGCGAGCCGACGATGATGAAGGTCGGCACCAGGGAGAGCCCGAGCGCCATCTCGTAGCTGATCAGCTGGGCGGCGCTGCGCAACCCTCCCAGCAGCGAGTACTTGCTGTTCGAGGAGTAGCCGCCGAGCATCAGCGCGTACACGTTCATCGCGCTGATCGCGAAGATGACCAGGATGCCGATGTTGACATTGGCGATCCAGTAGGTGAAGCCGCCCCACAACGCGAAGGGCACCACCGACCACGTCATCAGCGCCGCGAGTACGGCGATCGCCGGTGCGAGCAGGTAGGTGAAGCGGTCGACGCCGGTCGGCATGAAGCTCTCCTTGGTGAGCAGCTTCACGCCGTCGACCGCCGACTGGAGGAGGCCGAAAGGACCGACTCGGTTGGGACCCGGCCGGCGCTGGAAGCGGCCGATCAGCACCCGCTCGGCGAAGACGACGTAGGCGGTGACCGTGATGAGGATGAAAAAGGTGACCAGCATCGCCACCACGACGACCACCCAGTGTCCGACGGGGTCGGTGTAGATGCCGCCCGGGTTGGGCCCGTTGTAGGCGAGCATCACGGCCGGGCGGCTCCCATCAGCACCGGCGCCGGGCCATCCGAGACCGCCTGCTCACCGATCATCCCGATCAGCTCGGGGTAGACCACTGAGGCTTCCTTCTGGATCGCGAAGATGCCCGGATAGTCGAGCACCAGGTCGAGGTGGGCGGCCAGCTCGACGAGCACCTCCCAGCCCTGGCGGCGTGGTGGCTCGATGTCGAGCGGCGGCCGGAGCAACTGCACCCGACCCTCGAGGTTGGTGTAGCTGCCCTGGACCTCGGCGAAGCTGGTGCCGGGGAGGACGACGTCGGCCTTCTCGTGGCTCGCCCTCGGCAGGTAATCCCAGGCGGCGTGGAAGCGGACACTCCGCGGTATCCCGGCGGTCGGCGGCGGCCCCCAGCTGAGCAGGGTGTCGATGCCCTGGAGGGAATCCCAGCCGGCGATCCCGAGGGCGACCGCGCCGCGCTCGTTGGTTCCCCGAAAGAGCGGCATCGTCTTCGCCCCCAGAGCCTGCGCCAGCTCGGCGACCGCGGCCGCGACGTCCTCGCCACCGCGGCCGTCGCCGTAGAGGATCCCGACCGGACCCTGCTTCAGCGCGTCATGGTCGCGCAGCTCGCGAACCGCCTCGGCCGCCTTGCCCGGCTCGGTCCGGACGTGGCTGACGCCGGCGTTGCGGTCGAAGTCGGTCGGCCCCGGGTTGAGCGTGAGCAGCCGGGCGCCGCGGCGGACGGCCTTCTTGACCCGCAGGTTCACGATCGGCGTGTCCTCGCGAAGATCGGAGGCGACGACGACGATCGCCTTCAGCCCGTCGATATCCCGGATCAGCAGCTGGTCGGTCTGCGGCGGAGCGAGCGCGGTCCGCCCGTGCATCTTCACCTGGGAGCCTTTGAGCGGTCCGTCGAGCAGCCGCCGGAAGAGAAAGCCCTCCTCGTTGGTCAGGTCCTGCGGCAGCGAGATGCCGAGCTTGGGGCCCTTGCCCTTGATGCCGGCGGCGATCGTCGCGATCGCCTTCTCCCAGGTCGCGTCCACGCCCCTCACGGTGGGCACGCGAAGGCGTCCCCGATCGTTGACGTCCGTGTAGTCGAAGCGGCCGCGGTCACAGATCCAGCCGTCGTCGATCTCGTCGTTCTCGCGGCTGGTGACCCGCATCAGCTCGCCGCGCCGCTCCCACAGGTTCACATTGCAGCCGACCGAGCACTTGGAGCAGACGCTCGGGGTGTGCTTCATGTCCCACGGCCGCGACTGGAAGCGCCAGACCCGCGAGGTGAGCGCGCCGACGGGGCAGAGGTCGATGATGTTGCCGCTGAAGACGCTTGTCAGCGGCTCGTCGAACTGGGTGGCGATGTACGACTCGACGCCGCGGTGCGCGCTCGTCAGCTCCTGCTCCCAGGCGATCTCGTCGTAATAACGCGTGCAGCGGTAGCAGAGGACGCAGCGCTCCCGGTCGAGCGCGATGCTGGGGCTGATCGGGAGCGGCTTGGCGAAGTGGAGCCGCGCCTCCTGCACCCGGCTGACCGGGTAGCCGTGACGGTAGGTGAAGTCCTGCAGCGGGCACTCGCCGCCCTTGTCGCAGACGGGACAGTCGAGCGGGTGGTTGGTCAGCTCGAACTCGAGGATGTCGGCGCGCGCCTTGACCGCCATGGCGCTGGTCACCCGGACCGTCATCCCATCCGCCACCGGCGTCGTGCAAGCGGTCTGGGCACGTGGCGGGCCCGGACTGATCTCGACCAGGCAGAGGCGGCAGGCGCCGACCGGGTCGAGCTTGTGGTGGTAGCAGAAGACGGGGATCTCGATGCCGACCCGCTTGGCGGCCTCGACGATCAGGGTCCCCTTGGGGACGGTGACCTCGCGGCCGTCGATGGTGATCGTGGCGAGATTGGGATCCTTTTCGGGCTGCTCCGGCTTCTTGGGCTCGTCAGGCACGGGCCAGCTTCCTCCCCTCGACCGAGCACTCGTTGCGCAGGCAGTGCTCCTCGTACTCCTCCCGGAAGCGCGCCATCGTCCACTGGATGACCCAGCCGGCGGCATCACCCAGGCCACACAGGCAGCGCCCGGCGGCGAGGCCCTGCTGGACGCGGTCGAAGAGCGCGAGGTCGGCAGCGCTGCCGTAGCCCGCCAGCACCCGCTCGAAGGTCCGTACCGCCCAGTTGCCACCGACCCGGCAGGGCGTGCATTTGCCGCACGACTCGTGGGCGTAGAACTGCATCAGCCGGTACGCCATCCTCACCACGCAGCGGGTGTCGTCAGCCACGATCACGCCGCCCGAGCCGCCCATCGAGCCGACCGCTGCCAGCGCCTCGAGGTCGGTGCCGGTGTCCAGCATGTCGCCGGTGAGCACCGGCGCCGAGGAGCCGCCCGGCCACCAGACCTTGATCTTCCGGCCCGGCTTCGGGCCGCCGGCGAGGCCGACGATCAGGTCGCTGTAGGGCTTGCCGAGCTCCATCTCGTAGTTGCCCGGCTTCTGGACGTCGCCGCTGACCGTGAACAGCCGCGTGCCGTGCGATTTTTCGGTCCCGAGCTTGGCGTACTCGGCGCCGCCCTTCTCGACGATCCAGGGCACGGTGCTGAGCGTCTCGACATTGTTGAGCAAGGTCGGCCGGCCCCAGGCGCCCTTGACGGCGGGGAAGGGCGGCCGCGATCGGGGCTGGGCGCGCTTGCCCTCGAGCGATTCGAGCAGCGCAGTCTCCTCGCCGCAGATGTAGGCGCCGTGGCCCCGGAACATCTGGATGTCGACTGGGAAGTCGACGCCGAACGGCTGGGGACCGATGTAGCCCTTCTTGCGGGCCTGGTTGATCGCCCGCTGGACGACCCCGTGCTGGAGGTCGTACTCTCCCCGGATGTAGATCCAGGCCTGTTGGGCGGAGATCGCCCGGCAGGCGATGAGGATCCCCTCGATCAGCTGGTGGGGGTTGTTCTCCATCAGGTAGCGGTCCTTGGCGGTGCCCGGCTCCGACTCGTCCGCGTTCACGACGACGAAGCGGGGGCCGCCGTCGGGGGGCGGCATGAAGCCCCACTTGGTCCCGGTCGGGAACCCGGCGCCGCCCCGGCCGCGGAGGCCGGACACCTTCACCTCGTTGGCGATGTCAGCCGGCCCCATCTCGGTGAGCGCCTTCTTCCAGGCCTGGTAGCCGCCCTGCTTCTCGTAGACGTCGATGTCGCTGAGGTAGTCGACGCCGATCCAGCGGGTGACGATGTGGTCGGGGGCCGGCCCCTTGCTGCCTCGGATCTCAGCCATTCGGCTCCCTCGGCTCCTTGCGGGCGGTCCGCGGCCGCTCGACTCCCTCGCGGCGGTCGAGGAAGGAGTTCGGCCGCGCGGACGCGACCAGCTCGTCGATCTTCAGTGGTGTGAGGTCGTAGTGGAGCCGGTGGCCGTGGCGCATGACCGGCGCGTACTCGCACGCCCCCAGGCACTCGACCGGCTCGCAGCTGAAGAAGCCGTCGCCGGTGACCTCGCCGTACTCGCGCACGCCGATGGCGTGCTTCAGGTGCTCGAGGATCTCCTCCGCGCCGGCGAGCTGGCAGCTCAGGTTGTTGCAGACGTAGAAGTGGTGCTTGCCGACCGGCTGGAGGTGGAAGAGGGTGTAGAAGGTGGCGACCCCCTCGATGTAGCCGGGGTCGATCTGGAGCGCCTCGGCGACCTGGGTCATGGCGGCGGGGGTCAGGTAGCCGAGCTCTTCCTGGACCAGGTCGAGGGCCGGCATCACGGCCGAGCGCGACCCTGGCTGGAACCGCTTGGGCAGCGCCCGGATCTCGTTGAGGGTGTGCTCGTCGAGGCTCGCCCCCTGCCGGTCGACCGGCTCGTGGTAGGGGTTGGTCGGGCCTGTCTCGGAACCGGTGGTCGGGATCTCGCGGGGATCAAGACTCAAATGACCGCCCTCCGGCACGTCGACGGATCTGGGGCGCCCAGGTGGGCGGATCCCGTCGTTGGCTTCCGCGCTCCTCGCTCACGCACCTTCAGGTGCGCTCCCTCCGGTGCTCGGCGCCGCCTAGGGCTCGACGCACCTGGATCGTGCCATATCTCGCCGCCGGGCCGGAGGACGGTCATCGATCGACATCCCCCATCACGGCGTCGATCGTCCCGATGATCGCGATCATGTCGGCGACCATCCCGCCCAGTGCCATCCGCTCGGTCGACTGCAGGTTGATGAAGCCGGCGCTCCGGAACTTCACGCGGCGGGGCTTGTGGGTGCCGTCGGAGACGATGTAGCAGCCGTTCTCGCCGTGTCCCGACTCGGTCGCCGCGTAGGAGTCGCCGACCGGCGGGGAGTAGCCCTCGGTGAAGAGCTTGAAGTGGTGGATGAGCGCCTCCATCGAGGTGTCGAGCTCCTCCCGGGGCGGCGGCAGCATCTTCCGGTCGTCGACGTTGACCGGGCCGTCGGGGAGCGTGTCGAGCGCCTGCCGGATGATCTTCGCCGACTCGCGCATCTCCCTGATCCGGCACTGGTAGCGGGCGTAGCAGTCGCCCGCCGTCTCGACCGCAGCCTCGAAGTCGTACTTCTCGTAGCCGGAGTAGGGGGCGTTCTTGCGAAGGTCCCAGCTCACACCGGAGCCGCGCAGCATGGGGCCGGTCTGGCCGAGCCGGAGCGCGTCCTCCTTCGACAGGTAGCCGATGCCCTGGGTCCGGAGCTTGAAGATCGGGTTATCGGTCAGCAGGCTCTCGTACTCGTCGACGCTGGTCGGGAACTCGTCGGCGAACTTGCCGCAGAGCTCGAGGAAGCGGGGCGTGGCATCGGCGAAGACGCCGCCCGGACGGATGTAGGAGGTGTGCATCCGGAACCCCGAGATCTCCTCGTTGAGGTCGAGCACCTTGTCCCGCTCGCGGAGGCAGTACCAGAGCATCGAGATGGCGCCCATCTCCAGCCCGCTGGTGCCCAGCCAGATCATGTGGGAGGAGATCCGGCAGAGCTCGCACATGATCACCCGGAGCGCCTGCGCCCGAGGCGGCACCTCGACCCCCATCAGCTTCTCGACCGCCATCGCGTAGCTCAGGTTGTTGAAGAGCGGCGAGAGGTAATCGTGCCGGTCGGTCACCGTCACGGCCTGCTGGTAGCGAAGCGACTCGGCCGTCTTCTCGATCCCGGTGTGCAGATAACCGATCACCGGCCGGATCTTGCGGATCACCTCGCCGTCGAGGTCGACGATCAGCCGCAGGACACCGTGGGTCGAAGGGTGATGGGGCCCGAAGTTGATGGTGAGGACCTGCTCGCTGCCCGGACCCCCGCCCTCGCGGGCGATGGTGATCCCGGTCGGCGCCGGCGTCTCGGTGCTCATGCCTTGACCGGCCTGGTCTGCCATTCCTCGTGCTCCTGGGAGAAGTCGACCGGGTCGCCGCCGACGGGGAAGTCACGCCGCAGCGGGTGTCCTTCCCAGTCGTCGGGGAGGAGGATCCGGACCAGGTCGGGATGACCCTCGAAGCGGATCCCGAAGAGGTCCCAGACCTCTCGCTCGTCCCAGTTGGCGGGGCCGAAGAGATCGTGGGCGGAGGCGATCGTCGGGTTCTCGGCGCCGAGGAAGGCCCGGATCCGGATGAGCCGCACCCGCTCCCTGTCGCGCAGCTCGTAGACCATCTCGAAGCGGGGAAGGTCACCCTCCCACGGCCCCGTGAAGGGCGGCCGGCCGTCGTCGCGAGCCAGGTGGTCGACGCAGGTTATGAAGGAGAAGAAGTCGTACCCCTCCGCCTTGGCGGCTTCGAGAGCCGCGCGGATCCGGGCCGCGGGCACCGTCACCCACTCGTCGCCGGCGCTGACGCCATGGTCGACCGCGATCTTCTTGAGATCGCCCTTCGAGCTCGTCTTGGACGGGCTCACAGCTTCGGTGTGATCCCCTGCGCCTTGATCTTCTCCTGGAGGATCGTGATCGCGTTGATCAGGTCCTCCGGCCGGGGCGGACAGCCCGGCACGTAGACGTCGACGGGGACGATCTTGTCGACGCCCTGGAGGAGGGCGTAGTTGTTGAAGACGCCGCCCGTGGAGGCGCAGGCGCCCATCGAGATGACCCACTTCGGGTCCGGCATCTGGTCGTAGACCTGGCGGAGGACGGGCGCCATCTTCTGGCTGACCCGGCCCGAGACGATCATCAGGTCGGACTGCCGGGGGCTGGCTCGGAACGCCTCGGAGCCGAAGCGGGCGATGTCGTTGCGGGCTCCGGCGATGTGCATCATCTCGATCGCGCAGCAGGCGAGCCCGAACTGGGCGGGCCAGACCGAGTTGCCTCTGCCCCAGCCGATGACCTTGCCGATCGTCGTCGTGATGATGTTGTCGCCGAGGGCCTCGGCGAGGTCCTCTACTCCCACTCAAGACCTCCCTTCCGCCAGATGTGGGCGAGGGCGACGAGGAGGATCAGCATGAACACGAACATCTCGATCAGGCCATACCAGCGCAGCTGGCGGAGGATCACCGCCCAGGGGTAGAAGAAGACGGCCTCGATGTCGAAGATGATGAAGAGCATCGCGGTCAGGTAGAACTTGACCGACATCCGGTGCCGCGCCCGAGCGGTGGGGACGATGCCCGACTCGTAGGCCTGCAGCTTGCGGCGGTTGGGCCGCGAGGGCCCGATCACGAAGGAAAGGCCCACCAGCAGGACGACCACGAGGGTGCTGATGATGAGGAAGATCAGGAGAGGGCCGTAGTCGGAAAGCAGGTTGGGTTCTCCCCCTTCGATGGGCTGGTTCAGGAAACTACCGCGGTGATTTTATCAACTGGCCCCCGGCGCCTTGGCGCGGGGCCAGTCTCCCTCCCCATGCATGGGGAGGGCGGGGT
>DATCPJ010000241.1:0-2096 GCA_036570145.1 Candidatus Dormiibacterota bacterium
GCCTGGAGCCGCAGTTCGTCTTCAACGCGCCCGCCCCGAGCGGGCCCGAGAGCGGCGCAGCCGAGACGGCGAGCGCTTTCCTGGCGGGCCACAACCTGACCCCGCATTTCGCTTTTCAGCTCAGCCTCGCAGCGTCCGGCAGCCAGGTCGTCTATGGCAGGGTGTTCGACGGGCCGGGAGGCTCTATCCGGCAGGTCCGGCCCGACGGGAGCATGGCCGGCCTAACCATTGACCTCAGCGGCGGCTCGGTGAGCGGTCGAGGACCGCTCGATCTTCCCCTCACGATCGCCGCCTACCCGCTCCGCACGGCGGCCGCCTCCCTCACCGCCGCCAAGCTCGGCCAGGCGTCGGGAACGGCCGGCCTCGACCGCGCCGAGCTCGTTTACGTACTGGTGGTGTCGGGCGGGCACGGCTACTACGAGCCGGAGCTGCTCCTGACCGGGCCCGCCGGAACCGTCCTGGCTCCGGTTGTTGCGCAACAGTGGTTGGGCAGCTGACGCCCACCTAGAATACGGGCCCATGCCGGACCCGACCTCGATCCGTGCCGTGGCGCAGCGGCTGCTGCCCCGCGTCGACGAGATGACGCGCGCCATGGTGGACGGCTACCGGGAGCGGATCCCGGAGTATCCGCGGATCCTCGAAAAGCATCACGAGGACGTCTACGAGGTGTCCCGAGCCGCGGTGCTGATCTTCCTTCAGCTGGTGATCCAGCAGCGGGGGGCAACTGAGCAGGAGCTGGCCCTGATCCGCGCCTCGGGTCGCGCCCGAGCTGCCCAGGGCCTGACCCTGGAGGCGATGCTGCAGGGCTACTCGATCGGCCGCGAGATCGCCTGGGCCCATCTCGAGAAGGCCGCCCAGGAGGCGAGCGTCGACGAGGAGGAGATCTCGGGGGCGACCGTCGTGATGGCGCATTTCATGGAGCAGCTGGCGCTGATGGTCACCCAGGGCTTCCTCGACCACATGAAGCAGGCCTACGAGGGCGAGCAGCACCGGATGGGCGTGCTGATCGAGATCGCCAAGGCGATGAGCCGCTCACTCGACCTCGACGAGGTGGTCGGTGTCGGGCTGGAGCGGCTTCGCAGGGCGATCGAGGTCGAGTGGGCCGGGCTCTGGCTGGTCTCGGTCGAAAAGGGCGTCCTACGCCTCTATGCCCAGCAGGTCGATCCCGCCTGGGAAGGCGTCTCCGTCGGCGACGCCGTTCCCGAGAGCCCGCTCGACAAGCCCGGGCTGGGCGCGGACTCCGTCGCCGGCAAGCCGGTTTTCTACGCCGGCAAGAACCTGCCTCCGCACATCGTCGTCACCGGCGCCCACCTGCTGATGATCGTGCCGCTCCTCCACCGGGAACGCCCGATCGGCGTCATCGGCGTCGCCAGCCGGCAGAAGGCGGACCTGCCCTCTCGCGACCGCGAGTTCCTGATCGCCATCGCCGAGCAGATGGCGGTCGCCATCCACCAGGTCCAGGAGCACATGCGCGAGGCCAGAACGGACTTCCTCACCGGGCTTGCCAACCGGCATGAGTTCGACAGCTTCCTGCGCCGCGAGCTCGCCCGGGCCGAGCGCTTCGGCGATTCGCTGAGCCTGGCCATGATCGACCTCGACGGGCTCAAGCGGATCAACGACGATCTCGGCCACAAGGCAGGCGACGAGGCTCTCCGATCGGTGGGCGCGACCCTGAAAGCGACCGTCCGCGGGCTGGACCTCGCGGCCCGGATCGGCGGCGACGAGTTCGCCCTGGTGATGCCGCAGACCGATCGAGCCGGGGCCCGCGACGTCGTCCAGCGGTTCCAGCAGCACCTGGCCGAGGATCCCGCTGCCGGCCACCCCGGGGTCGAGGTGAGCGTCGGGATCGCGCAGTGGGATGAGGGCATGACCCTCGACGGCTTTGCCGCGGCGGCCGACGCCGAGCTCTACGAGGCCAAGCGCAGCCGCACCCACGCCGCGCCGAAGCCGCCGCGCTAGTGTCCTGGAACCGAGGTTCGTTGCAAAATCGCCGCCAGGGGCGTCGAGATCAAGGAAGCGCACGAGCAACGGAGCGCGCGGGCCTTAGGGCCCGTAAGCGAGTAGCGGAGAAGCTGACGCCGAGATCGGCGTCCCTG
>DATCPJ010000242.1:0-5713 GCA_036570145.1 Candidatus Dormiibacterota bacterium
GGGGCGATACTGAGCTCGGGGATGATGCTCGCCCATCTCGGTCTTCCCGCCGAGGCCGCCGCGATCGAGGCGGCCGTGTCCGCCGCCATCCGCGCCCGGGAGTGCACCCGCGACATCGGCGGCGAGCTATCGACGGCCGACGCGGGCGACGCGGTCGTCAAGCACTTGAAAGGGGCCTAGATGCGAATGGCGATGAACATGACCGAGAAGATCCTCGCCCGCGCCAGTGGGAGGGAGTCGGTCAAGCCGGGCGAGCTGCTGCTGGCGCGGGTCGACTTCGCGATGGGCCACGACCTCACCATCCCGCCCGCCTCCAAGATCATGCGCGAGCAGATGGGCGCCACCAAGGTCTGGGACCCTGAGCGCCTGGCGGTCGTCCAGGACCATTTCCAGCCGGCCAAGGACACGGCCTCCGCGGCACTCGGCAAGACGACCCGCGATTGGGCCCGGGCGATGGGGATCAAATGGTACTTCGAGGTCGGCGACGGCGGCATCTGCCACACCGTCCTGCCCGAGCGGGGTCTCGTCCTGCCCGGCGAGCTGATCGTCGGCGCCGACTCCCACAGCTGCACCTACGGGGCGCTCAACAACTTCGCGACCGGCATCGGTTCGACCGACCTCGCCTGCGTGCTCTCCCTCGGCGAGCTCTGGTTCCGGGTTCCCGAGACGCTCAAGTTCGTCTACCACAACCGCCTCAAGGAGTGGGTCGAGGCGAAGGACCTGATCCTCGCCGTGATCGGCCACCTGACCGTCGACGGTGCTCGCTCGAAGGCGATGGAACACACCGGCGAGGCGCTCAAACACATCGACATGGAGGGCCGCCTGACGATGACCAACATGGCCATCGAGGCGGGCGCCAAGAACGGCATAATGGAGTACGACGAGGTCACCGAGGCCTTCCTCAAGGGGATCGCGAAGCGGCCCTACACGCCGGTCTCCTCTGACCCGGATGCCGAGTACGAGAAGGTCTTCGAGTTCGACGCCGCGAAGGTCGAGCTGTCGGTCGCCAAGCCGATGTCGCCCGATGCCTACGCGCCGCTGAGCGAGGTCGCCGGCACCAAGCTGGACCAGGTCTTCATCGGCTCCTGCACCAACAGCCGGATCGGCGACCTGCGCCGGGCGGCGGCGGTGCTCAAGGGCAGGCACGTCCATCCCATGACGCGCCTGCTGATAACGCCAAGCTCCACCGAGACCGCCCGACTGGCGGAGCGGGAGGGCCTGATCCGGATCTTCTACGACGCGGGCGCATCGTGGACGGTGTCGACCTGCGGCGCCTGCCTTGGCGGCCACATGGGCGTCCTCGGCGAGGGCGAGACCTGCCTCAGCACGACGAACCGAAACTTCCCGGGCCGGATGGGCCACCCGAAGGCGCTCGTCTACCTCTCCAACCCGGTGGTCGCGGCCGCCTCCGCGGTGGCGGGCGAGATCATCCACCCGGCCGAGATCATGAAGCGGGAGCCGGTTACGGCATGACCCGATGGCGACCCGTCGGATCTTCGACGCCCATGCGAGCCGATCGCGGCGTCGCCTCCTGTGCGCGTCACTCACGCACCTACTGGTGCGCTCGCTTCCGTGCTCGTCGGCTCCTTCCGCTCGACGCGCCTGGATCGCCGAATCTCTCGTGGGACGGCCATCGGGTCATGCTGGTATGACTGCCGAGCGCGGTCTCGTCCTTCGTGGCAACACGTGGAAGTTCGGAAACAACGTCGACACCGACCAGATCATCCCGGCGCGCTACGCGATCTACTCGTTGGACGAGAAGGTGCTCGGCGAGCACGCGATGGAGGACGTGCCCGACAACGAAGGCTGGTCCAAGAAGGTGACCAAAGGCGACGTCCTGGTGGCCGGCTCGAACTTCGGCTGCGGCTCCTCCCGCGAGATCGCGCCGGTCGCCATCCGCGCCGCGGGTATCAGCTGCGTCATCGCCGACTCCTTCGCCCGGATCTTCTTCCGCAACGCGATCAACATCGGCTACCCGATCCTCCAGTCGCCCCAGGCCGCGGAGGCGATCCGCCAGGGCGACCAGCTCGAGGTCGACCTAGAAGAGGGGATCATCAAGAACCTGACGCAGGGCGACGAGTACCGCGCTGATGCGTTCCCCGAGTTCATGACCGAGCTCATCCATATGGGCGGCCTCGCGCCCTGGGTTCGCAAGCGACTGGCGGAGAAGGAGAAGCAACGGGCAGGGTCGAGGTGAGCTCGGCCGACGAGCCTGTCCAGCTGCAGGAGCCGCTGGAGGAGCTCGCCCGCGACCCGCGTCGGTTCAACCACGACCTCAACTTCCCGCCGGCGGAGAAGATCCGCGTCTACGACGACACCCTGCGCGACGGCGAGCAGATGCCCGGCGTCGCCTTCAGCCCCCACGACAAATACGAGCTCGCCCGCGAGCTGAGCGACATCGGGGTCCACATCATGGACGTCGGCTTCCCCGCCGTCGGTGGCAGTGAGCGGGAGACGCTGAAGCTGGTGCTGGAAGGGAAGCGGCGGGGTGAGCTCCGGGCGGACCTGGAGGTCGTCTGCATGATGCGCTCCAATCCCGCCGACATCGACGCGACCTTCCGCGTCATGGATGAGCTGGGATACCCCCGCGACTCGGTCACCTACTTCATCTTCTCGAGCGCCTCCGACCTGCACGTGAAGTACAAGCTGGGGCGGACCCTGCTCGCCCGGGAGGGCATCCCCGCCAGCGAGTGGCTGGAGCTGCCGGTCAAGTTCTACCGCGACGCCAACCTGCGGATGATGTGCGAGGCGATCGCCTACGCGAAGGCGCAGGGTGCGAGGGAGATCGAGTTCGGCGGCGAGGACGGCTCGCGCGCCGACGTGGGCTACATCGCGGAGATCCATCGCGAGGGTCTGAAGGCGGGCGGCACCCGTCCGAGCACGCCCGACACGGTCGGGTGCTACTCGCCGTTCGCGGTGAGCCAGTACATCCCGGCCATCAAGGCGGCGGCCCCCGACGCGCCGCTGGTCGTCCACTTCCACAACGACCTCGGCATCGGCGCCTGGAACACCGTTGTCGCGCTCGGCTGTGGGGCGGAGGTCTTCACGACCTCGGTCAACGGCATCGGCGAGCGGACCGGCAACGCGCCGATGCACGAGGTCCTGCTCCAGCTCCGCTACCTCTTCGGGATCGAGATCCCCGGCTTCAAGTACCGCAAGCTGCGCGACCTCGCCCACACGCTCGAGCGGCTGAGCGGCATCCCGGTCCCGCCGACCGCGCCGGGCATCGGGTACAACGTGTTCAGTCACGAGTCGGGCATTCACACGGCGGGGATGCTGATCCATCCCGCCATCTACCAGTTCATCCCGCCCTCCGACTTCGGCGAGGAGGTGCGCTACGTCTACGGCAAGCACTCCGGCGCGCTCGTCATCGAGCACGCCCTGCGCAGCAATCACGTCCCGCACGACGCCGAGCTGGTGGCGACGGTGATGAACGAGGTGAAGCGGATCCGCGAGGAGCGCGCCGAGAGCGCCGACTTCGCCGCCTTCACGAGCGCCTACTACAACCACCTCGAGGGGATGGGCGTCAGCGAGGAGGAGGTGGTCGAGATCGCCACCGCGCTCGCCGGTAAACCGACGGCTTAGCAGGTGGCCACCGCCGAGCACGACACTGTCGGCACCCGGGATGATTTCCTCCGGATCCACCGCTTCATGGCCCAGGCCAAGGCGTTGGACGACCGGATGCACATCCTCGTCAAGCAGGGCCGGGCCCCCTTCGTCGGCTCGGCCCGTGGCCACGAGGGCATCCAGGTCGGCGCGACGGCCGCCCTCGACGGACCCGATGACTGGCTGGTCCCCCACTATCGCGGACTCGGCAACGTGGTCACCATGGGCCTGACCGCCCGAGAGTGGATGCTCGCCGTCTTCGCCAAGGCCGACGATCCGCTCACCGCCGGCCGCAACATCCCGGGCGGCTGCTTCGGCTACCGGGCCCGGCGGGTGGTCACCGTCTCCCAGGTCGTCGCCAGCTGGCTCCCCAAGGCGGCGGGCATGGCCTACTCCGCCAAGCTGCTCGGCAAAGACTCGGTCTTCCTCTGCAACTTCGGCGACGGCGCCACCTCGACCGGCGACTTCCACGAGGCGCTCAACTTCGCCGGCATCCACAAGCTGGCGGTCGTCTTCGTCTGCGAGAACAACGGCTACGCGATCTCGGTCCCGCTCGCCAAGCAGGCGGGCAACACGGACATCCACCTGCGCGCCTCGGGCTACGGGATGGCCGGCGTCCAGGTCGACGGTTCCGACGTGCCGGTCGTCTACGCCACCGCCCGGGAGGCGGTCCGGCGGGCGCGGGCGGGGGAGGGGCCGACGCTCATCGAAGCCAGGATCAAGCGGATCAACTCCCACACCTCGGAGGACAACCAGGCCAAGTACCGAACCGCGGAGGACATCGCCGAGGCGCTCGAGCACGACCCGGTGCTGAAGTTCGAAGCCTGGTTGGCCGGGCGCGGCTGGCTGCCGCCGGAGGAGGCGGAGCGGATCCGTCTCGACCTCGAGCGCGAAGCCGGAGAGGCGGCCGACTGGGCCGAGCAGCAGCCCGACCCCCGGCCGGAGGACACCCTACGCAACGTCTTCGCTGAGTAGATGGGTCCGTGAATCCTCCGCTCAGATCTGTTCAGGTCGGAGGTTGGGGGCCTTACGGGCGCCCCAGACGCTGCCCTGGACACGGGTCTCCAGCATCCAGATGAAGAGCGCCAGCCCGGCTGCCGACAGGATGAAGCTGGGGATCGCGAGGCCCGGCGGTCCCGCGGCGCCGCGGGCCAGCCCGAAGATCCCGGTGAAGACGCCCAGCCCGCTCAGGCCGCAGATGGCGAGGTCGGCGTAGAAGAGCCAGCCCCAATCGCGCAGGAGGGTCATGACACCGAATGCCACCAGGATCAGCCCGAGCACGACAACGATCGCAACGGCGAGCGTCAGGTCGAAGTCCGCCAAGGCCTTGACCTGGCTCGCCGTCAGGTCCGGATTCTGGTCCCGGATCGATTTCTCCGTCGCCTGCCGAACGTAGCGCTCCGCGGACAGGGAGAGCAGGGCGGTGAGGAGGCCGGCCGCAAGGAGGTAGCCGCCGGCAAGGAGCTGCATTCGGTGCGTCGTGTCGGTGGGCCCCCAGCGATACCCGGCGGTTTGGGTTCGATCGCCGTTCGAGGTCGAATCGCGGTCCGGCGAAACCGGGCGCGGGGTCGGTGCCTGCTGCGACACGGCCGGAGTTTGGCACGTATGACGGTGCCGCTGGGACTCTAACTACCATTGGTCGGAGTGAAGGCAACCCGGGTCGGCGTCGTTTCCGACACCCACTGCCCGGAGTTCCTCGATCACCTGCCGGGCCGAATCGCCGAGCTTCTCGCGGGAGTTGACCTGATCCTCCACGCCGGTGACGTGGGTTCGCTCGACACGCTGGCCGAGCTCGCCCGGATCGCGCCGGTGGAGGCGGTTCGCGGTGACCATGACCATGCCCTCGACCTCCCGGAGCGGCGCGTGGTCGAGGTGGCCGGCCGGCGCATCGGCCTGTTCCACGGCAACCGCAGCCACCTCTTCGAGGAGCCGGCGACGTTCGCCGGGACGGTTTCGCTCGGGTACTGGTGGCCGACCGCCGGTCTCCACCGCCACCTGCGGCGGAGCTTTCCGGACGTCGACGCCGTCGTCTACGGCCACACCCACCAGGCCGACGCGCGGCGGTTGAACGGAACCCTCATCTTCAACCCCGGCGCCGTCTACCAGG
>DATCPJ010000243.1:0-14033 GCA_036570145.1 Candidatus Dormiibacterota bacterium
CCCTCCAGGTTCTCAATCTCTGCGTCGATCCCGCGGCGGACGCCGACGACGCCGCCCGCCTGTTGATCGAGCACCTGACCAACCAGGCCCTGGAACGGGGGGTGCTCCGCCTCTTCGTCCGGCTGCCTCTCGAGGATCCGCTGACCGACATCTTCCGCAAGCACAGCTTCCGCCAGTACGCCGTGGAGAGCGTCCTCTACACGGAGAAGCCGGCCGGCAAGCCCTGCCCCGAGCTGCCCGGCCTGCGTCCCGAGCGCGGTCGCGACCACGCCCTCGTCTACCAGCTCTACCGCAAACTCACGCCGCGCGGGATCGCGACCATCGAGGCGCCGAACTACAAGGAGTGGCGCGCCCTCCAGGGCGAGTGGTTCGGCCACCACCCGATCCGCGGCGAGTCGGACGAGCAGTTCGTGGTCGACCGGGTCGAGGTCGTCGGCTGGCTCCGGGTCCAGCAGAGCTCGAGCACCCGGCCCAGCACGCTCTCCTTCATGGCGCTGCCCGAGGACCACCTGCCGGATGAGCTCGCCGACCACGCGCTCGGCCTGCTGGGAGCCCGTCCCGGACCGGTCTGGTCGAGCCTCCGTCACTATGATTCGCACATGATCGAGGCTCTTCGGAGGCGGGGTTTCGAAACCCTGGTGAACCAGTCGCTGATGGTGAAGGAGCTCGCCCAGCGGGTCAGCGCGCGCGAAAAAGGAATGGTTCCCGCGTTCGGTTGATGTCCGAGCCCCTCATCAGCGGCAGCGATGCTGCCTGGGATTCCGAGATCGAGCTTCTCGCCCAGACCCTGCCCGCCCACCTCTACCAGGCGCTCCACGAGCGGATCGACCCTACCGAGCTGCTCGAGATCGTGCTCGACCTGGGGCGTGAGCCGGAGGCGCGCGTCCCCGGCCGCGAGGTGCTCCTCGGAGAGCGCCCGGTCACGGCCGCCGACCTCGACTACGTCGCCAACCGGGTCGGCCAGTTCGGCGACGACAATCGCGCCGGGATCGAGCGGACGCTACACCGCGTCTCCGCCATCCGCAACCGCGGCGGCCGCATCGTCGGGCTCACCTGCCGGGTGGGCCGCGCCGTGGGCGGGACGGCCGAGATCATCCGGGACATCGCCCTGACCGGGAAGTCGATCCTGCTCCTCGGGCGGCCGGGCATCGGCAAGACCACCATCCTGCGCGAGTGCGCCCGGATGCTCGCCGACGAGCAGCGCAAGCGGGTCGTCATCGTCGACACCTCGAACGAGATCGGCGGCGACGGCGATATCCCCCACCCGGGCATCGGGCGCGCTCGCCGGATGCAGGTCGCCACGCCGCTCCTCCAGCACGCGGTGATGATCGAGGCGGTCGAGAACCACATGCCCGAGGTGATCGTGATCGACGAGATCGGCACCCACCTGGAGGCCGAAGCGGCCCGGACGATCGCGGAGCGCGGCGTCCAGCTGATCGCCACGGCCCACGGCCAGACGCTCGAGAACCTGCTCGTCAACCCGACCCTCAACGACCTCCTGGGCGGCATCCAGAGCGTCACCCTCTCCGACGAGGAGGCCCGCCGCCGGGGCACCCAGAAGTCGGTCCTCGAGCGCAAGGCGCCCCCCACCTTCGACGTCCTGGTCGAGATCCAGGACCGGGAGCGCGTCGCCATCCACATGCCGCTCTCGGAAGTCGTCGACTCCGCCCTGCGAGGCGACCTGCCGGCTCCCCGGATCCGGCTCCGGACGCGCGATGGCCGCGTCCTCTCCAATGTCGAGGAGGACCACCGCGAGGCCCCCCCGGAAGCGTCCGGCAACGGTCGCCTGGCGGTCCCCGGAGCAATGCCCTACGCCCCCACCAAGAAGCCCCGCAGCGTCTTCGCGTACGGGGTAAGCCGAAGCTACATCGAGCACGCCGCGCGCGACCTCGACCTGCCCCTCCGCATCCTCGGCAACCCGGAGGGCGCGGACCTCGTGCTGACGCTGAAGAACCATTACCGCAAGCGGCCCGACAGCATCCGGCAGGCGGAGACCTCGGGCATTCCGATCGTGTCGCTCCGCAGCAATACCGTCACCCAGGTGAAGGAGGCGCTGGCAACGCTCTACGCCGGTGAGCTCGGCGGCGACCCCACCGCCAAGGCGCTGGACGAGGCCCGTGACGCGATCAACCGCGTCAAGACCACCCTCCGCCCGCTCGAGCTCACGCCCCAGAACGCCTACGTACGCCGCCTCCAGCACCAGCTCGTGGACGAGAACGGGGTGGAGGCGAAGAGCACCGGGAAGGAGCCCCAGCGGCGCCTGCGGATCTTCCCTTCCGGCATGGAATAGCTTCCGCTTTCCGGTGGCAGGAGTTTTCATCACCTTCGAAGGCCCGGACGGCTCGGGGAAGTCGACGCAGGTCGAGATGCTGGCACGGGCCCTGGCCGCGCACGACCCGCTGGTCGTCCGTGAGCCGGGAGGCACCGAGCTCGGCGAGATGATCCGCGACCTCCTCCTCCACCGGCCGGAGGGGATGTCCGCGATCGCCGAGATGTACCTGTTCATGGCGGCCAGGGCCGAGCTGCTGGAGGAGCGGATCAAGCCCGCGCTTGCGGCCGGCCGGGTTGTGATCGACGACCGCTACCACGACTCCACCGTCGCCTACCAGGGAGGAGGCCGATCGGTTGACGTCCCCTGGCCGCCCGATTTCCCCAAACCGGACCTGACGATCCTCCTGGCCCTTGCCCCGGACGACGGTATCGGCCGCCTCGAGCGCTCGGGCAAGCTGCTCGACCGCCTCGATGCCGAGTCGCCCGACTTCCACCGCCGAGCCGCCGCGAAGTACGATCAGATCGCCGAAGCCGAGCCGGACCGGTTCCTCCGCCTCGACGCGTCCGCGGATCCGGACCGGATCCATCAACAGGTCATGCGAAGGGTGCGCCAGCTGTTGTGAAGCTAGTTATCGCGGTGGTCCAGGGTGAGGACGCGGCGCAGACCGTGCAGGCGCTCTCCACCGCCGGTATCAGCGTCACCAAGATGGCTTCCTCGGGCGGCTTCCTCCAGCAGGGCAACGCGACCCTGCTGATCGGTGTCGACGACGACAAGGTCGAGGACGCGATCACGCTGATCCGGGACAACTGCCGGGAGCGTTCCCAATACATGACGCCGATGCCGCCGATGGTCGAGCCGGGGGAGTTCTTCATGCCCTACCCGGTCGAGGTCCAGGTCGGCGGCGCCACCGTCTTCGTCATCGACGTGGAGCGCTTCGAGAAGCTCTGACGGGCAAAGGGGGACAGCCCCCGCTTGCGGTATCTCGTTTCGCCGAAAAGGTAATTGGTCTCGGTGGGGCGAGTCTTGCCTCCCCATTCATGGGGAGGTGGCCCGCAAAGCGGCCGGAGGGGCCTTCTCCGACAGCTTTCGCAAGAAGATTTCGTCGACTGTTGATCGCTGAACGCCCCTCCCCTCCTCACCGTCGGGCGAGAAGGACCTCCCCACTACGTAGGGAGGCAAGACTCAGTGCTCCGTCAGGTCAAGGGGCCCGGTCGCTACGATCCGCGGGTGATCTCGGTCCGCGGGCTGCGGAAACGGTTCGGCGTCGTGCAAGCGGTGGCCGGGGTGGACCTGGCGGTCGACTCCGGCGAAGTCCTCCTCCTCCTCGGCCAGAACGGCGCCGGCAAGTCGACCACCCTCCGCTGTCTCGGCGGCATCCTCCGGCCCGACGAGGGCGAGATCGTGCTCGACGAACTCCGCCTGCCGCACGACCTCGACTCGCTGCGCACCCGGCTCGGCGTCGTCCCCGACCTGGCCCGCCTCTACGGCCGGAACACCGCCTGGGAGTACCTCGAGCACTACGGCGCTCTCTACGGCGTCGCCGCCGCGGGGCGCCGCGCGCGGATCGGCGCCCTCCTCGAGCGCTTCGAGCTCATCGACGCCGCCGACCGCATCCTCAGCTCCTACTCCCGCGGCATGGCGCAGAAGGTAGCGCTGATCCGCGCCACCCTGCACGAGCCGCGCTGGCTCTTCTGCGACGAGCCGACGGTCGGCCTCGACCCGGTGGCGGCGGCCGACATGCGCCGCTACCTCGGCGAGCAGCGGGATCGCGGCGCCGCGGTCATCGTCACAACCCACATCCTGGTCGAGGCCGAGCTGTTGGCCAATCGGGTCGCGATCATGCGCCGCGGACGGGTCGTCGCCGACGGCACCCTGGCCGCACTCCGCCGCTGGGCTCATCCGACACGCCGGTTCACGGCCGTGCTGAGCGGCGAGCTCGCCGATCGGGAACCGGTCCTGGCGTGGCTGAACCGGCACCAGGCGGAGCCCGTTTTCGACGGCCGGCGGCTTTCCTACGGCGTTCCCTGGGAGTGGCCCGACGCCGAGCTGGCCGGGTTCGCGGCCGAGCTGCAGCGCCATCTCTACCGCAATGGGGCCCCGTACTTCGAGCTCTCCGAGCAGCAGCAGAGCCTGGAGCAGGTCTACCTGAAAGCGATGGCGGAGGCCGCCGACCTGCCGGCCGAGGCATCCACGCCCGCGAACATCCCCGGACTCCGACCGAGCCGCCTGCTCGGCTCGCTCCGCCACCAGCCCCGCCGCCTGGCACAGTTCCTACCCTTCTACGTCAGCTCCTGGTGGCGGCGCGGGGACCTCAGCTGGGTGATGTACCTCAACGCCTTCGTCCTCCTCCTGGTGGGAGGGGTGTCCCTCTTCGGCAGCGCACCCGGAAACCTGGGCGGGCTGGCGGGTCGGATCCCGCGCGGCGCGGGCCTCGAGGCCGGCCTCCTGCTGCCGCTCTTCTTCATGTCGTTCGCCCTCCTGGAGTCGATCAAGAGCTCGATCGGGATCTGGTGGGAGAAGGCGCAGCAGTCGCTCGAGGTGCTCCTCTACACGCCCCTCGACGACCCTTCGCTGATCTGGCTGGAGGTGCTCCCGGGCGTCGTCGTGAGCGGCGTTTACGTCACCTTCTGGATCGCCGCCGGGATGACGCTGATGACGATCCTCGGCCGCCCCGCGCCCTGGGACCTGCTGCCCGTGTTCGCCTTCGTCGCGGTCGCCACCGCCTACTGGGCGGCGATGGGGCGGCTGCTCGGCTTCATGCTCTTCCCCCGCGAGGGGGCCGCTGGTGGCGCCTGGTCCTTCCTCCTCTCGCCGATCTCGGCCGCCGTCGCCGACCTGCCGCTGGCGCTCTTCGCCTTTCGCTCCCCCTTCGCGCTCGCTTCGCTGATCCTGCCGGTGGCCGCCTGCCTGGCGCTGACGATCGTCACCGGCGCCAGCTTCGACCGCGAGCGGCTGCTGGAGACCGGTGTCGGGCGGGAGCGGGTCCGGCACCGGCCCTGGCTGCCGCTGGAGCAATTGCGCCGCCACCTGCCGGCCCTGGCGGTGGGCGTCCTCCTTGCGGTCCTGCCGGCCATCGCCGGCGGTGCCCTGGCGGCGTCGGCGGGGGTCCATTCCTGGCCCGGCGTGATCGCCTTCTTCGAGGGTCGCTCCGCCTTGGAGCCGGTCGTCGGTGCCGTTCCCGGCGGCGTGTCCCCATCCGGGGTCGCGATCGCGGCAGCGGCCATGGCCGGCGTCGTCTCCGGCTTCGCCCTCCTGCTCCTGATGCTGGCGGTGACCTTCGCCGCCTTCTTCCTCCTCGGCCTTCCCGAGCTCCTCCTGCTGCCCGCCGCGGCGGCGCTCTGGGGCGCCGAGATCGGCTTCGGGCCTCACGCCCCCCTGCAGGGCTGGCTCGGCCTGGCCGGCGGGATCGTGGTGCTCGCGCTGACGATCAACACCGCCGCGGGCCTTCCCCTCTATTCGGCGCTCGTCTTCGGAGCCGGCTCCCGGATCGAGCGCCTCCGAGCCGCCTGGGCCGACTACTTCGCCCTCTACCGGGGCCTGGTCATCCCCGTCTGCGCCGCCTTCGGCCTCGTGGTGGTCGCCCTGCTGCTGGTCAACTGACCGGCCCGAGCGAATCAGCCAGGTGCCGCCACACCCCACCCACGCCGTGGGTGAGGTTGGAGAGGACGATGAGGCTGACGCCGTCGGCGGGAGAGTGGAAGGCGCGGGCGCTGACCCCGTGGTCCTCGCCGGTGTGGCCGAACCAGGTGCGGCCGCCGCGCTCGACGATCCGCTGCCCGTAGCCGAAGCCCGTGTCGCCCGCGTCGTTTCGGGCCCAGGCGGTCAGCACGGCGCGGCGGGTGGCGGCCGTCAGCAGGTTGCCGGCATGGAGCGCGAGAAGGAATTTCAGGAGGTCGCGGCTCGTCGAGAACACCCCGCCGTCCGGCGACCCGGCGAACGGCAGCAGGTCCTCGTTCGTTCGCCAGGACCGATCCTCCGCGTCGAGTGGGAGGTACCCCACCGCCGTGTCCTCGCCCAGCTCGTCGAACGGTTGGAAGGCGGAATCGGCCATGCCGCAGACCTGGAAGACCTCCTTTTCGATCGTCGTCGCGAAGGGCACGCCGGTGGTCGCCTCGAGGACGAGCCCGAGCACCAGGTAGCCGGCGTTGCAGTAAGTAGCGGTCGGGCCCGGCGGAGATCCTTGCGGCAGAGCAGCGAGGATCGGGAGGAAGTCCGTCGCGCGCCGCATGGCCGGGGTTCCCAGCGCCTGCCAGAGGTCAGGGGTCGTCGGGTCCTCGTCGGGAACGTATTCAGACAGGTTCGACGTGTGGGTGAGGAGGTTGTGGACGGTCGCGGTCTCGTCCAGCGCGTCCGGATACCAGTCCCTCGGGAGAACGTCGCGGACGGCCGCGTCGAAAGCCACCAGACCGCGGTCGGCAAGCCGCGCCACGGCTGCCGCGGTGAACATCTTGGTCACCGACGCCGTCGCATAGCGTGTATCGACGGTCGCCTTGCGGCCGGCAGCCCGGTCGGCGAATCCAGAGGCTGCCTCGGCAACCACCTCGCCATCTCGAGCGATGACCAGGACGCCGGAGAATTCGTCGGCGGTGACGACCTGCCCGACCAGGCGGCGTGCTGATTCGGCGAAGCTAGAGGTCGAGGGCCTCCGCCACCAGCTCACGGTGGAAGGTCGGATCGCCCAACGTCACCTCGGAGGCCTTCGCCCGCTTGAAGTAGAGGTGCATGTCGTGCTCCCAGGTGAAGCCGATGCCGCCGTGCACCTGGATCCCGCTGCCGGTCGCGTGCCGGTAGGCGTCGGACGTGTAGGCCTTGGCGATCGAGCAGGCCAGGGCCCGGTCGGGCGCGTCGGCGTCGACCGTCCAGGCGGCGTAGTAGGTGACCGACTTGGCGCTCTCGACCTCGAGCAGCATGTCGGCGAGCTTGTGGGAGACGGCCTGGTAGATGCCGATCGGCTTGCCGAACTGCTGCCGTGTCTTGGCGTACTCGACCGAGTCCTCGAGAACCTTCTGGGCGCCGCCGACCATCTCGGCGCAGATTCCGGCGGTGGCCCAATCGAGGGCGCGGCGGAGCGGCGCCCAGCCCTTGTCCGGCTCGCCCATCAGGGCGTCGGCGCCGAGCTCGACGTTGTCGAACTTGACCTCGTACCACTTGTGCGTCATGTCCAGCGTCGAGAGCGGCTTCACCGACATCCCGGCCGGTCGTCCCTTGACGAGAAAGAGGGTGATCCCGTCTTCGCCGCTGCCGCGGGTGCGCGCCGCGACGACCATGTAATCGGCGACCCCGGCACCCGGCACGAAGAGCTTGGTGCCATTCAGCTTCCAGCCGTCGCCCGACCTCTGCGCGCTGAGCGTGACACCATCCGCGTCCCAGCGGCCGGAGGGCTCGGTGAAGGCAAGCGTTGCGCGCGCGCTCCCGGTGGCGATGGCGGTGAGCGCATCCTGCTTCTGCGGCTCGGTGCCGGCCTCCAGGATGGCGGGCACCGCCATGCCCATGGTCTCGAAATAGGGCCCCGGAAGGAGGACGCGACCGGTCTCCTCGAGGATCACGACGAGGTCGAGAAAGGTCCCGAAGCCGCGATACTCCTCGGGAATGCCGAGCGCCGTCCAGCCCTGCTCGGCGAGCTTCTTCCAGAGGTCTGCGTCATAGGCATCCTCGGTCTCCATCAGCTTGCGAACGACGGCGCTGGGGCTGGCCTTGGCCAGGAGGGTGCGGGCCGACGAGCGGAGCATCTCCTGCTCTTCCGAGAAAGCAAAATCCATATCCAAGCGATTCTAGTGACGTGAGCCGGGAGACCGGCGAAAAGTCGCCGCTGAGGACGTCGAGATCAAGGAAATGCACGAGGAACGGAGGGAGCGCACCAGAGGTGCGTGAGTGAGTACCGGAGAAGTTGACGCCGCTTGGTTAGGGGGCCCCTCCCGTAGGGTGGGGAATGCAGACGGCGTCCTCAGCGAGCGAACCCATGGGGTCACCCTGTCGGCGCTTGCGCCGACACGGGCATGTTCGTTGGTCTCCCGGCTCGCGCCACTCATGGGCGGCTTGGAATGACCGTCCGCTTCGCTCCTGACATCGCGGCCATGCGCCGCCTGGTGGCCGTCGCCCGGCGGTCCCAGCCCGCCGACCTGGTCGTCACCAGCGGCGCCCTGCTCGACGTCTACACGGAGGAGATCCTGGAGGGCTGGGGACTGGTCATCGCCGAGGGCCGGGTTGCCTACGCCGGGCCCGACGTCGAGAAGTTCGAGTCGGTCGCCCGGATCGAGGGCCGCGGCCACGTCATCGCGCCCGGGCTCGTCGAGGGCCACACCCACCTGTTCCGGATGGGGCTCGGCGCCACCGTCCCGCTGCAGGTGGCGGCGGGGGTGACGACCACCGTGTTCGAGTCGATGGAGCTCGGCTACATCCTCGGGCCGGACGGCGTCCGGGAGCTGCTCGCCGACGCCGCCGGAATGCCCGGACGGGTGCTCTTCACAGTCCCCACGCTGACCGGGCTCGACCCCGTCATGGACCGCGACATCGGCATCCCGGGCAAGGAGTGGGTCGAGCTCCTCGACCTCCCCGGCATCGTCGGCGTCGGAGAGGCGAACTGGGTAGAGGTGATCCGCGGCCATCCCCGGGTGGAGGCGCTGACCGCCGGCGCCCACGTCCGCGGCCTGACCGTCGAGGGTCACGGTGCCGGGGCTCGGGAGCCGATCCTCAACCCATTCGCGGCCTTCGGTGTCAGCGCCGACCACGAGGGCCTGGACGCCGAGGACACCCTGAACCGGCTTCGCCTCGGCTATTACGCGATGGTCCGCCACGGCGCCACGCGGCGCGACCTGCCCGAGATCGCCAAGCTCTGGCAGGAGGGCCGGATCACCGACTTCGGCCGCCTGGCACTCGTCACCGACACGCTGGAGCCGGAGGAGCTGCTCGCCGGGCGGTCGCTGAACCACGCGGTCGAGCTGGCGGTCGAGAGCGGGCTGCCCCTTGCCCGGGCGGTCCGCCTTGCCAGCCGCAACGTGGCCGAGCGCTTCGGGCTCGGCCGCTGGATCGGCGGACTCGCCCCCGGGATGTTCGCCGACCTGATGCTGCTGCCCCTTGGCGAGCCCGGTATCGCGCCTCCGCTCGTCCTCGTCGGCGGTCGCACTCCGGCCCAGGTCGTCAGGCACCACTACCCGCCCGAGATGCTTCATACGGTCAAGTTCGACGAGGTCGATCCAGCCTGGCTGGCGCACCCGGGTCGGGGCCGCTGGCGCGTGATGGACCTGATCGCGCCGCTGGTGACGCGGGAGGCGGAGTCCGATGGCTCCGACGCGATCGTGGCCACCGCGATCGACCGAATGGGACGCAGGCGCGCGTTCCGAGGGCTCCTCCGCGGCCTCGGGCTGAAGGGCGGTGCCTGCGCTGTCAGCGCCGCCTGGGACTCGCCCTGCCTCATCGTCGTCGGCGACTCGCCGGCCGACATGACGGTCGCCCTGACGCGGCTTCGGGAGCTGCAGGGCGGCGCGGTGGTGGCCGCCGAGGGGCGCGTCCAGGCCGAGTTCCGGGCCGAGCTCGCGGGGGTGCTCAGCCTGGCCCCCGCCGCCCAGGTCGTTTCCAGGGTCACCGCCGTCAACGGCGCTCTCAAGGCGCTCGGCTGCGGCTGGCCCAACCCGCTGCTCTCGATCGAGGCCCTCACCACCGGGGTCATCCCTCATCTGAGGCTGTGGGCGGAGGGCTACGTCCGGCTCCGTGATGGCGCGCGACTGGGCCTTAACTGGAGCTAGCCGCACCGACGGCGGCTGCCGGAACCGCGTAGGATGCGCGGCCGTGGTTGCGCAGCCCTTCGAACAGCCGCCGCAGCGCCGAGGCGTCCCGATCTGGGCCTGGGTCGTCGGCGGCTGCGGGGCCGTCGTGGTGCTCGGCCTCGTCCTGGCGGTGGTCGGCGGCCTCGCTCTAGCCCGCAGCTTCCAGTCGGGCGGCCTTTCCTGCCTGCCGAAGGACTTCCCGGTCTATGCCGGGGCGAGCTATCAGAACGTCAGGACCTTCGTCGGGACAGGCGGCAGCACCTGCACCGTCACCCTCGACGTGGCAGCGTCGAGCTCCGACGTCACCGCCTATTACGAGCAGCACCTCAACTCCGGGAGCTGGAAGGTGAAAGGCTACGACGCCGGGCAGGGAGTCCTCGGTTTCGCCCGTTCCGACAACCCCAAGGCGAGCGGGACGGTCACCTTCCTCGGGCACGGCACCCGGACGCAGGTCGACGTCCAGTACGACTACTAGCGCCTCAGCGGCGCTCGAACGCCAGCCGCACTCCAAGGCCGATCAGGACCTGCCTAGCGGCTGCGGGGGAGTCCCAGCACGCGCTCAGCGATGATGTTGCGGAGCACCTCCGAGCTGCCCGCCTCGATTGTGTTGCCCTTGGAGCGGAGGAAGCCGTACTGCCAGGGACCATTGTCCTTCAGCTGCCCGTACATCCCCTCCAGGTCGACCGCCGTCTCCTGCATCCGCTGGTTCAGCTCCGACCAGAACAGCTTCATGAGCGACCCTTCAGGCCCGGGCATTCCCGCCTTCATGGTGCTGGTGACCGCGCGCTGGCCGTTCAGGTGCAGCGCCCGCGCCTCGGTGACGTGCTGCGCGATCCGCTGCCGAACCAGGGGGTCGCTGCCCCGGCCGAGGCGGCGGACGTGCTCGGTGAGCGCCTGGACCGTGATCGAGGCCTGGTTGGCCAGCGTCATGCCCAGGGTGCCGCGCTCGTGGAGCAGCGTCGTCATGGCGCCCGCCCAGCCCTTGCCGGGCTCGCCGACGACGTTCTCGGCCGGTACCTTCACGTCTGTGAAGAAGATCTCGTTGAACTCCGCGTCACCGGTGATCTGGACCAGCGGCCGGACCTCGACGCCGGGTGATTCCATGTCCACGATCAGGTAGGTGAGGCCATCTCGCGGATTCTCGGCCGGAAACTCGCGGCAGAGCAGCATGCAGAACTTGGAAACGTGCGCGAGGGTCGTCCAGACCTTCTGGCCGTTGACGACGTAATGGTCGCCCTCCCGCTCGGCCCGGGTCTTCAGCGCCGAGAGGTCGGAACCCGCATTGGGCTCGCTGAAGCCCTGGCACCAGATCTCGTCGGCGTCGAGCATCTTGGGCAGGTAGCGGTGCTTCTGCTCGTCGTTGCCCTGCGAGATGAGGGTCGGGCCGAGCATCCCGAGAGCGAGGACGTTGACCGGAGAGGGGGCGCCGGTCTCGATCAGCGCTTCGCTGAAGAGCAGCTGCTCCATCAGCGTCGCGCCCTTGCCGCCGAACTCCTTGGGCCAGTTGAGGCCGATGTAGCCGGCCTCGAACATCTTCTTCTGCCAGGCCCGCCTTTTATCGATCCACTCCCGCCTACTGTTCTCGTCGCCGTCACCGAAGTCGGGTTTATTGGCCTTGAGCCAGGTGCTCACGCCGTCCTTGAAAGCGCGCTCCTCAGGGGTCAGGTCGAAGTCCATCGCTGAAGGCTAAGCGATGCGGGGGGCGACCCCTTCCATCAGCAGCTCGAGGCCCTCGTCATCGTCGAGCAGGAAGTGCTGCGCGTGCCAGCGGTTCAGGCCCAGCTCCAGGTAAGGCCGGAGCTGCTCGGCGATCTCCTCCGGCGTGCCGACCACCCAGGTCGGCCGCGCCGCTTCGACGACCTCGGCAGGCTTCATCTCGCGGTAGCGGGGGATCACCTCGCGCATCGCCTCCGCGCGCTCGAGCAGCTCCTTCTCGTCCCGGCCGACCAGGTAGCCGCACTGGAAGGAGCGGTTGATCTCCTTCGGATCGCGGCCGATCAGCCGGCACTGCTCGGCCAGCAGGTCGACCTTCTGGCGGTAGGTGGCGAGGTCCGGTCGGCCGCCGAGGCCCCACTCCGCCGCCTCCCGGGCAGCGAGGGGCAGCGTCCGCTTCTCACCGCCGCCGCCGATCAGCAGTGGGATGCTGCCGCCCCGGACCGGCTTCGGGTTCGCCTTCTCCCAGGTCTCGCGGATCAGGCCGATCCCCTCCTCGAAGCGGTCCATCCGCTCCTTCAGGCTCGGGAAGGGGATGTGGAACGCGGTGTGCTCGGCCTCGTACCAGCCTGCGCCGACACCGAGGACGAGGCGCCCGCCGGAGAGGATGTCGACCGAGGTCGCCATCTTGGCCAGCACGGCAGGCGGCCGGAAGGTCATCGGCGAGACGTTGGGCCCGAAGGTGATCCGCTTGGTCCACTCCGCGCAGAGGGCGAGCGAGACCCAGGTCTCGATGCAGTCGCGCTGGTGCTCGCCCATCACGCTGAAGAAGTGGTCGCTCCGCCAGAGGGACTCGAAGCCCAGGTCCTCGACCACCCGGCAGAGGTTCCGCCAGCGGTCCCAGGTGAGCCCCTCCTGGCCCTCGATCATCACGCCGATAACAGCCATCTCGGACAAGCCTAAAGGGACACCCTCCCCACGCGCCAGCTCGGAACGATTCACTTCGGACCCTTCCAGCGCGGGCGGGGAGGGTCTCCTTCAGCGCGCCAGCTGCCTTTTCAGGTCGGCCACTTCCAGGCAGTTCAGCAAGAGATCGGGGCCGATGCCGGCCTGGCGTGCCATCCAGGCGCCGGAGTCGACGTAGGCCAGCTGGTCGGGGGTATGCGCGTCGGAGTCGAGCGAGAGCCGGCAGCCGCAGTCGGCGGCAAGGCGGGCAAGCTCGGGGGAGAGGTCCATGCGGGCCGGGTCGCAGTCCATCTCCAGCGCCGTGCCGGAGCGGGCCGCCTGGCGGAAGACCGCTTCGAAGTCGTAGCTGGCGCCGGGCCGCGCGCCGAGCCGGCGGCCGGTCGGGTGGCCGACGATGTCGGCGTGCTGGTTGGAGACGGCCCGCAGCATCCGCTCGGTCATGGCGGCGGGCTCCTGCTTGAGCTTGACGTGGGGCGAGATGATGACAACGTCGAGCTGGGCCAGCGTCTCGTCGGGAAGGTCGAGCGCGCCGTCCTCCAGGATGTCGCACTCGATGCCGGTGAGGATCGTGAACCCGGGAAGCTGCTCCATCGCCCGCCGGATCTCCGCCGCCTGTGCCGCGAGGCGCTCAGGGCCGAGCCCGTTGACCACCCGGATCCGGGGCGAGTGGTCGGTGATGGCAAGGTAGGAGTAGCCACGCGCCAGGGCCGCCCGCGCCATCTCGAGGACTGTCGCGTGGCCGTCGGACCAGTCGGTGTGGCAGTGCAGGTCGCCCTTCAGAAGGGCCGGGTTGACACCCTCGGACGCGGGCACCGGAGGGGCTTCGCCGGCCTCCAGCCGGAGCTTCTCGGCATAGGCGCTGCGACCGGTGTCGACGAGCTCGACGAGAACCTTTGCGATGCTCGACCCGATGCCCTCGATCGATTCCAACCGGCCCTCGGCACGGAGCGCCTCCAGGTCGGGCTTGAGCCGGTTCAGGGTCGCGGCGGCGTTGCCGTAGGCGCGGGCGCGAAAGGCCTGTTCGGGGTCGTGCCGGAGCCGGTAGGCGATCTCGGCCAGCACGGCGGCGGCTTCCTCTGAGGTCAAGGCGCCTTCAAAAGTAGTTCGTGGGGCGGGATCACGACCTCGGCCGGGTCGAAAAAGAGCCGTCGCCAGCCGTGCGACTCGAACCACTCCGGGTGCTCGGGGCTGATCAGGGCCACGGTTCCGCCCGGACGGGTGCAGCGCTCCATCTCACGGATGCAGGCGGGGTCGGGTCCGAGGCTGGCGCAGGCGACGGTGAGGTCTGCCCATTGGTCGGCGACCGGCAGGTCCTGCGCCACCGCGGCGAGAAGTACGGCCCCGGGAACCCGTGCCCGGAGGATCGCGCGCAGCGGCTC
>DATCPJ010000244.1:0-16034 GCA_036570145.1 Candidatus Dormiibacterota bacterium
CCGCCGCGGGCCAGGCCTACCGGCCGGTCAGCTTCAGGAGAAGCGCGGTCGCCTCCCAGAAGAGGTAGAGCGGGATCCACATGAAGAGCGGTGTGATCGGGTCCACGCCGGGCGTCATGACGTTGCTCAGGATGCCGATGCCGATGACCCAGTAGAAACGGTTCGCGTAGAGCCAGCGCGAGGAGATGATCCCCAGCAGGCCGAGCGTGAAGACCACCACCGGCAGCTCGAACACGATCCCGAAGCCGAGGATCAGGAAGAGGATGAAGTTGAGGTAGTCCTCGCCGACCGGAAGGTAGACGAAGTCCTTCGGAGCGAACGAGGACAGGATCCGCATGAAGAGCGGCAGCGAGAAGAGGGCGAAGGCGACGCCGATCGCGAAGAAGACGATCGTCGCCACGACCAGCGGCAGCACAAGCCTCCGCTCCTTCCGGTGAAGGCCGGGGCTGATGAACCACCACGCCTGCTGGATCCAGACCGGCGCCGCCACCACCAGGCCGACGACCAGGGCGATCTTCAGGCCCAATGTGATGCCGCCGGTCGGGGTGAAGTAGGTGAGCTTGGCGACGTTGCCGCGCGAGATCAGGAAATCAAGCAGCCGCTGCCAGAAGAAGAAGGCGACCAGGGTGCACAGGCCCCACGCGATCATCGAGACGATGAGGACCCGGCGGAGCGCCTCGAGGTGCTCGAGGATCGTCATCCGGGACGCCTCGATGTCGTCCTGGCCGGCCGGGCCGCGGCCGAGAAACCGATCGAGGATGGCCATCGCTGCTACCTCAGGCCGACCCGGTCAGGCTTTGGGCGGCTCGGGCGCCTCGCGCTTCGGCTCGGGCGGCGTCGCCGCGGCCGCGGCCGGTTCGGTCGCCTCGTCCGCGCGCGTGACCGCTTCCTTGGCGTCGGAGGTCGACTTTCGGAACTCCCTGATCGCACCACCGATCGCGCCGCCGATCTGAGGCAGCTTGCCGGGCCCGAGGATGATCAGCACGATGACGAAGAGCAGGATGATCGGCCAGTGTGTGAAACCCATCTCTTCGCGGATTCTCCCATGGGCGACCCGGAGTTGGCCGCCGGTGACTTCGGACAGGGTCAGGGGGCTTAGCACCGGGTCGAGGCGGAGCTCAGGCATCAGCAGCGGCGGACTCGGCCCGCCGGTAGGCGACCAGGTAGCGACCGTCGGGAAGCTCCAGATCGATCCTGCTGAAGAGCAAGTTCCCGGGCGGAGCCGGTGGCCGAGGCGCGGCGGCAGGCTCTTCGGCCTCTGACCCGGCGCCCGGCTCAGGCAATTTCGCCAACGTCGCCAAGCCGGCCCCTGACCTCCGCGACCCGCACCTCGACCCCGACCTCGCGGATCGCGGCGACCTGCTCGAGGTCGGCGCCGTCGTCGGTGATCAGGGTTGCAATCTGATGCAGGGGCACCGTCTGACACATCGTCTCGAGGCCGACCTTGGTGTTGTCGGCGAGCACCACGATCTGTTGGGCCGCGGCGGCTAGCGCGCGGTCGGCGGCGGCCACCAGCGGGCTCGGCGTGCTCAGCCCGCGCTCCGCGGTGAGCCCGTTGCCGGAGATGAAGGCCTGCGAGGCGCGCAGCGAGCGGAGGGAGTCCTCCGCCGCCGGGCCGACGAGGGCGTGGATCGAGCGACGAAGGGTGCCGCCGGTCAGGATCACCTCCACCCGTCCGGCCGGCATCAGTGCCTGGGCGACGAGGAGGGAGTTGGTCACGACCGTCAGCTCCGGGAAGTCGACAAGCAGGTGAGCGAGGGCGAGCGTCGTGGTGCCGGGGCCGAGCACGATCGAGTCGCCCGCCCGCACCATGCTCACCGCCAGGCGCGCGATCGCCGCCTTCTCGGCCGCGGCCTGACTGGCCTTCTCCGAGTAGGTCGGCTCGTGGGCGAGGCCGGCCGGCAGAACGGCTCCACCATGGGTCCGCATGAGCAGGCCCTGGTCGGCCATCACACGGAGATCGCGCCGCAGCGTTATCTCCGACGCGCCCAGCGCCTCGGCCATCTCGGCCACGGCGACCACCCCACGCGAGCGGATGATCTCCGCGATGCGCCGCCTCCTCTCGACCGCCAGCATCGCGGCCGATGTTACCCGAAGCGATCACGTTCGAGCAATAGCGATCATTCAGCCGCCTTTATTGTTGACAAAACCGATCGAGCCTGTATCGTTTCGCCAATCGCTCCGCAAGTGTGTCTGGCACCCGGAGACATTGCGTTCACCAGTCCAACCCACGTAGGAGGGGTAGCTAATGGGTGATTCCCCGGTAACCGGTCGCTCCTCGTCACCGGGCAGGGTCGGGGTCCCGCTGCTCGGCAGGGAGCTGCCTCTCAACCTCGACCTCTCGCGCCGGGAGATGCTCAAGCTGACCGGCTACACGAGCATGGCGGCGTTCCTCGCCGCCTGTGGCAACGGCACCACCACGACCACCAGCACGACCTCCACCGGCGGCACCGTGTCGATCGGCAGCAACCAGTCCGACCCCGGGCCCCGCGCGGGCTTCGAGAAGGTCGTCGCCGCGTTCAAGGCCGCCAACGGCGGCACCAACGTCAAGCTGAACGTGGTCGACCACGGGACCTTCCAGGACCAGATCACCGCCTACCTCCAGGGCACGCCCGACGACACCTTCACCTGGTTCTCCGGCCACCGCATGCGCTTCTTCGCCGACCAGGGCCTGGCGACGTCGCTGAACGACACCTGGGACAAGGTGAAGGGCAACTTCACGAGCGCCTTCGCCGAGTCGGTGAAGGGCAACGACGGCAACATCTACGGCGTCCCCGTCGACTACTACCCGTGGGCCCTTTTCTACCGCAAGAGCGTCTTCGCGGCTCACGGCTACAGCATCCCGACCAATTGGGACTCCTTCAAGGCCCTCTGCGTCCAGATGCAGAAGGACGGACTGATCCCGATCGCGATGGGCGACAAGGACGGTTGGCCCGCCCAGGGAACGCTCGACATCATCAACCTGCGGCTCAACGGCTACACGTTCCACATCGAGCTCTGCACCGGCAAGCAGAAGTGGACCGACCCGCGGGTCGCCGCCGTTTTCAACAAGTGGGCGGAGATCGCTCCCTACTACTCGCCGGGACTCGCCGGCCAGACCTGGCAGCAGGCTGCCGACCAGGTCGTCAACAAGAAGGCGGGCATGTACATGCTCGGCCTCTTCGTTTCGCAGCAGTTCGCGGCGACCGGCAACAAGGCCGACCTCGACGACCTCGACTTCTTCGCCTGGCCCAACATGGGCGCCTCGTTCGACTACGAGAAGGCGATCGACGCACCGATCGACATCATGATGCTCAGCAAGAAGTCACCGACCATCAGCAAGGACCTCGGCCAGGCGAAGGCCTTCCTGGAGTTCTTCTCCAAGGGCCCCCAGCAGGTGACGATGTTCCAGGCGACGGGTGGCGGTAACCTCCCCACCGCGAACGACGCCGACAAGAGCACCTACACACCGCAGCAGCTGAAGGCCGTCCAGCTGGTCAGCAGCGCGCAGCGGATCACCCAGTTCTTCGACCGGGACTCGCGGCCGGACTTCGCGGGTGCCAACGGCATGCAGAGCTTCCTCCTCACCTTTCTCGCCAACCCGAAGGGGGACATCCCCAGCCTCCAGGGCAAGATGCAGAGCTTTTGGGATTCGCTGCCGGCGGAGAAGTAGCCGGAACCTATGATTCTTTAGGCGTGGCCGACTCCACGAGCACGAGCCTGGCCCCCGCCCCGGCGGCCGACAAGCCCGGGGCGGGGACACTCGTGGCAAGCAAGCGCAGGCGGCGCCGATACAGCCTCTTGACGCGCCAGGACAAGCTCATCCTCAGTCTCATGGTCGGCATCCCCCTGGCGCTGGATGTCATCTTCATCTGGGGACCGACCCTGGCCTCGATCCTCTTCTCCTTCACCGACTGGTCGGGCATCGGCGCCATCGAGCAGAAGAACATCGTCGGCCTGAAGAACTACCGGACGCTGCTGAGCGGTTACAGCCTCTTCTACCCCGCGCTCCAGCACAACATCATCTGGCTCCTCTTTTTCGTCTTCGTCGCATCGCCGCTCGGCATGCTGTTGGCCGTCTTGCTGGACCGTGAGATACGCGGAACGCGCATCTACCAGAGCATCTTCTTCCTGCCCGTCGTGCTCTCGCTCGCCGTGGTCGGCTTCCTCTGGGAGCTGCAGTACGCGCCCAATGAGGGCTTCATCAACAGCGTCCTCGCGATGAACCACTACAAGGGCCCGCTCATCGACTGGCTGGGCGATCCCAAGATCAACCTGTTCGCCATCCTGGTCGCCGCGAGCTGGCGGCACATCGGCTACATCATGGTCATCTACCTGGCCGGGCTGAAAAGCGTTGACCCCTCGCTCCGCGAGGCCGCCAAGGTGGACGGGGCGACTGAGCGCCAGATCTTCTTCCGCGTGGTGCTGCCGGTCATGGCCCCGATCAATGTGGTGATCATCGTCATCACCGCCATCGAGTCCCTCCGCGCCTTCGACATCGCGTACATCATCAACCGCGGCAAGAACGGGCTCGAGCTGCTCTCGACCTTGATCACCAACAACAGCATCAGCGAGGCAAGCCTGGTCGGCTTCGGCTCCGCGATCGCCGTCGTGCTGCTCGTGATCTCGCTGGTCCCGATCATCATCTTCCTGTCGCGCGTGAACCAGGAGGCGACCTCATGAGCGCGGTCGCGACAGTCCGCCGGCCGGTCCGCCTCAACCGAAAGCCGCTCACGCCGGCTCGCGTCATCCTTCACGGCTTCCTGATCGTGATGGCGCTGGTCTGGCTGTTTCCCCTGGCGTGGCCCATCTACACCGCGCTGCGGCCCATCAGCGACACGATCACCCAGGGCTACGTCAGCTGGCCGAGCCACCTCAGCCTGGCCAACTTCACCACCGTCTGGGTCCAGGCCGACATGCTCCATTTCTTCGTCAACACGATGCTCATCGTGGTGCCGGGCGTCGTGCTGACGCTGCTGCTCGCGTCGATGGTCGCCTTCGCCCTCACCCAGTTCAGCTGGCGCTTCAACATCCTCGTACTGATGATCTTCACCGCCGGAAACCTGCTGCCGCCGCAGGTCATCATCGTGCCGCTCTACTGGATCTACCTCAACATCCCGGTGCCGATCGACTACACGATCGGCGGCGTGGAGCTCTTCAGCGACAACGGGCTCCTTTACGACCAGACGATCGGGATCATCCTGATCCACGTCGTCTTCCAGACCGGCTTCGCGACGTTCGTGCTGAGCAACTACATGAAGACGATCACCAAGGAGATCACCGAGTCCGCCCTCGTCGACGGCGCGAACGTCCTCAGGATCTGGTGGAGCGTGATCCTGCCGCTCTGCCGGCCGGCCCTCGCCGCCATGGCGACGCTCCTCTTCACGTTCATCTACAACGACTTCTTCTGGGCCCTGGTGCTGATGAAGTCGGGGGACAAGCGGCCGATAACGGCCGCCCTGAACAACCTCCACGGCGCCTTCTTCACGAACTACAACCTGCTCGCCGCGGGGGCTCTGCTCGCGGCCATCCCGCCGGTGGTGATCTTCATCCTCCTCCAGAAGCATTTCGTCCGCGGCCTGACGCTGGGCTCCACCAAGGGATAACGACATGCCTCCTCAGCGGATGGCGCCCGGTGGGCCGCTGCTCGGCGGCCGTCTTCCCCACCTGTTCTACGGCGGCGACTACAACCCCGACCAGTGGCCGGAGGAGGTCTGGACGGAAGACGTTCGCCTGATGCGCGAGTCCGGCGTCAACCTGGTTTCGCTGGGCATCTTCGCCTGGTCCCGCCTGGAGCCGGCGGAGGGCAGCTACGACTTCGCGTGGCTCGATCGCGTCATGGACCTCCTGCACGGGGGAGGCGTCTCGGTGGACCTCGCCACCGCGACCGCGTCGCCGCCACCCTGGCTCTCCCACAAGCATCCCGAGATGTTGCCGGTGACGGCCGACGGAGTGCGCCTCTACCACGGCGCCCGCCAGCACTACTGCCCGAGCAGCCCGGTCTACCGAGGTGCGGCAAAGCAATTGGTGGAGGCGCTTGCCGACCACTACGCCGATCACCCGGCGCTTGTCATGTGGCACGTGAACAACGAGTACGGCTGCCACGTCGCGGCCTGCTGGTGCGACGTCTCCGCCGCCGCGTTCAGGACCTGGCTCAAGGCCCGCTACGGCAGCCTCGACGGCCTCAACCACGCCTGGGGAACCGACTTCTGGTCTCAGCGCTACTCGGACTGGGAGGAGATCCTGCCGCCCCGCCGCACGCCGACCTGGCCGAACCCGAGCCAGCAGCTGGACTTCCAGCGCTTCTCGTCCGACGAGCTGCTCGAGTGCTACGAGACCGAGCATCGGGTCCTCAAGGCGCGGACGCCGAATGTGCCGGTGACGACCAACTTCATGCGCTTCTTCAAGCCGCTCGATTACTGGAAGTGGGCCGACCACGAGGACGTCGTCAGCGACGACGTCTACCAGGACCCCGACGACAGCGCTACCGTCCTCGAGGCGGCGATGGCGAGCGACCTCATGCGCTCCCTCGGCCACGGCCGGCCGTGGGTGCGGATGGAGCAGACCACGAATCGGGTCAATTGGCGCCCCGTCAACGCCGCCAAGCGGCCCGGCCAGATGCGCCTGTGGAGCTACCAGGCGGTCGCCCGCGGCGCCGACGGGGTGCTCTTCTTCCAGTGGCGCCAGTCGCGCGCCGGCGCCGAGAAGTGGCACAGCGCGATGGTCCCCCACGGATCCCCCGAGGCTTCGGCCACCTGGCGCGAGGTCAGCCGCCTGGGCAACGAGCTCAAGCTGCTCGACGCCGTCTGCGGCAGCCGGCACCAGGCCCGGGTCGCGATCCTCCACGACTGGTCCTCCTGGTGGGCGCTCGAGCTCCCCTCCAAACCTTCGACCGAGCTGCGCTGGATGGACCAGCTGCAGGCCTACTACCGTCCCCTCTTCGACGCCAACGTGCTGGCCGACTTCGCGCACCCCGAAGCCGACCTGTCGGGCTACCGCCTCGTCCTGGTGCCCAACCTCTACCTGGTCAGCGATGCGGCCGCGGCCAATCTGAGGCATTTCGTGGAGGACGGCGGCCACGTCGTGCTGTCCTTCTTCAGCGGCGTCGTCGATCCCAACGACCATGTCCGGCTGGGCGGCTACCCGGCGCCCTTCCGCGGTCTTCTCGGCCTGCGGGTGGAGGACTTCCTGCCACTCGCCGCGGGGAAGCAGGTCGGGGTCCGCTTCACGGCCGGCGGCGAGGGACAGGGCGAGCTCTGGTCGGAGGTCATCGAGCCGCAGGGCGCCGATGTCCTGGCAACCTTCGCCGGGGGCGACCTGGACGGACGGCCGGCGGTGACAGGGCACTCCTTCGGGAAGGGCTACGCGAACTATCTCGGGACGCGGCTCGACGCCGGCTCGATGGCGGCGCTCCTCCACCAGGCATGGATCGACGCCGGCGTCGCGCCGGAGTTCGCGGCGCCGCCCGGCATCGAGGCGGTGCGCCGCCACACCGCCAGCGGCAGCTCCCTCCTCTTCCTGCTCAACCACCGGGACGAACCGGTCACCGTCAGCGCACCAGCCGGCTCGAGCGACCTGCTCGCCGGGACGCGAGTTGGAGCCGAGGGAATCCGCCTCGGCCCGCGTGACGTCGCCGTGCTGGAGGAAGCCGGTAACCTGACCGCCGGAGACGCCTGAGAGAAGCCGATGCCCAAGATCACCTACGTCGGAGCCGGCAGCTCCACCTTCGCCGCCCGCCTGATCAGCGACCTGGTCGCGACGCCCGGCCTGGAGGCGGGCACCTTCGCGCTCGTCGACATCGACCCCGAGCGCCTCGAGCTCTCCCGCCAGGTCGCCGAGAAGATCGTCGCCGTCTCCGGCCGGGACTGGACGATCACCACCACCACCGACCGGACCGAGGCCCTCCCCGGCAGCCGCTACGTGATCAACTCGATCGAGGTCGCCGGGCTGGACTGCGTCGAGCCCGACTACGAGATCCCGCTCAAGTACGGCGTCGACCAGTGCATCGGCGACACCATCGGGCCGGGCGGGATCTTCAAGGCCCTTCGCACCGGTCCCGCCTGGCTGGACATCGTCGCCGACGTCGAGCGGCTCGCTCCGGGCGCCATCGTCATGAATTACACCAACCCGATGTCGATCCTGACGCTGGCCGCGAGCCGGACCTCGAAGCTCCCGGTGGTCGGGCTGTGTCACAGCGTGCAGGGAACGTCGAAGCTGCTGGCAGGCTATCTCGGCATCCCCTACGAGGAGCTGCAATGGCGCTGCGCGGGGATCAACCACAACGCCTGGTTCACGACGCTCGAATCGGATGGCAAGGACATGTACCCGCGCCTGCGCGAGCTCGCGCGCGACCCGGCGATCTACGAGCAGGACCCCGTCCGGTTTGAGGTCATGCTCCACCTGGGCGCTTTCGTCACCGAGTCGAGCGGCCACTTCTCGGAGTACGTTCCGTACTTCCGCAAGCGCCCGGACCTGCTCGCCCGCTACGCGCGTACGGGCTACCTCGGCGAGTCCGGGTTCTATGCCCACTACTGGCCGAGCTGGCGCCAGATGAACGCCGCCGTCGTGAGAGGCCTCGTCGACGGGAGCATCCAGCTGGAGGTCACCCGGAGCCACGAGTACGCCAGCTACATCGTCGAGGCGGTCGAGCTGAACGAGCCGGTCGAGATCCACGGCAACGTCCTCAACGAGGGATCGATCGAGAACCTCCCCAACGGCAATGTCGAGGTCGCCTGCCGGGTGGACGGTTCGGGCATCCATCCCTGCCAGTTCGGGCCGCTTCCAGAGCAGCTCGCCGCGCTCAACCGCTCCCACATGGCGGTGCACGAGCTGATGGTTCAGGCCCTGGTCGAGCGCGACCGCGAGAAGGCGCGGCTGGCGCTGATGCTGGACCCTCTGACCGCGGCGGTCTGCTCCCTGGAGGAGATCAGCCGGATGTTCGACGAGATGTGGGAGGCGGAGCGGCCTCACCTGTCCGCCTTCGAGTAGCCGCGGGCGCAGCCAACCGGCGCCCGGCGGGCGGTGGGAAGGCGGCGGTCCAGCGGCGCTACGTCCGGTGGCGCGGGTGGCAGGCTCCAGACTGAGCCGAAGCGATCCCGTGAAGAGAGGAAATCGAACGCTTTCGATATGGCGGGCACGCTGAAGGAAAAAAGACACACGTGATCGCAGACCAGGCGGCCGACGCCAAGCTGGGCAGGCTGGCAGCCGACTTCAACGCCCTCATCGCCTCGGTCGCCGACGAGCTGGCCGAGCGCAGGCGAGCCGAGGTCGAGGCGCAGGCGCTCAACTCCGGGCTGGCAACCAAGGTGGCGGAGCGAACCGAGGAGCTGGAGGCGGCAAACCGTGACCTGGAGGCTGCGAACCGTGACCTCGAGGCTGCGAACCGTGACCTCGAGGCGTTCTCCTACACGGTCGCCCACGACCTCCGGGCGCCGCTTCGAGCCATCGACGGCTTCGCCGACATCCTGGTGAGCGAGCACGCGGCAGAGCTGTCGAGTGCCGGCATCGGCCACCTGAACCGTGTTCGCGAGGCGGCCACCAGGATGCAGGACCTGATCCGCGATCTCCTCGAGTTCTCGCGCCTGAGGTGCACCGAGCTGCAGCGCCGGCCGGTCGAGCTCGGGCCGCTCGTCGACCGGGCCGTGGCGGCCCTCGTCGCGGATTCGCCGGAGCGCGAGGTGAAGGTCACCATCGGAGAGCTCCCTGCCTGCTCCGGAGACGAGCCGCTTCTCCAGCACGTGATCGACAACCTCCTGAGCAACAGCTGGAAGTTCACCAGGGACCAGGCTGCGGCATGCGTCGAGGTCGGCTCCGAGGTGGTTGCCGGAACTCCCGCCTACTTCGTCCGCGACAACGGCGTCGGGTTCAACCCGACCAACGCGGAGAAGATCTTCGAGGTGTTCCAGCGGGCACATTCGACGGAAGCTTTTCCCGGCACCGGCATCGGGCTCGCGAGCGTGAGGCGGATCGTGCTCCGCCACGGCGGCCGTGTCTGGGCGGATTCGCAGCCGGGTCAGGGAGCGACTTTTCACTTCACGATCGGGGCCGGTTGAGATGAGCAGCGGCTCCCGGATCCTGCTCGTCGAGGACAGCGAGAGCGACCTCGAGCTGACCCTCCATGCGCTCAAGACGGACCCCGTCGTGACGCACGTCGACGTGGCTCGCGACGGAGCCGAGGCTCTCGAATTCATCTTCTGCGCCGGCCGTTACGAGGGCCGTAGCCCGCTCGACGGGCCGGATCTCGTCCTGCTCGACCTGAAACTGCCGCTCGTCGACGGTTTCGAGGTTCTCCGAACGGTCCGCTCCGACGCCCGAACCACCTCCCTGCCGATAACCATCCTGTCCTCCTCCGGGGAGGAGCGGGACGTCACGGAGAGCTATCGGCTGGGGGCTAACAGCTATGTCGTCAAGCCTTCCGACTTCAGGCAGCTTGCGACCGCCCTCCAACTACTGAGCTCGTACTGGTTGCGACTGAACAAGCCTGCACGTCGCGCCCTCGGCTGAGGAGGGTCGCCGCAACGCCTAACTTGCCGTTACTGCCTTTGTTATGGAGTCGTGACCACACTCGCACAGTGGGAGAAGTCCGGCCCGTGCTCGACCGTCCATCCGTTCCGGGCCTGAGCGCCGATCGCATCCTTCGCCTCCTCATCGTCGAGGACTCGGAGGACGATGCCAGGCTCATCGAGCGGGAGATCCGGCGCGGCGGTTTCGAGGTTGAGATGACGCGCGTCGAAAACGCGGTGGACATGCGGGTCGAGCTCCTGACCAACGCTTTCGACCTGATCATCAGCGATCACACCCTCCCCGGTTCCAGCATCGAGGAGACCCTGGCCGTCTTCCGGGAGTCGCCGGAGGACATCCCCTTCCTGATCGTCTCCGGCACCATCGGGGAGGAGGCCGCAGGTGCGGCCCTGAGGGAAGGCGCCAGCGACTACCTGCCGAAGGACCGGCTCGGCCGGCTGGTCGCGGTTATCGAGCGCGAGCTCGCTCAGGCGGACGAGCGACGGACCGGCCGGGAGGCGCGAGCCCGGCTCGTGCGAGCGGAGGCCGAAGGGCTCAAAGAGGAGACCGAGCGGGCTCGCGTGTTCGAGGTGCTCCACGAGGTCTCCACCGCGTCGAGCGGGGTGCTCGAAGTTGCCAAGCTGGCCGATCTCACAATCCGGGGCGCCCTCGAGCTGGTGGGCGGCGATGACGCAATGGTCCGTTGGTGGGACGCCAAGACGAAGCGGCTGCGCTTGCTCGGAACGACCGACAGCCGGGATTGGGACCAGCGAGAGGACGTGGCGCCCGCTCTGAGCATCCTGGGCGAGTCCTTCCTCAAACAGAGGGCGATCGTCAACAACGACTACCAGCGGGCCGGCAAGGCGGTCACCGCGTCGCGCAAGGCCGGCGTCACCGCGCTCGTGGCGGTGCCGCTGCTGGTCGGGGACCGCGCGGTGGGTGCGCTCGGCGTGGTCAGCTACCAAAAGCGGCGGTTCACACATTCACACGCGAAGATCCTCGGTTTTCTCGCCTCCCAGGTCGCGGCGGCGATCGAGGCGGCACACGTCCGGGCAGAGCTGGTCGACAGCGTCTCGCTCCTCGAGCAGTCGCAGGAGGTCGGCGCGATCGGGACATTCGTCGCCTGGCTGACGCCGGAGAAGGCGGGACGCGACCAGTGGTCGCCACAGGCGATCAAGATCTTCGGCTACACCGAGAAGACCTTCGATGGTAGCAACGAAGCCTTCTGGGAGCGCGTCCACCCCGATGACATCGACTGGGTGCGCAAGGCCCAGGCGGAGGCCTACGAAACGGGCTCGATCTACGACCTGAGCCACCGGATCGTCCGGCCCGACGGCGAGGTGAGATGGATCCACGAGCGGGCCGCCGTCCAACGGGACGCGGCTGGAAAACCCATTCGCTTCCTCGGGGTCACCCGCGACATCACCGACCAGGAGCTGGCGAGCCAGGCGCTGAAAGAGAGCGTCCAACGATTCACCGGCGCATTCGAGGGATCGGGCATCGGGATGGCGCTGATGAGCCCGGATGGCGTCTACCGGCTCGTCAACAACGCGCTCTGCAAGATGCTCGGCTACGAGCGCGTGGACCTGCTCGGCAAGCCCGCCCGCGACTTCATGTACGAGCCCGACTTTCTACCCAGCCTGCCGGTCTTCGGCCGGCTGATGTCCGGCGAAGATGCGACCCACGTGTTCGAGGGCCGCTACAAGCACCGCGACGGCCATCTCGTCTGGGCCCGTCTCCATGCCTCGGTCAGTCGCACCGAAGACGGCGAGATCGGGTTCTACGTCAGCCAGGTGGAGGACATCACCGAGAGCGTCGCCGCGGTCGCCGCGCTGGTGGCGAGCGAGGCTCGCAACGCGGCCGTTATCGATGCGACCCTGGACGCCATGATCGTGATCGACGCGGCGGCGGTAGTGACCGCCTTCAACCCCGCCGCTGAGCGGATGTTCGGTTACCGCAAGGACGAGGTGATCGGTCGCGAGATGGCGGAGATGATCATCCCGGAGCGCTTTCGCGAGGCTCACCGGGAGGGCGTCCGAAAGAACGTCGAGTCTGGCGCGGGCGGCCTGCCCCGCCGTATCGAGCTGATCGCGCTGCGAGCGGACGGCACCGAGTTCCCGATCGAGCTCTCAATGTCGCGGCTGGAGACCGACGGCACGCCCTTCTTCTCGGGCTCGATCCGCGACCTGACCGACCGGGATCGGCTCGGCGAAAGCCAGGCGCTGCTCGCGAAGGTCGTCGCCGCGGCGCCCGTGATCCTGTTCGCCTGCGACGCCGAGGGCACCGTGAGGCTGGCCGAAGGACGCGCCATCGCGCTGCTCGGAGTGGGGGCCGGTCTCGCCGTCGGGTCGAACGTGTTCGACGTTCTCGCGAGCGTCCCCGAGGCGATCGAGCACGTGCGCCGCGGCCTCGCCGGTGAGAGCTTCGTCGGCGCCATCCACCTCGAGGCGGTCGACCTCTGGTTCGAAGCCAGCTACGACCCGATCCGGGACGACGGCGGCGAGGTGATCGGGATGGTGGCCCTGGCGACCGACGTAAGCGACCGGGTACGCGGCGACGCGGCTCGCCAGGAGAGCGACGCCAAGTCCCGGCTGGTCGCCATCGTCAACCACGAGCTGCGGACGCCTCTCACCTCGATCCTGGGCTTCACCGAGCTCCTCAAATTGGACCGGGTCGGCCCTTTGAACCCGAAGCAGACGCGTTACGTCGACAACGTCGAGTCGGCCGGCCGGCATCTGTTGGCCCTCATCAACGACTCCCTCGACCTCTCCAAGCTGGCCGCCGGCAAGATGGACCTCCAGATCACCGGGTTGGCGGTCGCGCCGATCGTGCAGGAGGCCGCGAGCCAGGTCCAGCCCCTGCTCGATGAGAAGGGCCTCGAGATCGAGCTCGACGTGGGTTGCGAGCTCTGGGTCGAGGCCGACCGCCGCCGGCTGCTCCAGATTCTCTGGAACCTGCTCTCCAACGCGATCCGCCATACCGCCGCCGGCGGCAAGCTCGCGATCCGGTGCCTGGGCACCGAGGCGGCGGTCGAGATCGCCGTCAGCGACAGCGGGGTCGGGATGGCCGCCGATCAGCTCGAGCGGATCTTCGAGGACTACACCCAGGTCGGCGTCAGGGCCGACGGCACGGGCCTTGGCCTGCCGGTGAGCAGGCGGCTCGCGCAGCTGATGGGCGGTGACATCGGCGTCGTCAGCCAGCTGGGAGCCGGGAGCAGCTTCACCATCATCCTTCCTGCCGCATCCCCCCCAAAGGAGGACAACCCATGAGAGAGAGGACCCTGTCGGTCGTGATGCTGATGATGGGCGTTCTGCTCGTCGTCGGGAGCACCGCCAGCACCTTCGCGACCAGCATCTTCCCTTTCGACAAGTACCTCGGGATCAACGCTTCGGTGGCCGGCGTGGTCTTTGGCATCGGGTTGGCGGCTGCATCCTTCGACCCCGAGGCGAACGTCAGCTGGATCAGGATGGGAATCATGTACGCGGTGCTGCTGGTCGTCTACCAGCTGGTCTTCGGGTACTTCGTCGGGGTGGCCTTTCACTGGGGCCCGATCGTGCTCGGCGTTGCCTTTGCGGTGGTCCTCATCGTCCTCCACCCTCGGGGGGTGGAGCTGATGCCGACCAGCCGCGTGATGGCCGCCGGCGAAACCCCCTGGCGGAACTAGGCCCCGGCCGACTGCTAAGCGGGCGCCTTTCTGGCCAGACCGCCCGCCGGGTTGCGGCCGACAGCGCGAAGGAGGCGGTCCTCGAGGCCCGCGGCAAGCTCGGCGATGGTTTCCAGCGAGGCCGCCGCGGGGTCGGACAGGGCGAGCGGGGCGCCGCTGTCGGCGGCCGCCATGATGTCGGCTGAGAAGGGGATCGTGAGGTCGGGCCGCCGGCCGAGGATCGCGGCGGGATCATCGACGGGGATGTCGGGGCGGTTCTGGTCGAGGATCAGCAGGCGGCGGTCGGGCGGCACGTCGAGGCGGCCAAGGAGCCTCAGCAGTTCGGCCGTGGCGGTGAGCTCGGATCGCGACGGCCCGGTCACGACCCAGACCAGGTCGGCTGCGTCGACAGCGGCGAGGATGTGCTCGTTGAGGCTCGGCGGCGAGTCGACCAGGATGTACTGGAAGCGGTCGCGCAGGTTTGCCAGGGCGAGCTGGATAGAGGGCACGCTGACGAGCTGGCCGTGCTCGGGCCGGTCGGCCGCGCGGACCAGGCTCGGGCCTCCGGAAACGGTCGTTATGAACTTGGCGAACATCGCCTCGTTCATCTGCTCGACGGGTTGCAGGGCAAGGTCGGCGAGTGAGAGCCGCGGTTTGAGTCCCATCTGGTAGGCCGCGTTGCCGAAGCCGAGGCTCAGGTCGAGCACGCAGGCGCCGGTGGCCGAGATCCGCTGCAGCAGGCAGGCGAGGTTCACCGCAAGCGTGGTGCTGCCGCAGCCGCCCTTGGCGTGCATGAAGAGGATGACGCCCGCCTTGGGATCGTTCGCGTCGACGTCGCGGCTCCGCAGCAGGAGCGCCTCGATCTTGGCGCCGAGGACGGCGAAGTCGATCGGCTTGCCGACGTAGTCGTCGGCGCCCTCGGCGTAGCCGGCCAGGATCTCGGGCGGTTCGGTCAGCCCGGACAGCATGATGATCGGGATCCGCGCCAGCTTGTGGTGCGAGCGGAGGCGCCGGCACAGTTCGAGCCCGTTCATCTCGGGCATGTTCACGTCGGTTATGACCAGGTCCGGCATACCCTCCCGGATCAGCTTCAGCGCCTGCATCCCGTTGGCGGCCACGCCGACCCGGTAGCCGGCCTCCTCGAGGAAGGTCGCCAGGAGGACGCGGTTGAGCGGGTCGTCCTCGGCGATCAGGATCTCGCGCTTTCCCGGTTTCGGGAGGGCGGTCGGGGCCGACGTCATCGTGTGGGTTCCACTCGGAGCATGGTTTGCGACCGCACAGTAACAAAGGCGCTGCGGCAACGCGAGAGCGATCCGATGAAGGTCACTCGACCAGGGCGCTGGCGTCGGTGTTGATGGTCCTGCTGCCGAAGGTCGACTTCAGGAAGGGCGTGATGAAGTTGTAGACGTACTGTGCCTGGACCCGGACCAGGCTTCCGGAGACGACACAGGTGGCCTGGGTATAGGCGCCCGCCGGCTGGAAGACGCCCGCCGTCGCGCTCCACTGACCGCAGGTCACCGCCGCGCCCGCTCCCGGGACAAGGTAGCTGATGGTCAGGTGCACGTCATCGTTGGGCACCCGGGCGGGGACGGATGTCAGCAGCAGGTTGCCTTCGATCGTGTTCCCGCCGGGAGCCGCCGCCGAGCTCCAGGCGGTCGGGTGGACCGCCGCGTAGCGCGCGGCCACGCGGGTCGCCTCATAGGCGCTGACGCGGCCGGCGAAGAGGTAGCCGAAGTCGATCACCCCGAGGACGAAGACCAGCATCAGCATCGAGACGAGGGCGAACTCGACCATCGCCTGGGCTTTATCGGAGGGGGGACGTCCCCCCTGCCGGCCGTGCTCGGCTCGGCCTCCGCGCGGCCTACCCCCCTGATCGGAGGGGGGACGTCCCCCCTGCCGGCCGTGCTCGGCT
>DATCPJ010000245.1:0-2332 GCA_036570145.1 Candidatus Dormiibacterota bacterium
GCGCTGGCGCGGCTGGGGGATGGCATCTCCGCCTTCGACGACCTCTGCCGCCACTTCGGCGCCGCCCTCTCGATCGGCCAGATCGTGGACGGCTGCCTCCGCTGCAGCTACCACGGCTGGACCTACGACAAGGGGGGCAGAGTGGTTGACATCCCGGCCCGGCGCGGCCTCCCCATCCCGCGTGAGGCGAAAGTCGCCTGCTACCACGCGGTCGATGCCTACGGCCTGGTCTGGGTCTGTCTCGCCGACCACCCGAAAGCGGATCTCCCCGCCTATCCCGAGTTCGCCGATGGCGCCTTCGTCAAGACGTCCTTCCGGACCTACGACGGCTGGGAGGCGGCCGCGACCAGGATCGTGATGGCCGCCCTCGACGACACCCACTTCCCCTGGGTGCACCCCGGCATCCTGGGCGATCCCGCGCAGCCCGAGCCACCCGACCACAGGGCCTGGGTCGAGGGCGATCACCTGGTTTCCGCCTACACCATCCAGCAGCCGGCCAACATCTCCCTCGGCAGCGCGGAGGGGGCCACCGGCCTCGAACCGGTGACCTACACCAACAACTGCTTCCCGAGCACGATCCGCCTCCACAAGGAGGCGCCGGGAGGCGTCTTCATCCTCTTCCAGACGATGCAGCCGATCGCTCACAACCGGTCGCGGATCTTCCTCCAGGTTGCTCGCGACTTCGACCTCGACCCCGGTCGGGACGAGAGCTACCTCGCCTTCGAGGACGTCATCCAATCCCAGGACAAGCCGGTCGTGGAGAGCCAGCGCCCGTGGCTGCTGCCGCCGCTCTCATCGCGCCTGATGCTCTACGTCCGGCCCGCCGATCTGCCCCTGATCGCGTACCAGAAATGGATGGAGGAGCTGGGGATACCCCAGATCTAGCAAGGAACATCTCTGCTTAGATTCAAGGCGGAGCGATGGCCGAGTCCGGCTTAAGGCGGCTGTCTTGAAAACAGCTGTGGCGCAAGCCACCGGGGGTTCGAATCCCTCTCGCTCCGCCATTGTCCTGTCTCAGGACATCGTGCACGCCTGTGGCAAGACATTGTGCACGGGCCAGCGTCCGCCGAGGGGCTGATAAGAGCGGGTCGGGTCGAGGGTCAGAGCGCGTAGCAGCTCGCCGTCCTCGGTGACGATGCGGACGTCGGCGCCGGCGACGAAGATCCGCACCTTGCGGTTCTTGTGGGCGACACCGACTGGGATGTGCCGGAGGCGGCCCAGGTAGCGCAGGGTCAGCTTGCCGAAGCGGTCGACCTTGTCACGGCGAACGCGGTGGTCGATGGGAGCGGGGTTCTCGGTGGGCCGCGCCTTGAGGCGGCTATGGAAGACCGCGGACGGGGTTTGGCGGTCGAGGGAGCGGTGGGGCCGGCGGTGGTTGTAGTAGTCGCGGAAGGCGTCCAGCTGGCGCTGCAGGTCGGCCAGCGAGGTGGCTGCTGGTTGCCTGGCGAGGAAGCGCTTGAGGGTCTGGTGGAGGCGTTCGACCTTGCCGCATGTCTGTGGGTGGTAGGTGCTGGAGTGCTTGTGCTGGACGCCCAGGCGGGCCAGCTCGAGCTCGAGCAGGACCTTGCCGCGGCGGGAGCGGCCGGTGAAGACGGCGGCGTTGTCGCTGAGCAGGGAAGCGGGCAGATCGAACTCTCGGGCGGCGGCATGGAAGGTATCGACGACGTCGCCTGCGCGCACGGTGGGAAAAGCGCGGGAGGCGAGAAACAGCCGCGAGTGGTCGTCTTCGAAGTTGAGGATCTCGACCGGACGGCCGTCAGCCAGCTGCCAGGGGGTGGCGTCGACCTGCCAGGTTTCGTTGGGCAGCTGGGCCACGAAACGGACGAAGGAACTACGTGGGCGCTTCTGAGGTTGGGGCGTGATCAGGCCGTGGCGCTTGAGGATCCGCCAGACGGTTGCGGCCGAGGGTGGCGCCGGGAAGCGTTTGCCGAGGTGGTAGAGGATGGTCTGGGGACCCCCGTCGTGACCTGCCTCGACGAGCTCGGTGCGGAGCTGGATGACTTCGGCTTCGATCTCCGGGCAGGTCTTGGTGGAGCATGAGTGCGGTCGGCGCGAGCGCGGCTCGAGGGCCGCGTGGCCGCCCTCCCGATAGCGCTCGAGCAGCCTGTAGATCCACCTCCGCGAGATGCTGTGAGCTCGGGCAAGTTCGGTCGGGCTCCGGTGTTCCAAGACGACCGCGTCGACGATGTAGCGAGCGAGTCCTGACATGTGCCACCTCCGAGTTGTTGGCGTGCACTATGTCCTGCGACACCTGTGAACTATGTCGTGAAACCAGACACCTCGCGGGGCACCATTTGTTCCTGTCTCAAGACATCGTGGACACCTCCCAAAC
>DATCPJ010000246.1:0-6916 GCA_036570145.1 Candidatus Dormiibacterota bacterium
CGACCGGCTGATCACGGCCGCCAAGCCCGACGACCTGGCCGCCCGCCGGCACGTCGCCGGCGAGGTGACCAAGCCCGAGGTCATCGAGAAGCTCTTCGCGAACATCCTGCCCCGCCTCAAAGAGCGGCCGGGCGGCTACACCCGGATCATCCGCAAAGGGCCGCGGTTGGGAGACGCCGCGCCCATGGTCATCATCGAGATCGTCGACTAGACGTTTCCCCGCCGTCTCCCGGAAATTTGACAAATGAATATCAAGGTCGTGCTGGAGTACGACGGCACCGGCTTTTCGGGCTGGCAGCAGCAGGTCGCGAGGCGCACCGTCGAAGGTGAGCTGAAGCGGGCGCTGGAGGAGCTGACCGGGAAGCGGATCACCGTGTACGGGGCGGGGAGGACCGATGCCGGGGCGCACGCCCTGGGCCAGGTCGTCAACTTCCGGCTCCCGGAAGGGTCCCTCGGGGTGCCGCGGCTGGTGGCTGCGCTGAACGCGAAGCTGCCCGCGGACGTGAGCGCGCTGAGCGCCACGGTCGTGCCCGACCAGTTCCATGCCCGCTACGCGGCCGTCGGCCGCCGCTACCGCTACCGCTACCTCGACCGGCCGGGTCGGCCGGCGCTGGAGCGGGACCGGTGCTGGCACGTCAGCGGGCCGCTCTCGGAGCAAGCCATGGGGCTGGCTGCGAGGGGCTTGGTCGGACGGCACGACTGGACCAGCTTCTGCTCGGCCTCCGAGCCGGCCGCGACGCGGACCCGCACGATGCGGGCGGCGTCGGTGCGGCGCTCGGGGGAGTTCGTCGAGCTGGAGCTGGAGGCGGAGGGCTTCCTCCGCGGCCTCGTGCGCGGCATCGCCGGCGCTCTGGCCGAGGTCGGGAGCGGCCGCCGGCAACCCGGCTGGGTGGGCGAGCTGCTCGCCGCCCGCGACCGGAGGCGAACCGCCGCCGACCTCGTCAAGACGGCCCCCGCCCGGGGCCTGACTTTGCTGGAAGTGATCTACCGACCGGATATTTGAAGGAAACGAGTTGAAGCAGAAGACCTGGACAGCCAGGAAGGAAGACCTGAAAGGGGACTGGTACGTGGTCGACGCCACCGGCGTCGCCCTCGGCCGCCTGGCCTCCAGCGTCGCGCGCCTTCTCAAGGGCAAGCACAAGCCGACCTACACGCCTCACCTGAACACCGGTGACCACGTCGTCGTCATCAACGCGGCGAAAATCCTGGTGACGGGTTCGAAGCTGGACGGCAAGACCTACACCCACTACTCGGGCTACCCGAGCGGCCTGCGGACGCGCACCCTGCGCAAGGCCCAGGAGCTCGACCCGACCTTCCCGATCACCAACGCCGTCAAGGGGATGCTGCAGCACAACACCCTCGGCGCCGATATGCTGAAGCGCCTTCGCGTCTACCCGGGCCCTGAGCACGAGCACGCTGCCCAGCAGCCGAAGGCGATCAAGTTCAACGCAGCAGGAGACATCGATCTTGGCTAACGACCAGAACGCGGGCTACGGGACCGGTCGCCGGAAGACGGCGGTCGCCCGCGTGCGCCTGCAGCCCGGCGAGGGCCGGATCACGATCAACGAGATGCCGGCGCTGAAATACCTCGGCCGGCGGACCCTCGAATTGGTCGTCATGACACCCTTCCGGGTCGTCGACACCAAGCGCTTCGACGCCACCGTCAAGGTCGTCGGCGGCGGCAAGTCGGGCCAGGCCGGCGCGGTCGCCCACGGCGTCGCTCGGGCGCTGCTCGAGAACGACCCCGAGCTGCGACCGGTGCTCAAGAAGGCCGGCCTCCTGACTCGCGACTCGCGCGAGAAGGAACGGAAGAAGTACGGCCTGAAGCGCGCCCGCAAGGCACCCCAGTACACCAAGCGGTAGAACTTCGATAGGCCGCTTCGGGCTGGGCGGTCGTAGGATTCTGCCATGCGCACAGTTGCTGAGATCTGCCGTTGGTGGGCCCGCCGGCAGCCCGATCTCGAAGCCACCTGGTTCGAGGGCCACGGCCGCACCTGGGGTGAGCTCGACGCGTCAAGCTCCGCCCTCGCCGCCGGGCTCGTCACCAAGCTCGGGATAAAGCCGGGCGACCACGTCGCCATCCTCGACAAGAACACCGACGAGTACCTCGAGCTGCTCTTCGCCCTCGACAAGGCGGGCGCCATCGCCACACCCGTCAACTGGCGGCTGACCGGCCCGGAGGTCGCCAAGGTGGCCCAGGACGCCGAGTCGGTGGTGATCGTCGCCGGGGAGGACTTCCGCAGCCAGGCGGACGCCGCCGGCGTCCGCGTGCTCGGCTTCGGCGAGCTGCCGCGAAGCGAGGGCGGCGATCCCCATCGTGACGACGACGGCCAGGTCAGCTGGCAGCTCTACACGTCGGGCACGACAGGTCTTCCCAAGGGCGCGATGCTCACCGGCCTCAACCTCTTCGCCGAGTTCGGCGTCTTCGGCATCGAGATGCCCGAGCTCCGTGTCGGCGGCCGGGCCATGGTGGCCATGCCGCTCTACCACATCGGCGGCTGCGGGTGGTGCGTCGCGGCCATGGCCTCGGGCAGCACCGCGGTGATACTGCGCGAATTCGCGCCCCAGCAGGTGCTCCAGGTCTTCGAGGAGGAGAAGGTCGAGACGGCCTTCCTGGTCCCCGCGGCCCTTCTCTTCCTGACGTCCTTGCCGGAGTCGCAGGACCGGGACTACAGCTCGCTCAGGAACATCCTTTACGGCGCCTCGCCGATCTCCCAGGCGGTCCTCGAGCGATCGATCGAGACCTTCAAGTGCAACCTGACCCAGGTCTACGGGCTGACCGAGACCACCGGCGGGGTCACCTTCCTCTCCCACGACGAGCACGTCGGGGAGCGGATGCTCAGCTGCGGCCGGGCGACCCTGGGCGCGGACATGAAGGTCGTCGACGCCAATGACGCCGAGGTCCCGCTGGGCGAGATCGGCGAGATCGTCTATCGCGGCGGCGGCACCATGCAGGGATATTGGAACCGCCCGAAGGACACGGCGGACGTCATCCGCGACGGCTGGTTCCACACCGGCGACGCGGGCACCCAGGACGAGGGCGGCTTCTTCTACATCAAGGACCGGATCAAGGACATGATCGTGTCGGGTGGGGAGAACATCTACCCGGCCGAGCTGGAGAGCGTCCTCGCCGCCCACCCCGCGATCGCCGACATCGCCGTCATCGGCGTCCCCGATCAGCAATGGGGCGAGACCGTGAAGGCGATCATCGTCCTCAAGCCGGGCCAGGAGCTGACAGCAGAGGAGCTCATCGAGTGGTCGAGGCCGAAGCTGGCGGGCTACAAGCGGCCCCGCTCGGTCGATTTCACCGAGCTGATCCCCCGCAACCCGAGCGGCAAGATCCTCAAGCGCGAGCTGCGGCTGCCGTACTGGGAGGGCGCCACCCGGCAGGTCAATTAAGGGCAAAGGGGGGCAGGCCCCCCTTTCCAGAAACCCCCCTCTCGGCGCAGCGCTGGTCGGCGCGTGGAAGACGGACTCACACGGCCTGGCTAAGCCAGGCCTTGGCGCCGCACCTGAATTTGAATTGACCATTCCTTTGACGGCGATCTGACGGCCGTCGGAGGTGTTGGCGGGAATACACTTTCCTTCTGGTGGGGCTCGGGTGATTTTCGCTCGTTCACGACGCTCTTCGGTTCTCCTGGCGACCTCCGGGCTGGCCGTCGCGGTGACCTTCGGCCTGGTCGCGGCGCTCCTCCTCTGGAGCCGGGGCATCGGTCCCGCTCCGGTCGCCCTCGGGGCGGGTGCCGGCCTTGGCGTAGGCCTCACCCTCTGGGCCGGCTGGCAGCTCCGCAGCTGGCCGCCCTGCCGGCTCGGCTTCTTCCGGGACCGGCTGGTCGTCGTCTCCGGCCGCACCGAGCAGCACGCTCTCTGGGACCGGATCGAGACCGCCTCACTGGCCGCCCCGCTCGACTGGGAGTCGGGCCGCTGGCCCGAGATCCGGATCTCCGACCGGCTGACGGTCCAGCTCAAGCGCTCGAAGCCGCTCGTCCTCCGGCCTGCCGACTTCGGGCTCGACCCCGCCGGCTGCCGCGACCTGCTGCTCACGCTGCGCGACGACCGCTCGCTGCGCGGCCGGCTGCCTGAATTCGACTCGGCCCTCGATCTCTCCGAGCGGCCGGTCGTCACCGGGGAGCTGATAACCCCCCATCTCTGAGAGGATGGGAGTCCTAAGATTTCCATCTTGAGCAACTCCGTGATCACCCTTCGGGGCCGGGACTTCCTCAGCATCTCGGACCTGGATCGGGACGAGCTTCTCGCCCTGCTCGACCTCGCCGACCGGATCAAGGCCGGCAGCTGGCACGAGCAGCCGCTGGCCGGCCGGCAGGTCGCCATGATCTTCCAGAAGCCGTCGATGCGGACCCGCCTCTCCTTCGAGGTCGGGATCCACCGCCTCGGCGGCGGGAGTGTGGCGTTGAGCGAGCAGGACGTCCAGATCGGCCGGCGCGAGACGGTCGCCGACGCGGCGCGGGTCCTCGATCGGTACGTGGACGTAATCGTCGCCCGCCTCCGCAGCCACCAGGACCTGATCGAGCTCGCCGCGACGGCCCGGGTCCCTGTCATCAACGCGCTGACCGAGCTCGAGCACCCCTGCCAGGTCCTCGCCGACCTGATGACCATCCGCGAGCGCTGCGGAAGCCTCGACGTCCCGGTCGCCTATGTCGGCGACGGCAACAACATGGTGACCTCGCTGGCCCAGGCGCAGGCGATCCTCGGCTTTCCACTGACCGTCATCACACCGCCCGGCTACGAGCCCGCCACCGCGGTTCGGGCGGCGGCGCCGGGCATGGTCGTCAGCAACGAACGGGGAGCCGTCGCGGGTGCGCGCGTCGTCTACACCGACGTCTGGACGTCGATGGGCTTCGAGGGCGAGGCAGACCGGCGCCGGACCGATTTCTCGGCCTATCAGGTCGACGCGGCCCTGCTTCGCCAGGCGCCGGGCGCCATCTTCATGCACTGCCTGCCCGCCCACCGCGGCGAGGAGGTCACCGACGAGGTGATCGACGGTCCCGCCTCGGTCGTCTTCGACCAGGCCGAGAACCGCCTCCACGCCCAGATGGCCCTGCTGGCGCTGCTGGCGTAGGCTCAAGGCAGTAGTGGCCCGCTACCTCCTCAACCTGTTCGGCTCGGTCGAGGGCGCCATTCAGAAGGTCGGCTGGGTCGAGGTCATCGACGTCCTGATCGTGGCGGTGATCCTCTACCAGCTGCTGAAGCTGGTGCGCGGGACGCGGGCGGCGGAGCTGATCGTCGGCATCGTGCTTCTCTCGCTCGTCGGGGTGATCGCCAGCACCCTGAACCTGATCCTCCTCTCCTGGCTCTTCCGGAACGCGGCGCCGTTCGTCGTGATCGCCGTGATCGTGCTCTTCCAGCCGGAGCTCCGCAGGGCCCTCGACCAGGTCGGTAGGCTGAGCCACCTGAACCTCCAGCTCTCCCAGTTCAACCCCCAGGCCTTCAACCGGGGCGTAGCCGAGGCGATCCGCGCCGCCGAGCGCCTGAGCGCGCGCAAGACCGGCGCCCTGATCGTGTTCGAGCGCGAGGTCGGCCTCGAGGACTACGCGACGACCGGCGTCCGGATCAACGGCGAGCTGACCGCGGAGTTCCTGCAGACGATCTTCTTTCCCAACTCGCCGCTCCACGACGGTGCGGTGATCGTCCGCGGCAACGTTATCGTGGCGGCCGGCTGCCTGCTCCCGATGCCGGAGGAGCGGACGCGGGCCGCCGAGCGGCTGGGCACCCGGCACCGCGCCGCGATCGGCCTCTCCCAGGTCTCCGACGCCATCGTCCTGGTCGTCTCCGAGGAGACCGGCTCGATCTCGGTCGTGGAGGACGGCAAGATCAACCGGAACCTCGATGCGGACGGCCTCCGCACCCGCCTCGTCGGCAGCCTCCAGCGGCGGGGCGCAACGAACGGCCGCTCGCGCTCGCTCGCGGCGCTGATGGCGATCGGCAGGCGATAGATGAGCTGGATCGTCCAGAACTGGCAGCTGAAGCTGCTCGCTCTGGTTCTCTCGCTCGGCCTCTTCGCGGCGGTCGCCTTCGCGCAGAACCCGATCGTGATCAGCCAGGTCACCGCTCCCATCTCCTACGACAACGTCTCGCCCAGCCAGAGCATCTTCAGCGCGCCGCTGACCCAGCGGATCAACGTGACGGGCCTGGCGCAGAACGTCAGGATCGCCGGGCCGAACAGCGTCAGCGTCCACGTGGATGCCACGCGGCTCAAAAATGGGACCCAGGTCGTCGTCGGCCGGCCGCGGGTGGCGGTTCCCAATGTCAGCGCCCTGGACGACCAGATCCCCTTCACGATCACGATCGACGACCGTGTGACGGTCGCGGTGCCGATCGAAACCAGGATCGACTACGCGGAGGGCTGGAAGCCGGTCGCCGACAAGATCGTCGTGACCCCGAGCAAGCTGACCTTCGTCGGCGCCGCGAGTGAGCTGAAGGACGTCAAGGCCTTCGTCAAGCCGGCGTCGCCGATCGCGGCCTCCAGCGCGGACATCCCGAGCCTGCCGATCCAGCTCGAGAAGAACGGCCGGCCCTTCCCGACGCCGACCGACACGATCCCTGCGACCACCATCGACTCGACGCTGAACGCCAGCCTTCACGTCGAGGCCCAGCGGCCGAACCAGATCCGGCGTGTTCCCCTGGTCGAGACCCCCACCGGCACCCCGGCGGCCGGCTACCGGATCACGGCGCTCACGATCGACCCCCTCTTTGTCGACCTGACCGGTTCGGTCGATGACCTGGCCAACATCAACAGCGTGATCCTGGCGCCGGTCTCCGTGGACGGGCAGTCCGCCACCTTCAGCCGCCCCGTCCGGCTCAATACGCTGCCGCCCAACATCACCAGCTCGGTGGGATCGGTGTCGGTGACGATCACGATCCAGAAGAACCCGGTCGTCCAGCCCAGCCCACCCCC
>DATCPJ010000247.1:0-1922 GCA_036570145.1 Candidatus Dormiibacterota bacterium
GGCCGGGCTGGTCGCCTTCCTCGGCGCCCGGCTGACTCCCGGCGCTCCCCTGGTCGTGGAAGCTGCCGGGCTCGACCGCGCCCTCGCCGGAGCGAGCGCTGTCTTCACCGGCGAAGGCCGCGTCGATCGCCAGACCGGGTATGGCAAGGGTCCTGCCGAGGTGGTCCGCCGCGCCGAGCGGGCGGGCGTGCCTGCGGTCATGATTGCCGGGAGTTTGGGTGATGGTTGGGATACGCTCGGCTACCGCGTGTACCCGATAGGCGATGAAAAGCAGACCGTCGAGTACCGAGAGGCCCACGCGGCCGAGCTTGTCGAGCTCGCCGCGGCGAGGGCTGTCCGGGAGCTTGGCGCGTGAGTGAGGAGCCGGTCGAAAGGACCGACGCCGAGCTCGTCGCCGCCTATCGGGCCGGCGAGGTGCACGCTTTCGAGGAGCTTCACCGGCGCCACGTCGCCAGCATCTACCGGCTCGTCCACCGCACCCTCGGAGACGCCCTGCTCGCCGAGGACATCGCCCAGGAGACGTTCATCCGCTCGCTGCGGACCCTCGACCGGATGGACGAATCGTTCAACTTCGGCGGCTGGCTGCACACTGTTGCGCAAAACCTCTGCCGGGACGAGCTCCGCCGCCGCCGGCGGGACCCGCGGGTTGAGGAGAAGCAGCCGCCCGATCGGGAGATCCTCTACGAGATCCCGGCCCCGGCCCAGCGCTTCGACCCGGTGATCCAGGCCGAGGCCCACGAGCTGCGGCGGCAGGTCTTCGACGTTGCCCAGCGGCTGCCCGAGAAGTACCGGCTGGTCCTCACCCTGCGCGAGCTGCAGGGTTTCAGCTACCGGAAGATCGCCCGGGTCATGAAGATCTCGGAGAGCGCTGTCGAAACCCTCGTCTACCGCGCCCGTCTGCGTTTCAAGGAAGAGTTCGTCGCCGAGCAGGCCGGGGAGGACATGGACCACCGCGACGTGCTCGCGATGCTGAAGCCCTACCTGGCCGGAAAACTGCGCAAGGTCCAGGCCGACGCGGTTCGCGAACACCTCGCCCGCTGCGTCAGCTGCTCCCGCAAGCTGCCCAGGCGCAAGCCTTCCCCTCGGCCCGCGTTATCGTCTGAGGATCCAATTGATGGTTAGAGTTCGCTTCTTTGACGACGAGACCCTGGAGGGAACCGCCCAGGACCTGGATCTGAACGAGCCCGACTTCATCCTCGAAATCCACGACCCAAGTGGGCTGGAGAACTCGGAGGTCGCCTGGATCCCGCTCTCCGCTGTGAAGATGGTCGAGCTGCCGATCGAGAAGGAGCTGGAGGCGAAGGGTCGCAAGGTCGCGATCCGCTTCCTCGACGGTGAGGTCCTCCGCGGCCACGCCGCCGGCGAGATCAAGCGCCACCGCTATGGCCTGGCGCTCCACCTCCACCCCGAGACGACCGGCGCACCGCGGCGGCTGGCCGTTCCCTTCTCGGCCATCAAGGCACTCTTCTACGTCCGCGAGTTCGACGGCCGGGAAGAGGAGGACCACTCCCTGCCCTCCGAGGCGTACCTCGCCCGAAGGACGATGGCGCCGCTGCTCGACGTTCTCGAGGAGATGGACGCCCTGAGCCGCCTGCACAGGGGCGGCCTGCTGAGCGACGCCGAGTTCCAAAGCAAGCGCTCGCAACTTCTAGAGGTCCTCTAAGAGCAACCCACCACCAAACGGGAAGGCAAGTCTTGCCTCCCCATTCATGGGGAGGTGGCCCCGCGAAGCGGGGCCGGAGGGGCCTTCTCCGACGGCTTCCCGCAGAAGCCCTTCTCCGACGGTTTCCCGTAGAAAGCCCCTTCCCCGACGGCTTCCCGTAAAAAGCCTCTTCTCCGACGGCTTCCCGTAGAAGGTACTTCAGCATTCATCGGTGAACGCCCCTCCCCTCCTCGCCCGTCGGGCGAGGAGGACCTCCCCA
>DATCPJ010000248.1:0-3546 GCA_036570145.1 Candidatus Dormiibacterota bacterium
AGCAGGTGCAGCTCGGCGGCCAGGGCCATCGTGTCCTGGGCGTGGCCACCCGACTCCTCGAGGAGCTTGCCGAGGCAGTGCTCGTCGGCCTGGATGCCGACCTCGCGGAACTTGCGGTCCAGGTACGGCAGCCACTCCTCCGGCCGCGGGTCGTCGATGGGAACCTCCATCGCCACCCGGAAGAGGGGACTCTGCCGATCACCGAACTTCTTGCTCAGGATCGAGGCGCGCGACCCCGAGAAGAGGTAGCTCACCCGGTGGGTCCGGTCGGCGGCGAAGTGGCGCAGAGAGTCATCGAAGCGGGGGTGGATGCGGTCCGAGTCCTGGAACTCGTCGAGCAGGAGGACCACCCGTCGGTTCTTCACCTCCGCGAGGCGGCCGAGCAGCTCGAAGCAGCGATTGAGCAGCATGTCCGGCGTCTCCGCTGCCTCGTGGATCTTGATCCCCGCCTCGAAGAAGGGCCCGAGCCTTGCCCGGTAGGTCGACTCGACGTCGAGCAACTTCTGCTTCTGGCGGAGTGCCTGGAGCATCCCGGAGGCGCCGCCCTGGGCAGCTGCCACCTTGTCGAAGAGCACCGAGGCGAACGCCATCGGCGTTGCCAGGTAGAGGAGGTCGGCGGTGATCGGGATCGCACCTTCCCGCTCGGCCAGGCGGAGGGCGGCCCCGGCGACCGACGACTTGCCGATGCGTCGCGGACCGGCGAGGTAGCTGTGCTGGCCGGATATGGCGCGGGCGGCCATCAGCTCGGCCTGCTCGCGCCGGCCGACGAGGTCCTCGAGCGGGACGGCCCCCGCGATCGGGAACTGGTTCTCGACCAGCCGAACCTTCGGCATCAGATCATTGTACCCACGAAGATTGTGGGTTGGACCCATATCAACTGTGGATCAGTTGCCAAGCCCGGAACTGCGTGGGGGCCGCTAAAAAAGTGACCCCGACGGATCGCTTCTCAGGCTCCGGATCCTGCCTTGCGGCTCTCACCGGCTCCCTCGCGCGTGTCCCTCGGGGCCGTCACCTATCGTGGCTGACCAGCACCCAAAAGGGAAGGGCCGAATTTAAGTTCGCCGCCAAGCGGTGAATTGTCGCCTGCCATAACCTTCCCAAACCGGATAAACGTTGGTCGCCGGCTGAAAGGTCCTTAGGGCTCGGTCTTCGGCGGTCGGGTCTCGCGGTAGGCGATCGCCAGCTTCGCCGCCAGCTCGAAGTTCTCGCAGAACTTCTTGTTGCCGGTCTTCTCGCGGGCCTTGCGCACGGAGTCCTTGAGCTGGTCCCAGTAGTAATCGAAGGCGAACGCGTCGAAGAGGAGGTCCTCGACGATCAGGCCGTGCAGCGCGAGGGTCGAGATCTCCTCGAAGAGGTGTGCGAGTGGGATCTCGTCCTCCGGCTTCGGCTGGCCGACGAGGAGCCGAGCGAAGGCGCTCGAGTTTGGCTCCTGGTGGATGATCCGCATGATCCCCAGGAAGCCGGGGAGGTCATCGCGGGTGGCGTTGCCGAACCTGGGCGTGCGGCGACCGGCGGTTGCGGGCTCATGGACTACTGGACCTGCCATACGAAGAGGCTCCTTGACTACAGCCGGGTGGGCGGGAGGCGTCGGGATTCCGATCATAGGCTCGGCGCAAGGGGGCGGAGATCCCCCTCGAATTAAAAGCGGCGGCCGCGGACCATGTCGATCGAGAACTTGGCGGTGTCGGCGATCAGCATCACCGCCATGATCCCCGCCTCCAGCGAGTCGGTGACGACCAGGTCGACCGCCTCGGGCACGGAGCCCGCCATGTTGGTGCTGAGCACGATGATCCCCGCCTCGCGCACCTCGCGGACCGCCGTCGTGATGTCGCCGCCCATCAGCGCTCCGGCGAGGACGAGCACCCTTGCCCGGTGGAGCCGCGCGGTCGCCCGGACGGCCGCTGCGATCCTGTCCTCGCCGACCAGGGCGATGGTGTCGACGGAGATCCGCTCGCCGCGGATGTTGTGGCGGTCGGCCTCCGCGACAGCCCCCTGGGCGACCTGGCCGACCTGGGCGCCACCGCCGATCACGATGACGCGCTTGCCGAAGATCTCCTGGAAGGAGGGGACCTCGCTGACCGCCTCGACTGCGGGCTGGAGCGCGAGCAGGTCCTGCACCAGCTGCCGGCGGTCGTCGACGCCGATCATCTCGAACTGGATCTCGCCGCCGCTGATGGTGGAGACGTAGGTGACGTTGCCGCCGTGCCGGTAGATCGCCTCCGAAACACGGTAGAGGGAGCCCGGTTCGTCCCGGACCTTTACCAGCAGGGCTAGTAGATCGCCCGCTTCGTCGTTATCGTCCATTTTCATTCCTGAAGCTCCCAGGCTGACGCACGCCGAGCGTGGCGCGTAGGCCGGGTTTACCCCGGCCGTTTGAGTTGTGTAAATCGACACCAAGTCGCGGCGCGGAGGGGGGGATTTTGGAAAGAGGGGCCTGCCCCCCTTTGCCCGTCCCTAGTAGATCTGCGTCTCCGCCGTCAACGACTCCATCCACTTCCGGCATGAAACCAGGAATCTAGCAGCCTGGAGCCCGTCGAGCACCCGATGGTCGAAGCTGAAGCAGGCGTACATCATCGGCTTGATCCCGATCATGCCGTCCACGGCGACCGGCCGCTCGACGATCGCCTCCATCGTCAGGATGCCCGCCTGGCCGGGCGCGATGACCGAGTACGAGAAGAGAGTGCCGAAGGTACCCGAGTTGTTGACGGTGAAAGTGCCGCCCTGGAGGTCGTCGCCCTTCAGCTTGCCGTCGCGGGCACGCGTCGCGAGGTCGTTGACCGCACGGGCGATACCGGCGATCGAGAGCGAGTCGGTGCGCCGGATGACGGGCACCACGAGCGCGTCCTCCATCCCCACCGAGATGCCGACGTTGATATCGCGGTGGATGAGGATCGCGTCGCCGGCGAAGGTCGCGTTGACGTCGCGGTGCTCGCGCAGCGCAACGGTGGCGGCCATCACGACGTAGGGCAGGAAGGTCAGTGAGAAGCCTTCGTCCTTCCCGAACTTGGCCTTGTTCGCGTTGCGGTTGGCCACGATCCCGCTCATGTCCACCTCCTGGGTCTGCCAGGCGTGGGGGATGGTGGACTTCGACTTGACCATGTTCTCGCCGACCAGGCGCTTGATCCGGCTGAGGGGCACGCGCTCGTCCCCCGCCATCTCCGCCGGCCCTGCCGCGGGAGCGGAGGGAGCCGCGGCCTGGCCGGTGGCGGCCGCCGCTTGGCCGGAGGCCGCAGCCTGCATGCCCGGGGCCGTCGCCCGCCCCGCGACGGCGGCCTCGACGTCCTTCTTGGTGACCCGACCGCCGAGGCCGGTGCCCTGGATCGCCTCCAGGTCGAGGTTGTTCTCTTCCGCCAGCAGCCGGACGGCCGGCGAGAAGCGGTGCTCGCCCGATTCGCCCTTCTCGCCCTCGGCAACGGGCTGTTGCGGGGGTGGCGCCGCCTTCGCCGACGGCGCGCTCGCCGGTGCCGCGGCTGCGGGCTGGGCCGGCGCGGCAGGGGCCTCGGCCGGCGCGGCAGGGGCCTCGGCTGGCGCCGCAGGGGCCTCGGC
>DATCPJ010000249.1:0-4485 GCA_036570145.1 Candidatus Dormiibacterota bacterium
GCGAAGGTCGAGGCGAAGCTCGCCAATCCCGCTTTTCAGCAGCGGGCGCCGGCCGAGATCGTGGCCAAGGAGGAGCAGAAGGCGGCCGAGCTCCGGTCGGCGCTGGCCCGGCTCGGCTAGGGCCTTCCGATCACCGCGATAACCTAGCGCCATAGATGCCTGCGGCTGTGCTCCTGTTGCCAGTTGCCCTGCTGGCCGTGGGAGCGGTGCTGGCCTGGGCCGCCCGGCGGGTCGTCCCCGGGTCCGGCCGGTTCATCGCCGCGCTGGTCGCCTGGTCGGCTCTGGTCGCGCTGGTCGCGATCTGGTCCCCCCAGCGGACCCCGCTCGACCTGACCGTCGGTGAGCTTGGCGCCGGCATCCGGCTGGCGATCCGCCTTGACGCCGTCTCGTTCGCCTTCGGGCTCTTCGTGCTCGTCCCTGCCGCGCTCCTCCTGACCTTCACCCGCAGCCCCTCGCCGCCCCTCGTGGTGCTCGCGACGGCGGCCTCCCTCTTCACGGTCGAGGCGAGCGGGCTGATCCTCGCCGCCTTCGGCTGGGGGGCCACCCTGCTCCTGGTCGCGGTGCTGCTGCAGGCCGGTGGCGAGGCGAAGCCGATCACGACCCGGCTTCGGGACCAGGCCGCGCTGCTCTTCCTGCTCTGGGCGGGAGCCGCGGTCTACACCCGCGGTGGGACCGACCAGTACGCCGCGATCCCGGTGTCGGTCCTCCAGCCGCAGATCTTCGCCCTGGTGGCGATCGCCTCGCTGCTGGCGTCGGGCATCGTTCCCTGGAAGGCCTGGCCGGCCGCCCTCTGGGAGCGGCTGCGTCCCGAGACGGCCGGCCCGGCCACCGCCCTCCTCTTCTTCACCGGCTTCTATTTCCTCGTCCGCATGTACGAGGCGGGTGGCGGGCACTATCCGAGCCCTCTCGCCAACCCCCTTCTCGCCGCGGCCGGCATGGCCTGCGCACTGGCCGCCACGCTCCGCGCCCAGGCCGCCCCGACCCGCCGGGCGTATCTCGCCGAGACCCTGCCCATCGCGGGCGGCTTTGCGCTCCTCGCCCTCGCCCTCGGCACGCCCCTCGGGATCGCGGCGGCGATCGGAACCCTCGCCGTCGCCTCGCTTCTCTGCGCGCTTTTGCCACTGGTCGCCGAAGAGGCGCTCACCGGGTCCGTCCTGGTGGCGCTCCTGGTCTCGGTCGGATTGCCTCCGACCGCAGTCTTCGGGACCCGCCTGCTCGACGTCCAGGCGGCACTCGAGGCGAACGAGGTCACCGGCTACCTCGGCCTGGCGGCAATCGCCGCTTGGGTCATCGGGATCGCCGGGGCGGCCCGCGCTGTCCGCCTCGCCCCCCGCCGGGAGGCCGAGCCGGGCCGATCCCGGTTTGGTGCGCTGGTCCTGGTCCTCGTGCTGGCTGCCGGCGGCGCCGGGCTCGGTGCCCTCCAATCGGCGATTGCGGTCCCGGCCGCGGCGAGCGTCCTCAACTTTCCCGACTCGGCCCTCACCGGCGGCCTCTACGCGACCGACGCGGCATCGGGCAGCTGGCCGGCGGTCGCTCTCGGCGGGCTGCTGGTGGTCGCCGTCGTGGTGCTCGGCCTCGCCGGCAGGCGCTTCGGCGTGGCCGCCCTCCCGGCCGCCGACCCGGTGCCCCTCTTCGCGCCGCGCTGGCGATCGCTGCCCGATCGGCTCGGCGCGCTGGCTGACGCATTGGAGCTCCCGGCCGAGTTCCGGGTGACCGGCTGGAAGCGGATGGACGTGGTGCTGACGCGGGGATCGATCTGGCTCTGGATCGTCCTTTTCGCGATCCTCGCCATCCTGGTCACCCGATGATCGGGCTCAGCGCCTGGATCGGTCTCGGACTGGCCTGGCTGGGTGCCGCCGTGCTCGTTCTGTCGGACGCGCGCCGCGGCCTTGCCGTCGGCATCCTGCTGTCGGCGGCCGGCCTCGCGCTGGTCCGCCTGGTCGAAGGGGATGCGGTGGATGCCGGCCTGCTGCTGGCGGGCGGCCTGCTCGCCTCCGTCATCGCCCTGCGCCGCAACCCGCGGCGCGGTTGGGGACTGCTGCCCGCCGGGTCGACTCCCCGGATCGTGCTCTCGATCGTCGTGGGGGGCGCCGCGCTCTGGCTCGGGGTCGGCGCGCTGGCCAGCCCCGGTGAGCCCCCGGCCCGAGCCGCCGCCGTGATCGTGATAGCGCTCGGGGCAGGCCGCTTGCTGGGCGTGCGCGACCCGAGGGCAGCGCTCGCCGCCGCCTCGCTCATCGCCCTTGGGGCGGGAACCCTCGAAGCCCTGGCGACGACCGATGCGACCGGGGCCCTGATCGGCTCGATCGCTGCCGTCGCGCTCAACCTGATCCCCACTGCCGCGGACAGCGAAGCCGAAGGTGGCTGAAATTGATGGCTGAGCTCGCCTTCGGCCTCCCGGCCGTTGGGGCGCTCATCGTCTCGCTCTTCCGCCGCCGGCGGGGCCTGGCGGTCGGCGTCGGGCTCGTCTTCGGACTCGCGGGCCTGGTCGCGGCCGGCCTGGTCGTTCCCGGGCGCCAGTACCGGCTGCTCGGGCTGGACGCCGTGCTCCTCGCCCCCGAGCAGGTCGTCCTGGTCGCCACCTTCGTCGCCGCCGGCCTTGCTGTACTCCTCGTCCCGCCCGGCTCGGACCGGGTCCCCATGCTCGTCTCGGTCCTCGCCGGACTGTCGGCGATCGCCGCCCTGGCCATCCTCAGCGACCCGTTGGTCGTCGCCCTGGTCGTGCTCCTGCTCGCCGCGGTCCACGCCGCGGTCCCCGCCCTCCGCTCCTTCTCCGACCGGGTGCGCGCCCCCGCCTTCGGCGCGCTCCTGATCGTGCTTGGCGCCCTCCTCGCGGCCGGCGCCACAAGCACGCCGCTGGTCAGAATCGCAGGGCTTGCCGTGGTCGTCGGCGTCACCGCCACGATCGGCGTGGCGCCCTACCTCCAGGGGCTCGACCCACGCGAGCCGGCGCCGGCGTCGCCGATCGCCTGGCTCGGCTTCGTCGGCCCCGCGCTCGCGGTCGTCCTGGTCACCCGCTTTGTCGGGCTGCTGCCGGCGGAATCGGGGGCGGGGTACGCAGTGCTCCTGGCGCTCGGCATCTTCAACCTCGGGCTGGGAGCTTTCGGCTCCTGGCAGTCGCAAGCCAACGCCGACCTCTGGCGCTACTCCTTCATCGGCGACTGGGGACTGGTCCTGGTCGGGTTCGGGCTGCTCAACCAGACGGCGGCGGGTGGCGCCTACCTGATTCTCCTCTCCGTCCTGCTGCTCCGGCTACCGCTCTACCTCCTCGCCCGCCCCGCCCTGATCCAGGCCCAGCGGGTGGCGACGATCACACCGCTGACCCTCCTCGTCGCGGCGGCCCTCTTCGGCTCGGCGCCCTTCGCCGGCTTCGCGGCGCGGCTTCTGATCATCCGGGGAGCCGCCCAGGTTCCCTGGCCGCTGACCGCGCTGCTGGTGCTGGCGATGCTGAGCTGGCTGCCGCAATCGCTCCGGCTGGCCCAGACGCTCGGCCGCCCGACCGGCCGCCTCGCCGCAGGGGTCGTCATCGTGCTCCTCCTGAACCTGGCGCTGGGGCTCTACCCGAATCCGGTCCTCAACCTGCTCGGGGTCCGCTGAGATGCCCTGGGCTGAGATCGGCCAGCATGGCATCGGGCTGCTGCTCTACCCGGGCCTGCTCGCCTGCGTCGCGTTGGGCCTGGTGTTCGAGGTCGCCTGTGCTTGGTGGATGGTTCCCGAGCGTGGCGGCATCGTGCCTGCGGCGCGGCGCGTCATGGCGCGCTTCCGGCCGACCGGTGAGCGAGGCGGCTTCCCCGTCCTCTCGGTGGGGGCGGGGCTGCTGGCGCTCGTCGCGGCGCTCCAGCTCGCGCTCCCCTACAACCCGGTCCCCACGGCAGACCGAAACCTGCTGGTCGCCGCGCTGGCCCTGGTCGGCTCCGCCTGGCTGCTCTGGGCCTGGGGCTGGACCCGCGGCGAGCTGGAGCCGGGCCTGATGGTCATCGTCCAGCTCTGCTGGCTGGTCGCCCTCCTGGTCCCGGCCATCGAGCCGCAGACGCTCAAGCCGCAGACCCTCGGCAACATCCAGCTCAACCCGGGCCTTCCGGTGAAGGTCGCCTCCGGGCTGCTCTACCTGATGTGTCTGCCGGCGCTGCTCCAGCTGCTCCCGGAGTCCGCGCCCCAGGGCGTGCCGGGCGGTGCCGGCCGCCGTCCCCCCGGCCTCGAGGGCAGCGGATTCAGCGCCCTGAGGCTGCTTCTCTGGCTGCCCTACTGCGGCCTCTTCGTGTCCCTCTTCTTCAGCGTCGGAGGGGACGGCGTCGTGGACCTCCTTCGTTTCCTGGGGCTGGTCGCGGGCACGGCGGCGATCGGGGTCGCGATCGCCGTCAACCTGATCTACCGGGGCGCCGTCTTCACCAACCGGTTCGTCAGCCTGGTGATGGTCCCCTTCGCCTGGATTACGCTCGGGCTCGGCATGCTCGCTGCCGCCATTGGCACAAGATAAAGTGGTAGCAA
>DATCPJ010000250.1:0-9026 GCA_036570145.1 Candidatus Dormiibacterota bacterium
CCCGCCAGCACGACGATCAGGCTCGCCAGCGCGACCACGATCGGCAGCACCTGGCCTCCGCCGATCGTCGTCGAGCCGTTGGGACGGGTGCTGCTGCTCGGGTAGCCGGCCATGAAGTAGCCGGTCGAGGTGATCTGGGCGACGATGTCCGAGCAGCCGGTGCCGGTGCTCGGATTGGAGGTGAGCGCGGTCCACGTGCCCCCACCCTGGGCCTCGTAGATCGACGACGGCGCCGGCAGCACCGTCGAATAGAGCAGGCGGAGGTTGGAGGCCTTGACCATCGGCGTCGACGTGGTGACCTGGTAGACGTTGGTCACGACGGCGATGCCGGTGGCGGCCGGATAGCTGCTCACCGGCTTGATGTCGATCACCTCTGGCCCGGAGGCCGGTGCCGTGAAGGCGCCCGGGACGAAGCTCAGCTGGGCCTGCGGGTTGTCGTCGGCCGTCGCCACGAAGCCGGGCTGCACGACCCCGCCGACGACCTTGATCTCGGCGTGGCCGGCGGCCGGAGGCTTGCTGCTCTTCACCCCTGGCGGCGGGTTGAGGAACTTGTAGTCCACGGGAGGGCAGAAGCCTTCGTAGAAGCCGGGCGGCGTCTGCCAGGCGGCAAGCGGGTAGGCCGCGGCGACCAGCACGAGGGCGATGACCGCGACCCGAGCCCGCTTCACCAGGGGGGTAGGCCGCGCGCAGGCTGCGCCGAGCACGGCCGGCAGCGAGGACGTCCCCCGTCTCACAATGCGAGATCCGCGAGGGTGTGGCCGATGATCGGACCGACCAGGTCGCGGGCCGCCCAACGCCAGGTGCCGAGCACCAGGCCGGCGGCGAGCACTGCCAGCAGGAAGAGCGGCGGGTGGGAGAGAACGTGGCCTGCCGCGAAGACCAGGGCGCTGCCGAGGACTGCGGCGAGAGGGCCCCAGACCGCTTCCAGGGCGGCATAGAGGGCTCCCCGGAAGGCGAGCTCTTCACCGATCGAGATGGCGATCGCCGAGATCGCAAGCGGGACGGGCAGAACGGGGGCGCCCTGCCAGCGCATCGCCGCGGGCAGGAGCAGCACGGCGGCGATGGCAAGGCCTCCCAGCAGCTTCAGCCAGAGGTGGTCGCGGCTCAGGCCGAGCGCCTCCGGTTTCCAGCCGAGGGCACAGAGGCCGAGGGCGAGCCCGCCGAGAGCGATGGCGGGCACCGGACCGGTCGCGCGTTCGAGGAGCACGCGCCCCCACTCGAGAGAGACGACGAGAACGGCCACCACGGCCAAGCGGAGCACAGGGGGAAATGCTAGCGAGCCGCTGGTTCGTGCTCCGGGAGGGGTTCGCTGACGAGGGTTTGGAAGATGCCCACGAGCTTCGCATCCCACTGGGTGCCGGCGCCGGCAAGCAGGGTGGCGAGGGCGTCGGCGTGGCTCAGGCCCTTGCGGTAGGGCCGGTCGCTGATCATGGCGTCGAAGGCGTCGCAGATGGCCACGATGCGGGCAACCAGCGGGATGTCGTCGCCCGCGAGGCCGTCGGGATAGCCGGTGCCGTCGATCCGTTCGTGGTGGTGGCGGATGATCGGAAGCAGGTCGTGCGCCGAGCGGAGGGGGCGGGCGATCTCCTCGCCGGTGAAAACGTGCTGCTTCATCACCTCGAATTCCGCGGGTGTCAGCGGGCCCGGCTTGAGAAGGATCGAATCGGGGGTCCCGATCTTGCCGATGTCATGGATGACGCCGCCCCAGAGCAGGTCGTCGAGGGTGTCCTCCGGCAGGCCCAGCGCTTCACCGATGCGCCGCGCGTTCATGCCCACGCGCTCGGTGTGGGACTCGAGGGCGCTGTCCTTCGCCTCAACCGCGCGGGCAAGCGAGAAGATCGTCCGCTGGGCGTCGTCGAGGCGGTCGTAGAGCTGTTTGACGCGGAGTAGCGAGCGCACCCGGGCGACCAGCTCGACGCGCTCGATCGGCTTGACGATGAAGTCGTCGGCTCCCACCTCGAGGCCGCGGACGCGGTCGGCGATCTGGCCCAGCGCGGTGACCATGACGACCGGCAGCAGCTTGCCCTCGGGCGAGTCCTTGAGCCTTTGGCAGACCTCGTATCCGTCCATCCGGGGCATCATCACGTCGAGCAGGACCAGGTCGGGGCGGTCCTTCTTGACCAGCTCGAGCGCCTCGATGCCGTCGGTGGCTGTGATGACCCGGCAATCGACGTCGGCAAGGCAGCCCTCGATCAGCTCGAGGTTGAGGGGATGATCGTCGACGACCAATACGACAGGCTGGCGTCGGACCTTCTCAGTCACGAATCAGGACTCCGGGTTGCAGGGCCACCGCGGCTGAAAGTATGGGCAATGTGTGGGTTTTCGGGTGGCCGCGCAGGGACTCCCGGAGCCAGTCCTCGTCCGCCATCAGGATCGACTCCCCGATGACGATGCCGGCAAGGCGCCGGCGGCGGGCGACCTGGGCGGCCTCGCGGACGGTGCCGGAGGCGAGCACGCGATAGGTCCCGGCAGCCAGCCGGGACACGAGCGTCGGGTCGCCCGAGGCGCCCTCGACCACCAGCAGGGTGGGTCGCGCGTCGGCGACCTCGGCCGGCCGGATCCGCTGGAGGACGACCCGGAAGGTGCTGCCGCTCCCCTCCTGGCTTTCGACGTGGATGCTGCCACGCATCAGCTGCAGGAGCCGACGGCTCAAGGCGAGGCCCAGCCCCGTGCCCTCGGAGGTCTGCGTCGCCTGCCGCTCGACCTGGGTGAACTCCTCGAAGATCCGCTGCTGCTCCTCGAGGGGAATGCCGATGCCGGTGTCGATGACCGAGATCTCGGCGGTCCGCCCGGCCCGAGCGCCGGTGACCCGGACGCTGCCTCCCGCCGCCGTGAACTTGATGGCGTTGGAGAGCAGGTTCAGCATCACCTGGAGGAAGCGGCGGCGGTCGGCCCGGATCCAGATCCCTGGAGTGGGATCCAGGATCAGCTCGATCGGTTTGGCGTCGGCGAGCGGGCGGAGCTGGTTGACCGCCTCCTCGAGGAGCGGCTCGAGCTCGATCGGCTCCAGCTCGACCTCCATCTGGCCGGCCTCGACCTTGCTCAGGTCGAGCACGTCGTTGATCAGCGCCAGCAGGTGGCGGCCGCTCGACTCGATGTGGCCGACATAGCGCTGCTGGCGGTCGTTGAGGTCACCGGTGCCGGATCTCGCGAGCAGCTGGGAGAAGCCGAGGATCGAGTTCAGCGGAGTGCGCAGCTCGTGGCTCATGGCCGCGACGAACCGTGACTTGGCCTCGCTCTCAAGCCGCATCGTCTCCGCGTGGACGCGCTCGGTGAGGTCCCGGATCGAGGTCGAGAACATCATCTTGCCGCCCTGCTGGAAAGCGGCGACGGAGAGCTCGACCGGGAACTCGGTCCCGTCGGCGCGGATGCAGATGGTCTCGAAGCGGCGGCCGGGCTCGTTGCCGTCGCCGATCCCCATTGCGTCAAGCCCGCGCTGGTGCGCGCGTCGCAGCCGGGGCGGGATGATGGTGTCCCAGAGGCCCTCACCGAGAACGTCCTCACGGCGGAACCCGAAGGCTCGCTCGGCGGCGGGGTTGTACTCGATGATCTTGCCTCGATCGTCGGCCGCGATGATGCAGTCGAGCGCGGACTCGACGATCGAGCTCTTGCGCTCCTCGCTTTCCCGAAGCGCCTCTTCGGAGCGTTTGCGCTCCGTGATGTCGTCGAACATGGCGTAAAGGAACTCGGCTTCGCCGGCCGGGTTGCGGACGGCGGTGAGCGTCAGGTCGGCGAGGAAGCCCCCGCCGGCGTGGCGGCGGATGACGCGCTCGAAGCGGAGCTGCTGGCGCTTGCCAGCGACGAGCTCGGCGACCTCGCCGGCGAGGTCATCGGCTCCGACCACGCTCAGCACGACGGGGCGCCCGACGAGCTCGCTGCTGGTGTGGCCGGTGAGCTCCTCGGCCCGCCGGTTGAGCCCGAGGATTTGGAGCTTGACGTCAAGCCGGGCAATACCCACCGGCGCGGTGTCGAAGATGGCCCGGGTGCTCCGGGTGGAGGCGACCAGGTCCTCGTGCAGCCGGGCGGCCTCGAGCGAGGGCGCAACCTCGGCGGCGAGCAGGCTCAGCATCTGGATGTCCTCGGCCACGAAGTGGTGGTGCTCGCGATAGCTGACGCCGAGCGTCCCGATCCGCCGCTGGCGCACCTGGAGGGGCACGACGAGGGCGCTGGTGACGCGGCCGGTCTCCGACTGCACGCGCCGCGACCACTTCTGGTAGTCGGCCACCGCGAGCGGCTTTCCCATCTCGAAGGCGAAGCCATGGGCGCCCGCTTCCGCGACCGGGATGATCAAGCCGGGATCGAACTCGACCTCGGTCTCGGCAAGCAGACGGAGCCCCTGCTCCTGCTCGTCGTACCAGGTCAGGGAGGCGCCGGTCGACTTCGCCAGGTCCCGCGCCCGTTCGGTTGCGATCCGGGCGAGCTCCGCAGGCTCGAGCACGCCGGCGGCGGCGACGGCCACCTCGTTGAGCGCACGGAAGGTCTCTGCCTGGACCTCCTTCTCCATCGCCGCGGTGGCCCTCTGGAGGGCGGGGCCGATCTGCGCCGCCACCAGGCTGAGGATCTGGATGTCGTTCTCCGACCAGCTTCGCTTGGTGCTGCACCACACGCCCACGACGCCGATGGCGCGGTCACCCGCGACGAGCGGGTGGGCGAGTCCCGCGGCGAGGCCGCGGCTGCTCGGCCCTGGCATCCGGTGCTCCCAGGCGGCGTAGTCGTCAACCGCGTACGGCTTGCGGTGGGTGAAGGCAAGCCCGATCGCGCCCTCGCCCGGCTTCACCTGCCGGTCGACGACCTCCGAGGTCGACTCGTGGAGCGGCTGTAGCAAGCCGGATTGCCGGTCGACATGGAAAAGCACGGTCCCGTCGACCTGGAGCAGCTCGCGGCAGCGCTCGACGGCGATCCGGGCGAGCTCGCGGGGCTCGAGCACCCCGCTGGCGGCGACCGCCAGCTCGTGCAGGGCTCGGAAGATCCCCGCCTGCTTCTCGCGTTCGGCGGAGAGCGAGGTGGCCTGGAGCGCCGGCGCCACTACCGATGCCAGCAGCGTGAGCGCCTCACACAGCTCGGGCCTGAAGAAGCCGGCCTCGGCGGAGCGGACCAGCAGGCAGCCGAGCGGGCGGTCGCGGACCTTGAGGGGCACGCCGATCATGCTCCGCACACCGCCCTCGATCGCCCAGTCGAAAGCGTGCTCCCAGGTGGCGTAATCGTTGACAACCGTCAGCTCCCCGGTGCGGAGGATCTGGCCGGTCATGCCCTTGCCCGGCTCGAGATCGATCGCCGGAAAGGGCGCGGGATGGTTGTCGGCCAGCACTCGAACCGCATCCCCGCGCTCGAACCAGACGAGGGTCGCGCTCCAGCCGCCGACCAGGTCCCGGGCGTGCTCGATCACGAGGCTGGCAAGCTCGGCGGGGTCGAGAACGCCACCGGCCGCGAGCGCGACCTCCTGCAAAGCCTTGAAGATCCGCGCCTGATCGACGGCCTCGTTCGGCCGTGAGAGAGCGGACCCCACTAAGGGCATGACCTTGCCATGCTCCATTGCATACGGCAAGCCCCCGTCGCTTCGGGCGCAATTCACTGACGTCGCGGCAACGTCGCGCGAATGAAACTCGGATCGCTTCTAGAAGCGGAGGCCGAAGGTCTGGGCGATGAGGAGCAGGTTGAGGGAAACCACCGCGGCGGTCACGCCCCAGGCGGCGATCTTGGTCGGGGTACGGTTGACGAGGCTCCCCATGATCTGGCGGTCGGAGGTGAAGATCACGAGCGGCACCACGGCGAAGGGGAGGCCGAAGGACAGCACCACCTGGCTGATCACCAGGGTCTGGGTCGGGTCGAGCCCGAGGGCGATCACGAAAAGGGCAGGCAGCATCGTGACGAGGCGCAGCAGCCAGACGCTTACCTTTCGCCGCAGGAAGCCCTGGAGAACGATCTGGCCGGCCATCGTCCCGACCGAGGAGGAGCTCAGGCCGGAGGCGAGAAGGGCGATCGCGAAAGCGATGCCGGAGGCATCGCCGAGGAGCGGCCGGAGCGTTCGCTCGGCCTCCTGCAAGCTGCCGACCGAGTGCAGCCCGCCGGCGAAGAAGGTCGAGGCGGCCATGAAGATCATCGACAGGTTGATCAGCCCGGCGATCGACATCGCGATGATCACGTCGGCCGCCTCGTACCGAAACAGCCGCTTCGCCTCCTTCTCGCTTCGGGGAACGATCCGGTTCTGGGTCAGCGCCGAATGGAGGAAGACGACGTGCGGCATGACCGTCGCGCCCAGGATGCCGACGGCGAGCAGGATGCTGTTCGAGCCCAGCTGGGGCACGATCGCGTGGTAGCCGACCTGGCTCCAGTCCGGCTTCGCCAGCGCGGTCTCGAAGAGGTAGGCGGTGAGGATCACGGCGACCGCCGACCCGATCACCGCCTCGATCGGCCGGAAGCCGAAGCGCTGGAGGGCGAGGATCCCGAAGGTCGCGGCCGCGGTGAGCAGGCCGCCGATCCAGAGCGGCACCCCGAGCAGGAGGTAGAAGCCGACGGCGGCGCCGAGGAACTCGGCCAGGTCCGTCGCGACCGCAACCACCTCGGCGGCCAGGAAGGTGCTGATCATCGCCCAGCGGGGCAGGCGCTCGCGGCAGATCTCGGCCAGGTTCATGCCGGTCGCGATGCCGAGCTTCGCGGAGAGGCTCTGGAGAAGCATCGCGACGACGTTGGCGAGCACGACCACCCAGAGCAGCTGGTATCCGAACTGGGCACCGGCCGAGATGTTGGTTGCGAAGTTGCCTGGGTCGACGTAGGCGATCGAGGCGACGAAGGCGGGACCGAGGAAGGGGAGCAGGCTGCGGAACCAACCGCGGCCGGTGTCCTCGCCGGCGAGGATGCGGCGGGCGGCAGCGGCTTCGCCGGCCACCCCGGGAAGGGCTATCTCGACCGCGCCGTAATCACGCAACGTAAACGGCCCTCGCGAGCCCGAGCGGCACCTGCCGGCGATGCCCGCCGACCTTCACTACGACGGGTCCCTCGTAGAGGCTTTCCTTGACGACCTCCACCGCTTCGTCGAGCCGGAAGCCGAGCAGCTCGAGAGCGCGCAGCTTGTCCGGGTCGCGGTCGGAGACCCGGCGCACCTCGAGGAGCTCACCCCGCCGGCACTGGTCCAGCGTCCGGTGCCGGTCGCTCGGCATCTCCCCCTCGAGGGTCGGTATCGGGTCGCCGTGGGGATCGACGTCGGGGCGGCCGAGGCTGTCGAAGATCCGAGCCTCGAGGCGCTCCGAGATGTGGTGCTCGAGCCGCTCCGCCTCCTCGTGAACCTCATCCCAGCGGTAGCCGAGGGCGCGGGTGAGAAAGATCTCGAGCAGCCGGTGGTGGCGGATCATCTCCAGCGCGACCGCCTCACCCGCGGCGGTCAGGGTCGAGCCTCGGTAGCGGTCGTGGTCGACCAGCCGGAGCGCTGTGAGCTTTCCCAGCATCTCCGTCGTGGACGCGGCGGAGACGGCGAGGCGCTCGGCGAGCTCCGAGGTGGTGACCGGACGGCCAGCCGTCTTGAGCTGGTAGAGAGCCTTGAGGTAGTCCTCCTGGGATTGGGTCAGCGAGGACCGGCGCATCGACTTCTGCAATTTAGGTATGCCTAATCTATCAGATAGGCACCCCTAGACCCCCTCCCCATTAATGGGGAGGGCCGGGGTGGGGCCGCTTTGAGGCCTGCGACTGCAGCCAAACGCACCTAGGCCCGCGTTTGCGGACCGCAGCCAAACGCACCTAGGCCCGCGTTTGGGGACCGCGGCCAAACGCACCTAAGCCCGCGTTTGCGGACCGCGGCCAAACATACCTACGCCCGCGTTTGGGATCGCGGCCGAGTATCTGGGGCCTGCGTTTGGCCCCACCCTGGCCCTCCCCGCGAGCGGGGAGGGTAGCTAGCGCGCCACTCGTTTGGCTGCCGGCTGCTCCACGTCGGCCGTTTCCAGGGTGAAGCCGCGCCACCAGGTGGCGCGCTCGGCCTCGAAGCGGAGGCCCAGTCCCGCCGGCTCGGATTCGAGGCCATAGCGCTCGGCGACTTCGACCTTGGCGTCGGGGTCGGCGGTGAACCGGCCCCTCAGGTAGGCGCCGACCATCCGGGTTGCCCGATAGGCGTGGTGGGATTCGATCGCCAGCCCGCCGGCGGCCCGACGGCTGATGCCGAGGAAGCCGGCCACACCGATGACGACCGAGACGCTGCCGTCGGCCGTCCAGAGCGCGGGCGCCATCAGCGGCACGCCGTCGACGAGCGTGCAGACGTACGCGACGGGGACGCGGGTCAGGGTGCGGCGCACCCCGGCGGGCACTCCCGGAACCGGCGCCGGGCCCGCCGGTGGCGAGGAGACCGAGGGCAGCGACCAGGCCCGCGAGACGCGGAGGCGAAGAAGGGCGCGGTTCTGGGGCCACCACTCGCCGGGTATACGGGCGAGATCGCGGAGGTAGCCGCCGATGAAGGCGGCGTTCTTGAACGCGTAGCCGGCCAGGTTCAGGTAGAAGCCGGGTCCTTCCATGAGCGCCCGCGCGATGCCCGGAACCGATCGCGGATCGTAGACCTCCGCCTCGCCCTCCAGGAGAACGCATTGGTTTCCAGCGTCGACCAGGAAGCTGCACGACGGCTGCCTTCGAGCCAGCGCGACCTTGACGGCGTGGCGGGAGGTCGTCAGCCAGATCGAGTCGCCGCCGTAGTGGAACGCGGCGGGGTTGACGAGCGGGTAGCGGCCGCCGTTGAGCGCGAGCATGCCGATCCGTGCGCTGGCGAGAAGCGCGCGGGTGTCGGCGTCGAGGTTCTCGCTGTCAACGGTACCGACAAGCGTTCCGCGAACGAGGCGCCGGCGCTAGTGGTGCGTCTGGTAATTGGGTCGACACAATGGCCGCAGGCGACCCGCGGGGTCGCCGGTCAGGGCGTCGAGGTCGTGCGAAGGGGTGGCTCTAGGAGGAGCGCAGCCGCAGCTGCGTGACGACGACGAGACGGGCCCCCTGAGCCCGACATCGACGTTCTGAGCGGACCCGTTGTCGACCTTATTGCCAGACACACCACT
>DATCPJ010000251.1:0-3142 GCA_036570145.1 Candidatus Dormiibacterota bacterium
GGCTTACGAGCGACCGTGGGCCTTCACCACCGACCGGCGGAGGCATCCGCGAGCTGTCGAACCCGAGCATGCAACTCAACTAGGTTCGAACAAGCGAACGTGAGGTGCTCCAAATCCAGCCTCGCTGGATTTGGCGCGGGCGACGGGCGCGCCTGCGGTCGTTTTGTGGGGGGACGTCCCCCCGTCGCCTCCGGCGACTTTCCCCCCTGCGCACCATTCCGGCTCTGCCGGACGGGTGCACTGCGCTAGGGCAGCTCCCGGAGCACTCCCGCGTTGCGGCGGAAGAACGCGAGGACCGGGTGCACGCCTGCCAGAGTAAAGAAATCGGGCTTCCGCACAGGTCGGTCGCGCACACCGCACCGAAACGATTACTTACTTTGTTACCCGCTCCGGTCCACGCTTGCCAGCCATGGCGGACCAGGCCCGGCATTGCCCGGCGACCGGCGACTGGTTTCCAGTCGGGGTCGCATGAGCAAGATCCTTGTCGTTGAAGATGACCCGAGCCTGCGCACCATACTCAGGTTGATGTTCGAGAAAGCGGGCTACGAGGTGGCCGAGGCCGGCAATGGCCAGGCTGCCCTCGACGTGATGCTCGGCCAAGACCTTCCGGACATCGTCACAACCGACCTGATGATGCCCGTCATGGGCGGTAACGAGCTCATCCGACGGCTTCGAAAGGATCCGAGAACCGCCCTGATCCCGATCGTGGTCATCAGCGCCAATGCCGGGGCGGCGGAGGGTCTCCGCGCCGCGGACGGGGCGGACGCCGTGATCACCAAACCGTTCGTCTCAGCCAACCTCGTGAAGGTCCTCGAATACCTCAACGGAGCGGCACCCCTGTCAAGGGTCACAGGGGTCAAGAGTTGACGGTGCAGAGACTGAGCACCGGCCTCCCGGCACTCGATACCGTCCTCGGCGGCGGATTGCCGGTCGGCTCCCTCACCGTCCTTGCCGGTTTGCCCGGCACCGGCAAGACGATCCTGGCGCAGCAGATCTGCTTCAGCAATGCCACTCACGAGCGCAAGGCGGTCTACTACTCGACCATCTCCGAGCCGCCCGGGAAGTTCATCGCCAACCTCGAGACCTTCGACTTCTTCGACCGGGGCGCCCTGGTGGACAGGGTCGAGTTCATCAATCTCGGCGAGCTGCTCCAGTCGAACGAGAAGGACGGCCTCGCCTCGATGATGGACGAGATCGTCCGCAAATGCGTCGAGGAGCATCCCGTCCTCGTCGTCGTCGACAGTGCGAAGGCGCTGCGGGACTTCAGCGAAAGCGAGCGCGCGCTTCGCTCGGCGATCTACAAGCTGGCGGCGCGCATCGCGCTCACCGACACGGCCGTGATCTTTGTCGGCGAATACAGCCCCGAAGAGATCGCCTCGGCTCCTGAGTTCTCGCTCGCCGACGGGATCGTTGAATTGGTCTATGAACCTCATCAGCCGATGGATCGGCGCTGGCTGCGGGTACGCAAGCTGCGCAGCTCCAAGCCCCTTTCGGGACAGCATCCGGTGCAGATCAGCGAGGCGGGGGTCACCGTCTTCGTGCGCGCGGAAACCCTGAACGGCCACCTGCAGTCGGTGGCCGAGCCACAGGGCCGAATCGCGATCGGAGTACCGGGCCTCGATGAGATGTGCCACGGTGGATTGCCGCGCGGCGGATCAACCCTTGTCCTGGGTCCGTCAGGCTGCGGCAAGACTGGACTCGCGCTACGGTTCCTCGTCCAGGGCTTGGAGGACGGCGAGCGCTGCCTCTACGTCACTTTCCAGGAGAACCCGGCGCAGCTCATCCGCAAAGCGGCAAGCTTCGGCTGGGAGCTTCGTCCCTTTCTCGAATCGGGCCTGCTCGTGATCTATCACGTCCCGGAGAGCGCGCTCGACCTTGACATCGTCGCGTCGGTCGTTCGCAAACACCTCGCGGAGGCGCCTCTCAAGCGGATGGTGATCGACAGCCTCGCTGAAATGGTCCTGGCCGCGCGCGAGTCGGAACGCTTTTCGGCCTATGCGCGGACCTTGCTCGGCTCGCTGCGGGCTGCGGGGGTCTCGGTCCTTACGACCAGCGAAACGAGCAGCCTCGGCCCCACGACGGAACCGGTCGGTGGTCTCTCCTTCCTCTACCACAACGTCCTGCTGCTCCGGTACATCGAGCAGGATTCCGAGGTCGGCCGCGCGGTGGCCATCCTCAAGATGCGCAACAGTGGCCACGAGAAGGGCCTCTGGAAGTTCGTCATCACGGATCGCGGATTCCAGATCCTGGAGAAGCTCGAAGGCGTGAGCGGGCTCCTCGGCTGGTCGGTGTTGAGCGAAGGCCAGAGAAGGGAACCAGGACCATTTCCGGCAGCCCGACCACGTTCTGGCCTTGAGCTTGACGCGGTTCCCCGCGAGACCTGACCCTCGGCTCCGATAGGCGGGTAGTTTCCCGGCGCCTCGGCTGAAGCCTCGGCGCGGCCCACTGGCCGCCCCCGCCATAGCCGGCACGACGAAAAGAGAGAGCGGCTAGGCCGGTTCCTTCTCGGTGCGGCGCCCCAGGACCGGCAGGAGCAGTGCTGACGGGTGTTCGGGGTCGTGGAAGATCTCCTGGTCGGCGGCGTGGAGCGTCGTGCCGGTACCGAGGGGTTCTCCCGCTCCGAGATTGCGGGCGAACCGCGGGTGGGCGCCGCTCGAAACCTGCAGCCGCAGGCGGTTGCCACGCTTGAAACGGTGTCCGGCAGGCCACATCTCGATCCTCACCTGTCGGATGCCGTCGGCCCCGGGTTGCGGACGGAGCCGGAGCAGTCCGTCGCTCACGTTGACGGAACGGCCGCGGCCGTCGACATCGCAGAGGCGCGCGAAGAAGTCGGTGTGCTCGAGGCTGGAGCGGACGAAGAGCTCGGCGGCGACCGCGCCGACGACGACCAGGTCCTCGGTCAGCGGATCACTCGTGTAGACGAGGACGTCGGGCCGAGACTCGAGCTGCCGGTTGTCCTTGGGTCCGCTCGTCTGCGGATTCAAAAGGGCGCCGCCGACCGCCGGCGTCGGGTCGGCAGGGTCGTAGCGGTAGCGGTCGGGTTCGGAGCCGGATGGCAGCTGCTCGGAGAGGGCCCCGTTCGCCTGCAGGCGCCACGCCGTCAGCTCGGCGGCGGGCGGCCAGTCGTCGAACTCCAGCAATT
>DATCPJ010000252.1:0-2875 GCA_036570145.1 Candidatus Dormiibacterota bacterium
GGCCTGCAGACCGCAAGCAGCGGGCTCGGATCCTCGGTCGCGCCGGCCGCCGTCGGCCTGCTGCTGCAGCGCTTCGGGCTCGTCCTCCTCGGTCCCTGCGTCTTCGCCTTCGCGCTGGCCCTGGCCGCCGTGTACTGGTTCGAGACCAGGACCCTGGCGCGCCGTTAAATAGCGGGGTGGCCCGCGTCCTCCGCTACTGGTGGGTGCTGCCGGTGGGGCTCGCCCTGCTCGCCGCGGTCGGGCTCGCCGTCGGGCCCACCCTCCGGGGCAGCCTCCAGCCGGCCAGCAATGTCTCCGAGGCGTGCTCGCCGAAGCCCTGCGCGGCGCCCAAGGGCTTCGAGATCGACATCTCCGACGTCCGCTCGGCAGCCGGGATCACCAGCTTCCAGGCCACCTTCAAGAACCGCACCGCGGCCGACCTGGGCACCACCAGCTACCGGCCCACCAGCCCGCGCGACTTCCAGCTCCGTCTCGAGGATCGCCGCCAGCTGTTGCCGTCCTTCAGCGGTGACTGCCCGGACTGGGGTGAGCTGCACGTCGAGCGGGGTGCTTCGGCCGGGCCCGTGAAGCTCTGCTTCCAAACCCCGTCCGCCGCCGGAGCCTCGGTTGTGTGGGGCCCCGATCTCGGTCTCCTCTTCGACGACGTCCGGATCCCGCTCGGCGGCTGACGTCTGCGTGATCGGCGCCGGGGATCGATCGAAGAAATCCGATTGACCGGGCTCGAATCCTGAGGTCGTTCAAACTAGGTGTGATGGCGCAAACAGCGGTGAAGACGAAATGGGTTTATCTCTTCCGGCAGGGCTCGGGAGACCAGAAGGATCTCCTCGGCGGGAAGGGCGCCGGGGTCGCCGAGATGACGCGGGCCGGGATGCCCGTGCCGCCCGGCTTCACGATCACGACCGAGGCCTGCCGGCAGTACTACGCCGATGGCCGCAAGTTCCCCGAGGGCCTCTGGGAGCAGGCGCAGGATGCCCTGAAGGACGTCGAAAAGGCGACCGGCAAGGCCTTCGGCGACCCCAACAACCCGCTCCTGGTGAGCGTCCGCTCGGGTGCCAAGTTCTCGATGCCGGGGATGATGGACACCGTCCTCAACCTGGGCCTCAACCCCCGCACGCTGGGCGGCCTGCAGCGGCTGACCGGCGACGAGCGGTTCGCCCTCGACGCCTACCGCCGCTTCGTCCAGATGTTCGGGAAGATCGTCAAGGGCATCGACGGCGACCTCTTCGAGGAGGCGCTCAAGGGCGCCAAGAAGCTGGCCGGGGTGAAGACCGACCCGGAGCTCACGCCGCAGCACCTGCGCGAGGTCGTCGAGGTGTTCAAGGGCATCTACCGCAAGCACACCGGCGAGGACTTTCCCGACGACCCGATGGACCAGCTGCGCTCGGCGATCGAGGCCGTCTTCCGCTCCTGGAACACCGACCGGGCGGTCGCCTACCGGCGGGCGGAGAAGATCCCCGACGACCTCGGAACGGCCGTCAACGTCCAGACCATGGTCTTCGGCAACATGGGCGAGGGATCAGGCACCGGCGTCGCTTTCACCCGCAACCCGATAACCGGCGCCAAGGAGCTCTACGGCGACTACCTGGCCAACGCGCAGGGCGAGGACGTGGTGGCCGGCATCCGGGACACCGAGCCGATCGCGGCGCTCAAGAAGCTGATGCCCGACGTCTACAAGCAGTTCACCGACTACGCCGAGAAGCTCGAGGCCCACTACAAGGACGTCCAGGACCTCGAGTTCACGATCGAGCGGGGCAAGCTCTACATGCTCCAGACTCGCAACGCGAAGCGGACCGGTGAGGCCGCCGTCCGCCTTGCCATCGCGATGGAGAAGGAGGGCGTGATCACCAAGCAGCAGGCGGTGGCCCGCGTCGAGCCGCGCCAGCTCGAGCAGCTCCTCCATCCCCGCGTCGACCCCAATGCAAAGGAGAAGCCGATCGGGAAGGGCGTGCCGGCCTCGCCCGGGGCGGCGACCGGCGCCGCCGTCTTCGACGCGGACACGGCCGAGGAGTGGGGCAAGGAAGGCAAGCCGGTGATCCTGGTCCGCGTCGAGACCAACCCGTCGGACGTGCACGGGATGATCGCCGCCAAGGGCATCCTCACCTCCACCGGCGGCACCGCCTCACACGCCGCGCTGGTCGCCCGCGGCATGGGCCGGCCCTGCATCGTGGGCGCCAACGAGATCGAGGTCGACCTCCGCGCCCGCCAGTTCTCCTCCAACGGGACGACGATCAAGCAGGGAGAGGAGATCACCGTCGACGGCACCACCGGCAACGTCTACAAGGGCAAGGTCACGACCATCGAGCCGAAGCCCTCGGCCGACTTCAAGACCCTCCTCGGCTGGGCCGACGGCATCCGCCGGCTCGAGGTCTGGGCCAACGGCGACTACCCGCGCGACGCCGAGAAGGCGCGCGAGCTCGGCGCCCAGGGCATCGGCCTCTGCCGGACCGAGCACATGTTCATGGAGGAGGAGCGCCTCCCGATCGTGCAGGCGATGATCCTGGCCGAGACGACCGAGGAGCGCGAGGAGCACCTCGCCAAGCTGCTGCCGCTCCAGCGCTCCGACTTCGAGGGCATCCTCAAGGCGATGAAGGGCCTGCCGGTCGTCATCCGGCTGATCGACCCGCCCCTCCACGAGTTCCTCCCCAACCGCGAGGACCTGGTCCGGCAGACGACCGAGCTGCGGATCACCAAGAAGCACGGCAAGCGGCTCAAGAAGCTGGAGAAGCTGCTGGCCCGGGTGGAGCAGCTGTCGGAGGCGAACCCGATGCTCGGCCTGCGCGGCGTCCGCCTCTCGATCCTCTACCCGGAGATCACCCGGATGCAGGTGCGGGCGATCATGGAGGCCGCCTGCGACCTCAAGAAGAAGGGCGTGGAC
>DATCPJ010000253.1:0-11423 GCA_036570145.1 Candidatus Dormiibacterota bacterium
CGCAGGCGGAGCCTCCTGCACGGGGGTCTGGATGGTGGCTGCCGAGGCGGGACCGGCGGGCGGGGCCGCGGCTGCCGCGGCGGCTGCCTGGGCGGCTGCCTCCCTCTCGATGGCGATCCGCTCGACCGACCCCTTGGCGGCGGTCGCCCGTTCCCGCGCCTTCCGCAGATCCACCTCGCGCCGCTCGCGCAGCGTGCGATACATCGACTTCCGCGTCTTGGCCTTTCCGCGGAGGACGAAGAAAGCCGCCACTATGCCGACGAGGGCGAGAAAGGGTCCAACGGCGAGCGGGGTCATTGAGGTTGCGATTATATGTCCGACATGAGCCTGTTCCAGAAGATCGAAGACGACCTCACCGACGCCCGGAGGCGGTCTGACGCCGTCGCGCTGGGAAGCCTTGGACTCCTCAAGACCGAGGTCATCAACGCCAGCAAGGAGCCGGGTTTCAAGGGTCAGATAGACGACGCGCTGGTGATCGGCGTGGCCCGCAAGGAGCTCAAGCGAAGGCAGGAATCGGCCGACGCCTACACCGGGGCGGGGAGGGCGGACGCCGCCCGCCGGGAGCAGGCGGCTGCCGCCATTCTCAAGCCCTACCTGCCGGCGCAGATGGATCCGGCCGAGTTGGAAGCCGAACTGCGCAAGATCATCGAGGAGCTCAAGCCGTCGGGCCCGGCCGGCTTCGGAATGGTGATGAAAGAGGCCAGCCAGCGCCTTTCCGGCCGCGCCGCGGGGTCGGAGATCGCCGCCGCAGCAAAGCGCCTGCTTGGCTAGGCCGTACGGTGCCCGCCAGCGTGCCGAGAAGACGGTCGCCCGCCTGAAGGAGATCTACCCGGCGATCTGCGAGCTCGACTTCGAGACCCCCTACCAGCTGCTGGTGGCGACCATCCTCAGCGCCCAATCGACCGACAAGATGGTCAACAAGGTCACGCCGAAGCTTTTCGAGGGCTGGCCCGCGCCGGCCGATCTCGCCGCGGCGGACCCTGCGGAGGTCGAGGCGCTGATCAAGCCGACCGGCTTCTTCCGCGAGAAGACGAAGGCGATCCAGGGATCCGCCGCCGCCCTCGTCGAGCGCTTCGGTGGCGAGGTGCCGCCCCGGATGGAGGACCTGACCACGCTCCCCGGGGTGGGGAGGAAGACCGCCAATGTCGTGCTCGGCGTTGCCTTCGGCGTCCCCGGCTTCGCCGTCGACACCCACGTCACCCGGCTCTCCAACCGGCTCCGGCTCACCGACAGCAGGGACCCGGTCCAGATCGAGAAGGACGTCTGCGAGGTCGTCCCGCGGGAGGAGTGGACGGGACTCTCGCTCCGGCTGATCCTCCACGGCCGGCGGGTCTGCGACGCGAAGCGGCCGAAATGCGACGTATGCGTCCTGAACGACTTCTGCCCCTCTTCGACCACCCGCGTTACGAACAAACGTTCTAGAATGAGGGTGGATGCCCGCGCCGGAGGCCCGGAAGACAAGCGTCGAGTACGTCGAGCAACCGTGTAAGAGCGCCCTCAACGCGGTCCGGGGGATGCCCTTCAAGTGGTCGCTCAACCCGTACATGGGCTGCGAGCACCGCTGCACCTTCTGCTACGTCCGCGCCTTCGAGCGGCGCGCCGACCGCCCCTCCGACGACCGCTACGGCCGGACCATCCGGGTCAAGACGAACATCGCGGCGGTCCTCCGCCAGGAGCTGGCGAGGCGCTCCTGGGCGTTCGAGTCGGTCCTCATCGGGGCCGCGACCGACCCCTACCAGCCGGCGGAGGGCACCTACCGGCTGACCCGCTCCTGCCTGCAGGCGCTCGCCGACCACGCCAACCCAGCCGGCCTGATCACCCGCGGCCCGATGATCGTGCGCGACATCGACGTGCTGACCGACCTCTCGCGGCGGGCCGCCTTCAGCGTCACCTTCAGCATCCCGACGCTCGACGACGAGGTCTGGCGGCGCACCGAGCCGGGGACCGCCCACCCGCGCCAGCGGCTGAAGGCGATCTCGCTGCTCATCGCGGCGGGGATCAAGGCCGGGGTCGGGATGGCGCCCATCCTGCCCGGCATCAGCGATCGGCCGGAGCAGCTGGAGGCTGTCGTACGGGCGGCGCGCGAAGTGGGCGCAACCGGGGTCTGGGCGAATCTGCTCTACCTCCGGCCGGGAACCAAGGAGCACTTCATGGAGTGCCTGGCCAGGCACTGGCCCGACCTGCTGCCCCGTTACGAGGAGGAGTACCGCAAAGGGGCCTACCTGCCTGAGGAGAAGACGCGACCGGTCCAAGAGGTGGTCGCCTCGCTGCGGCGGACGCACGGGATCGCCGACCGAAGGGCCAACAAGATCACACCGGCCGAGCGGCCTCGCCAGCTGGAGCTGATCTCGGCCTGACGACTCGGGGACTACCCTTCGCCGGTGATCCGGTACCTCATCGCCGACGACCTGACCGGGGCGGCGGACGCCGCCGTCCACTTCGCGGGCTCGCGGCAGGTGGAGATACGGATCCCCCTCCCAGCGCGGTGGGGAGAGCTCGGTGGGGACCTCCCGGAAGGCGACGGCTTGACGGTCTTCGACACCGAGAGCCGGCACCTGCCCGCCGACCAGGCCGCGGCGGCGGTGACGCTCGCCTGCCGCGGTCTTGGGGAGGGTGTCTTCAAGAAGGTCGACTCGACCTTGCGCGGCCCGGTGGCCGCAGAGCTGGAGGCCGCCTGCCTGGCGCTCGGCAGGAGCACCGCCGTCCTGGCGCCCAGCCTCCCGGCCCAGGGACGGACGGTCGCCGGCGGCCGGCTGCTCGTCGCCGGCGTCGACGCCGGAAGCGTTGCCGAGATCCTGGGCGCGGCGGCGGTCGTGCTGCCCGTCGCGGCCCTCGCCGGGGGAGCGCTGGCTCCACTCGTCGTCATCGATGCGATCACCGACGCCGACCTCGAGCGGGTCGCCTCCGCCTGTGCTGGCCGGCCGGACCTGCTGCCCGCCGGCTCCTCCGGGCTGGCCGCCGCCTTCGCGCGCCTCGAAGGAGCCTCCGCGCCGACCGCCGTCCCCGCCAGTCGCCGGGTCCTGGTGGCGGTGGCCAGCCCGCATGTTGCGGCGCGGGCCCAGCTGGCGGCACTCGCCGCCGAGCCGCACCCCGCGATCCAGGTCCTGGCGGTTGCGGCGGAGGCCCAGGGCCTGCCCGAGGAGCTCGCCGCCGCACTCGGCAGGGAGGTGGGCGATCGCGTCCGCGACCGCCTCCCCCCATTCCGCGGTATCCCCCCACTGCGCGGCGGAGAGACCGTGATCCTGGCCACCGGCGGCGACGCCGCCCTCGCCGTCTGCCGCGAGCTCGGCATCGCTTCGATCCGGCCGCGCGCGGAGGTGCTGCCGGGGGTGGTCTGGAGCGACACCGGGCGGGAGGACGTGGCGCTCGCCACCAAGGCCGGCGGTTTCGGCGAGCCACGACTTCTCCTGGATGTCGCCCTTAAGCTCCTCGGAATGGATCCCCATGGCTAGGAGCACGATCGCGATCACGATGGGCGACCCCGCCGGCGTCGGGCCGGAGATCGTCCTCGCCGCGCTTGCCGGCGAACCACACCGAGCGGTCGTCATCGGCGACGCCGGGCGGCTGAAGCTCGCCGGGCAGATCCTGCCCCGCGGCGGGCCGCGGCTGCGCCCCATCAACTCCCCCTCCGAGGCTCATTTCGAGCCCGGCCTCGTCAACGTCATCGACCTTGCCAACGTTCCCGCCGACCTGCCCTGGGGTGAGCTCTCCGAGGTCGCCGGGGCAGCGGCCTACGCCTACCTCGAGCACGCGACCCGACTCGCGCTCGCGGGCGACGTCGCGGCGCTCTGCACGGCGCCGATCAACAAGGAGGCCTGGCGCCAGGCCGGGATCCCCCATGCCGGGCACACCGAAGCCCTGGCGGCGCTCTGCGGCAGCCAGACCTACGCGATGATGCTCGTCAACCGGCGCCTGCGGGTCGTCCACCAATCGACCCACGCCAGCCTGGCTGCGGCGGTGGAGAAGGCGACCACCGAGCGCTGCCTCGACTGCGTCCGGCTCGCCGCCGGCTTCCTCCGCGAGCACGCCGGCCTCTCAGCGCCGCGCATCGCTGTCGCGGGGATCAACCCCCATGCCGGAGAGAACGGCCTTCTCGGCCGGGAGGAGCAGGAGCGCTTCGTCCCCGCCGTCGAGCAGGCTCGCCAGGCGGGTATCGACGCGACCGGCCCCTGGTCGCCGGACACGATCTTCCTTCGCGGATCGGAGGGCGAGTTCGACGCTGTGGTCGCGGCCTACCACGACCAGGGCCACATCCCGATCAAGATGCTCGGTCTCGACAGCGGCGTGAACGTGACCATCGGCCTCCCTATCGTCCGCACCTCGGTCGACCACGGTACTGCGTTCGACATCGCCGGAACCGGCCGGGCGAGGCCGGCCAACCTGCTTGCCGCGCTGCGGTTGGCCGAGGAGCTGGCCGGGAACTTCTAACCGGTTCTTCTAAGGACCGTTGAGCGCGACGACCACATTCGAGAAGACGTTCTTGATCTGGCCGCCCATCGTCAGCAGGATCACGATCACGACGATCGACGTGAAGAACAGGATGCCGACCGCTGCGACCACGCTCACGATCACCGCGCTCGCCCCGGAGCCTGAACCCCCGGGCTGAAGCTGCTGCGCGTTGACGGGATGTGCCCGGACGACCAGCGTGCTCGCGATCATGTCGTGGAGCCCCTGCTTCCGCTCGGTGAAGCCGGCCATGACGTAGCCGATGTCGCAGATGAGCCCGGACAGGATCTTGGAGAAGTGGCGGGCCGTGGCGCGCCCGAAGCTCACGCGGCGTCCCTCGAGGTCGGTGACCCGGATGCCCATCACCCGCTTCCCGATCGTCGCCTGGGCTGCCGAGCTCTCCTGGAGGCCGTAGTAGAGCCAGCTGCCAACCAGGACGGTGGCCCAGGCAAGCAGGCTGGTGACCGTCCCCGCGGGGCCGACCGAGGAGGAGCCCGTGGTGCGAGAGGAGAGCGTCCCGTCGAGGGCGCTGCCGATCAGGCCGAAGACCAGGAAGACAACCAGGTAGCTGACGAAGAGGATGGCGCCGTCGATCAGGTAGGCGACGAAGCGCAGCCAGAACCCCGCCTGCTGCACATACACGCCCGAGCCGGCGGCGAGCGGGCCGCCGGTCGTCGCCGGGATCCAGCGCTGGCCGTCCCAGTACCACTGTCCGTCGTCCGAGTAGCGGGGCGGTGGACCAGGCTGTTGCAAGCTCATGTCAGCTCCCCCGCGGCAAGCCCAGCACGCGCTGGGCGAGGATGTTCTTCTGCACCTCGGTCGTCCCGCCGCCGATGGTCAGGGCCGGGGCGAAGAGGAAGGCGCGCTGAAAGCCATCCTCATCGGCGAGGACTCCGTCCATGCCGAGCAGCTCGACCGCCAGCTCGTTCACCTGCTGTCCCCAGCGGTCGGCGGCCAGCTTGGTCACCGAGGCCGCGCTGCCCCTGGTCGAGAGCATCCGGTAGGCGGTCAGCTTGATCGCCTCGGAGATGATGTGGAGCTCGGCGACCCGCTGCCGCTGGGTCGCCGTGAGCGCGGAGCGGCGGGCGAGCTCGAGGAGGTCGGCGAAGGTCGGCCCATCGCCCCAGAGCGTGCCGAGGCCCGTCGAAAGATTGGTCCGCTCGTTCATCAGCGTCGTCAACGCCACCGACCAGCCGCCGCCCACCTCGCCGATGACGTGGTCGTCGGGCACCTCCGCACCGTTGAAGAACACCTCGTTGAAGGTCGCCCGGCCGTCCATCTGGCGGATCGGCCGGATCTCCAGCAGGCCCTGCGCCTGGTCCATCGGGAAGGCGAAGCAGGTGATGCCTTGCTGCCGCAGCGAGTTGGGGTCAGTCCGGGCCAGCAGGATCCCGTGATCAGACTCGCGGGCGTAGCTGGTCCAGGTCTTCTGGCCCTGGATCTTCCACCCCTCGCCCTCCCTGACCGCACGAGTGCTCAGCGCCGCGAGGTCGCTGCCCGCGTTCGGCTCGCTGAAGAGCTGGCACCAGATCTCGTCCCCGTTCAGGATCCGGGGCAGGAAGCGCTGCTTCTGGGCCGCCGTGCCGTGCGCGATGATGGCCGGCCCCGCCCACCCGGTGCCGATGACCGCGATCGAGCCGGGCGCACCGGCACGCGCCAGCTCCTGGGCGATGAGATGGTTCTCGAAGGGCCCGGCGGCGCGGCCGCCGTGCTCGACCGGCCAGGCGGGAGCTCCCCAACCGCCCTCGGCCAGGCGGCGCTGCCACTCCCGGCCGGCGGCCGGGGTAGGGGAATCCACGTTGGCGGCCGCCCACTCCCGAACCTCGCGCTGGAGGGCTTCCTGCTCGACCGTCAGGGTCAGGTCCACGAGTCCACTAGCATTCTGAAGGGGAAATGCGCTCGCCGATCGACTACATGCTGCAGCGGGTCGGCGGCTTCAAGATCCGCGAGGTCGCCCGGCGCTGTGTGCCCTGCTACAAGTACGTCATCGAGCCCGAGGGGCAGCGTCTCGGCCTCTGCATGCTGATCGACCACTACAACCTCTACCGCTTCCCGTACGAGGATCCGAAGGCGCTCTTCGGAATGTCGCGGGAGGCCGTCGGGATGCGCGGCCTGCAGCTCAAGGCGCGCTTTCTGCGCGGCGAGATGGAGCACCTGCGGCTCCGCGAGTTCCAGCCCGGCATCTGCCGCTACGTGAAGAGCTCTTCGGGCGTCGCCAGCGCGTCCTAAACTTTCGGGCGCGTGCCCGAGAACCCCGCCTCCGACGTCGTCCAGAAGCTCCAGGCGGAGCTGCGCGAGCGGCGCGTCGAGGCCGAACGCTCCCGGATCGAGGCCGACGACCTGCGGGCGAAGATCGGCAAGCCCGACCCACGCCTGGAGCGGCTGGAGGCCGAGGTCCGCAGGCTTCGCGAAGAGCTCGCCGAAACCCGCGACCAGCGCGACGAGCTGCTGCACGGCGTGCGAGCGGTGCTCGAAAAGCTCGAAAGGCAATAAAGAGGGGAGGCCGACTCGGCCTCCCCTTACAGAAACGTTTTCGAAATCAGACGCGCGCTGCCAGCTGCTCCGCATAGGGGGTGACGACGCCACCCACCAGAGGAATCGCGAAGCGTGCGCCATCACCCGTCCAAGCCTTGTAAAGGCAGAAGAACCAGATCACGACGCCGAACAGGTAGACCAGGTTGCCGATCACGCCGATGAAGCCAAGGTTGGTTATCCCTGAAAGGATGCCCAAGATGATTCCGATCACCTGGATCGATCCGAAGAAGACGACCGATTGGGCTGCGTGGTACTTCACGTCGGGATCGTCCTTTCCAACGAAGAGAAAAATGATCCCCGTTATCCACCAAAGCAGGTAACTGAGTGCGGACGCCGTCTTCTTGTCCATCCCGCTGCTGGCCATCGCCGGCGGCGGTCCGGACGGTTCCGGCGGTCCCGGTGGGTTCTGCATATAAGGATTCCTCCGAATTGATTTGGTCTCGGCACCGGCCGGAATGAGGCTGCCGGGATTATCGGGCCAAAAGGCCCAAAAATCCAGAGGCTTGCGAACCTTTATGAAGCGAGCAGGGCTTCTCTGTTAGGCTGCCGCCCACGATGGCAGTCGACGGTCCTCCGCCGGGCCCGCCGGCCGGTACTCCGAACCTGACCAGCGAGCCTTCGGGCGGCCGCCATATCGGCCAGTACTCGGTGCAGCGCGAGCTTGGCCGTGGCGGCATGGGCGCGGTCTACCTCGCCGAGCATGATGTGACCCACGAGAGGGTCGCCATGAAGGAGCTGCTGATCACCGCAGCCGCTGACCCGGTAGCGGTCCAGCGCTTCCTCCAGGAGGGGGCGGTGATGTCCCGGCTCACCCACCCCAACATAGTCGGGGTGCGCGGGATCATCGAGGCCGGTCTCGGACACTACATCGCACTCGAGCTCGTCGAGGGCGGGTCCCTCCGCGACCTGCTCAAGGGCAGGCCGCTGCCGATCCCGCAGGCGTTCGCGGTCATGCACGGCCTGCTCCTGGCGCTCGACCACGCCCACCGGCACGCGATCGTCCATCGCGACGTGAAGCCCGAGAACGTGATGCTCTCGAGGCACGGCCAGGTGAAGGTGGCCGACTTCGGCATCGCACGGCTGACCGACGACTCGCCGACGAGCAACGCGACCAAGACGGGGACCACCGTGGGCACGCCCCAGTACATGTCTCCCGAGCAGGTCACGACAAGCAAAGTGGACGGTCGCTCCGACCTCTACAGCGCCGGCATCGTCTGCTACGAGGTGTTCTGCGGCCGGCCGCCTTTCGAGGCGAGCCCCGCCGACGGCCCCTTCACTCTCTTCGCCAAGCACGTCCAGGCGCCGCCACCGCCGCCGACGGTCCTCCGTCCTGACCTCGACCCCGCTCTCGAGACGATCATCCTGAAGTCCCTCGCGAAGCGGCCCGAGGACCGCTACCAGACCGGCGCCGAGTTCGACCGCGAGCTCTCCGCAATCGCAACCCGGCTCTGCCTGCCGAACTGGATCCACTCCCTGGAGCCGGGAGCCGACCTCTCCCCCCCGGTGGTCCCCCAGGTCGTGGCGACGCTGGGCGCAACCCCCCTCGCTGCGACGATGGCGCTCCCGGTGATCCGGCCGGCGACCCCAGCCGGCGCTCCCACCCAGGCGCCGGCCGCGGCGGTCGCACCGTCCGCCTACGCCCCCGCTCCGCCGGCTCGCGGCCGGAGAGCCGGGAAGGATGGCCGCCCCAACCTGGTGCTGATCGCGGCCGTCGCCGGCGCGGTCCTCGTCGTCGGCCTGCTCGTCGCGATCATCGCCCTCAATCAGAGGCCGGGCAGCACCGGCGGAACGCCTGCCGGCGGCATCACCTCCGCGCCGGCGGCGGGGCCCTGCGAGTTCCTGAGGACGGGCGTGGTCCCCGCCGCGAACAGCGGCGGCAGCTGCAGCGTGAAGCTGGGCAACCGGATCCAGGCCGACTCCTTCGCCGGGCAGTCGGTGCTGCCGGCCGACCTGAGCGGGATCGGGATCGACGCCAACGGGGCGCCCAAGGGCAAGGCGACAATCCCGGTCGGCGGTGGTTTCGCGACGCTGGCCGCAAACGCGCGGGGCGCCGGCGTGGGTGTCCAGAGCGGCTCGCAGCCCGGCGACCTGGTCGTGATCGCGGACTTCACGCCGACGACGACCGGTGACGCGAACATCGGCATCGGCGCTCGCTGCAGCGCGACCGACTGCATCCAGGTCTACGTGAGCCCGAAAGGCAACGTCTGGGTGACGCAGCGCGCCGGCGGAGCAGCACCCGTGCAGAAGTTCGGCGAGACCGCGCAGGTCCAGGTGAACCAGGCCAACCGGCTGGTGGTCGCCCTGCGCGGCAGCCAGGTCCTCTCCTGGCTCAACGGGATCTTGATCAGCTCGGTCGGGGTCGACGTCACCAGCGCCGGCGCGGTGACCTTCTTCGACTCCAACCAGGGCACCACGCCGTCTTCCACCAACCTCTCCGATCTCTACGTCTTCGCCGTTGGCAGCTGAGCCGCCGGCCTGGCTCTGCCGCACCTGCGGCGTCCAGTACGCGCCCTCGGCGGCGCCGCCCCAGACCTGCCCGATCTGTTCCGACGAGCGCCAGTACCTGGCGCCAGACGGCCAGTCCTGGACCACCGTCGAAGAGCTGACCGGCGCTGGGCAGGGCTACGACATCCGCGAGCTCGAGCCCGGCCTGACCGGCTTGCGCTGCCTGCCCCAGCTCGGCATCGGCCCGGTCGGCTACCTGGTCCAGACGGCCGCCGGCAACGTGCTCTGGGACTGCCCGAGCTTCGTTGACAGGGGGATCGTCGGCGAGGTGAAGGCGCGCGGAGGGCTTGCCGCGATCTCAGCCTCGCACCCCCATTTCTACGGCGCCATGGTCGACTGGTCGGAGGCGCTCGGCGCTGCGCCGATCATGTTGCCCGAAGCCGACCGCAGGTGGGTCCTCCGGCCGAGCGCCGCGATCCGGTTCTGGGAGGACGCGGCGGAGCTGCTCCCGGGTCTCACCGCGGTCCGGCTCGGCGGCCACTTCGAGGGCTCCAGCGTCCTCCACTGGCCCGCCGGGGCGGAGGGCCGTGGCGTCCTCTTCACGGGCGACACGATCATGGTCGCCTCTGATCGGCGTTGGGTGTCCTTCATGCGCAGCTACCCGAACCTGATCCCGCTCGATGCAAGCCGCGTCCGGACCATCGCCGAGACCGTCGGAGGGCTCCGCTTCGACCGGATCTACGGCAATCCGGGCTGGGAGAAGCTCATCGCCGACGGCGCCGGGGAGGCGGTGCGCCGTTCGGCGGCTCGCTATCGCGAGGCGATCCGCTCCGATTAGACGATGGGTGCGGCAGGCTCGGTGGGCAGCTGGAACTCGGCCGTGTCGAGCATGTGCGCGGCGGTCGGCTGGCCTGTCTCGGCCGAGACGGTCGCGCCGGCGCCGATCATCGTCTCCTGGTTGTAGACGCCGACCTCCGAGTAGGTCTCCAGGCCGGGGACCGTCGCCCATGGCTGTCCGGGCGCCTCGCGGATCGCTGTCACCCGGTAGATCGTGAACTTCTCGGCGCTCTTCCCCTTCAGCTGGACGCCGGGAACCATGTCCACGGCGACGTAATCGCTGCACTCCTCGTAGGTCTTCTGGCCGATCAGGATCTGGGTCGGGCCGGCGTGGCCGCAAAAGCGCGCCGCGGTGTTCACCGTGTCGCCGATGGCGGTGTAGGTGCGGCGGCGCTGCGAGCCCATGATGCCGATCGAGGCGGGTCCGGTGTTGATGCCGATCCCGTACTTGATCTCGGGCAGGCCCTGGGCGGCCAGGGTCGCGTTCAGCTCAGGCATCCGGGCGACCATCTCCCAGGCGCAGCGAACCGCCAGCAGGGCGTGCCCGGCCTGGTCGTGAGGGGCGTTCCAGAAGGCCATGATCTCGTCGCCGACGTACTTGTCGAGCGTGCCATCCCAGCGGAAGACAATGTTGCTCAGCCCCTCCAGGTACACATCGATGACGCGCAGCACGTCCTGCGGCTCCATCGATTCCGACATGTGTGTGAAGCCACGGATGTCGACGAAGAGCAGCGAGAGCTCCTTCCGCTCGCCTCCGATCTCGATGTCCTCGACCGAGCGCGCTCGGGCCATGTTCTCGACCAGCTCCGGCTTCAGGTACTGGCCGAAGAGGTTGGTCACCTTGCGCTTCTCCCGCTCCTCGAAGAGGAACCGGTAGGCCATCAGGGCCGCATAGGTGAAGCCGATCGCGAGCCAGACGTGGAAGAAGTCGGGGACCACCCGCAGGATGGTGCTGAGCGGAACCCAGGCAGCCGAATAGATGACGGCCGCTCCGAGGGTCGCGACGAGGCCGTAGAGGGCCGACAGGCGGGGCAGGAGGAGGCCGAGCAGGACGCAGATGGCGAGGATGGTCAGAAGCACCGCCGCAGGCGGCTCCGCCTGGACGAACTTCACCCCGTTCGAGTCGAGCATCTGGATGACGTTCGCGTGGATCTCTACCC
>DATCPJ010000254.1:0-5879 GCA_036570145.1 Candidatus Dormiibacterota bacterium
GTAGCCGCCCGGCCGCTCTTTGAGGCGGGGCAGGATGTTCGCGAAGAGCTTCTCGATGACCTCGGGCTTGGTCACCTCGCCGGCGACGTGCCGGCGGGCGGCCAGGTCGTCGGGCTTGGCGGCCGTGATCAGCCGGTCGACGTGCCGCCGCAGCTCCTTGGCCTTCGCCTCGGTCGTGGTGATGCGGCCGCTCTCGAGGAGCGAGGTGACCAGGTTGCGCATCAGCCACTTGCGGTGGTCGGTACTCCGGCTGAACTTGCGGCCGCTCTTGAGGTGGCGCATCAGTGAAAGACGGTGTCCAGCTCTTCCGGCTTGATGTAGGCCTTCTCGACCAGCTTCTCCTTGATCTCGTCGAGCGACTTCTTGCCGAAGTTGCGCAGCGAGAGGAGCTCCTCCTCGCGCTTGCCGAGCAGCTGCCCGACGGTCGAGATGTCGTTCGCCTTGAGGCAGTTGAAGGCGCGGACCGAGAGGTCGAGCTCCTCGATCGGCGTGTCGTTGGTCCGCGGCGACGCGGTCCGGGCGCTCGGACCGGATTCCGAGGGGATGGCGCTTTTCGGGAAGGTGACGAACAGTTCGAGGTGCTTGGTGAACAGTTCCGCGGCCTGGGCCACGGCCTCCTCCGGCCGCATCGTCCCGTCGGTCGACACCTCGAGGATCAGGCGGTCGTAGTCGGTCGCCTGGCCGACACGGGTCTTCTCGACCGTGAAGTTGGCCTTCTGGACCGGGGAGAAGATGGCATCGATCGGGATCACGCCGATCGGCTGGCCCTCGCGCTTGTTGCGCTCGGCGGGAACGTAGCCGCGGCCCTTCTCGACGTTGAGCTCCATCCGCAGGTGACCCTTGTCGGCGATCGTCGCGATGTAGAGGTCGCCGTTGACGATCTCCACGTCCGACGTGGTCTGGATGTCCGAGGCGTGGACCTGGGCCGGGCCGCGGACGTCGAGCGTCAGCGTCACGGGATCCTCGGTGAAGCTCTTCAGGTTGAGCTGCTTGAGATTGAGGATGACCTCGGTCACGTCCTCCTTGATGTGCGGGATCGAGGTGAACTCGTGCGCGACGCCGTCGATCTGGATCGAGGTGACCGCGGCTCCCCAGAGTGAGGAGAGCAGCACTCGCCGCAGCGTGTTGCCGAGGGTGATGCCGAAACCGGGCTCGAGCGGCTCGATCTCGAATTTGCCGAACGTGTCGGTGCCTCCCTCCAGCCGCTTGACCTGGGGCGCAACCGAAACCGGGGTGTCAATCGCCAACTGAAACAAACCTCCCTTGGGCTCTTAGCGCGAATAAAACTCGACGATCAGGTGCTCTTCCACGCCCATCTCCATCTCATCGCGCTCGGGGAGGGCAAGCACCTTGGCACTCTTGTCGCTCTCGTTGAAGGAGAGCCAGGACGGCATGACCCGCGAGCCGGAGGCGGCCAGCGCGACGTCGAAGACGGCGCTGCCCTCCTTGCTGCGTTCCCGCAGGGTGACCACGTCATTCGGCCGTACCTGGTAGGAAGGGATGTTGACGACCTTGCCGTTGACCTCGAAGTGCCGGTGGCTGACGAGCTGGCGGGCCTGCTTGCGCGAGGCGCCCAGCCCCATCCGGTAGACGACGTTGTCGAGGCGCAGCTCGAGGTGGCGGAGCAGGTTGATGCCCGTGACGCCCGGCTCCCGCTCGGCTGCCTCGAAGTAGTTCCGGAACTGGCCCTCCATCAGGCCGTAAAGCCGGCGAGCCTTCTGCTTGGCACGCAGCTGGAGTCCGTAGTCGGACACCTTGCGCCGCCTGGCGAGGCCGTGCTGGCCGGGCGCGAAGGCGCGCCGGTCCAGTGTGCACTTGGTGTAGCACTTCTCCCCCTTGAGGTAGAGCTTGGCTCCCTCGCGGCGGCAGAAGCGGCAGACGGGGCCGGAATAGTTAGCCACTGGTCAGACTCGCCTCCGCTTGGGTGGCCGGCACCCGTTGTGCGGGATCGGCGTGACGTCGGTGATGGCGGACACCTCGAGCCCGGCGGCCTGGAGGGAGCGGATCGCCGCCTCCCTGCCGGCGCCCGGCCCGCGGACGAAGACCTCGATCGAGCGCATGCCGTGCTCCATCGCCCGGCGGGCGGTGGCCTCGGCGGTCACCTGGGCGGCGAAGGGGGTCGACTTGCGGCTTCCCTTGAAGCCCTGGGCGCCCGCGCTTCCCCAGGAGATCACGTTCCCCTCCAGGTCGGCGATCGAGATGATGGTGTTGTTGAAGGTGCTCTGGATGTGCGCCGTCCCGATCGCGACGTTCTTGCGCTCGCGACGCCGGGTGCGGACGACCTTCTTCTTAGTCTTGCCCATTTAAATTGCGGTTCCCTACTTGCCCTTCTTCCTGCGCACGCCGACCGTCCGCTTCGGACCCCGCCGGCTGCGGCCGTTGGTGCGGGTTCGCTGGCCCCGGACGGGGAGCCCGCGGCGGTGGCGAAGGCCCCGGTAGGAGCCGATCTCGACCAGCCGCTTGATGTTCATCGCCACCTCGCGCCGGAGGTCGCCCTCGATCAGGATGTCCTTGGTGGAGGCCATCTTGTCGACGATCGTGCGGAGCCGGCCGACCTCCTCGTCGCTCAGGTCCTTGACCCTCGTGTCGGCGCTCACATTGGCCAGCCGGATGATCTTCTCGGAAGTCGAGCGTCCGATCCCCATGATGTAGGTCAGGGCGATCACGACCCGCTTGTCGCGAGGGATGTCGATGCCGGCGATTCGAGCCATGCTTGCCTGCCTTTCTCCTTAACCCTGGCGCTGCTTGTGCTTCGGATTGGTGCAGATGACCCGGACCACGCCGACGCGCTTGATCACCTTGCAGTTCACGCAGATCTTCTTAACCGACGGCCTTACTTTCATCTCTTGATCTCTCTGATTCTTCCCCGCGATCTGTCCGTCTCGGTCAGCTCGACGCTGACCCGGTCGCCCGGCAGAACCCGCCTGAAGTGGGTTGCAAGACGATCGGCGACATGAGCGAGGATCTTGGCCCCGTTCTCGAGCTCCACGCGGAACATTCCGTCGGGGAGAACCTCGAGCACCCGCCCATCGACCGAGATCGGCGGCTGGGGCACGAACCGCGATTATACCTCATCCGGCAATACTCAAACGGGAGGGCTCGCTGGCGCCCAGGGTGAGGACCCGCGGGCCCTCCGCCGTGATCGCGACGGTGTGCTCGTAGTAGGCGGAGAGCCCGCCGTCGGCGGTCATCACCGTCCACCCGTCGGGCTTGATGTAGACGTCGCTGCCGCCGGCGTTGACCATCGGCTCGATCGCCAGGGTCATCCCCGCCCTGAGCTCGGGACCGGTGCCGGCGACGCCGAAGTTGGGGAGCTGGGGATCCTCGTGCATGTTGCGACCGATGCCGTGGCCGACGAACTGGCGGACCACCGAGTAGCCGGCTGCTTCCACGTGGCCCTGGATGGCGGCGCTGATGTCGTGGAGGCGGCCCTGCGGCACGGCCTTCTCGATGCCGACCCAGAAGGACTCCTCGGTCACCCGGATCAGGCGCTCCGCCTCGGGGCTGACCCGGCCGACGGCAACCGTGCAGCCCATGTCGGCCCAGAAGCCGTCGAGGACGAGCCCGAGGTCGAGGCTGACGATGTCGCCGTCCCTGATCAGGCGCTTGCCGGGGATGCCGTGGACGACCTCGTCGTTGACCGAGATGCAGGTTGACTTGGGGAAGTCCTGGTAGCCGAGGAAGCCCGGCCGCGCCCCACCCTTGCGGATCAGGCGATCGGCAAGGCGGTCGAGGTCGCCGGTCGTGATGCCCGGCTCGCAAGCGCTCTTCATCTCGGTTATCACGGAGTTGAGGAGCCGCCCGGCGGTCGCCATCAGCTCGATCTCGTGCTTGGTCTTGAGGTTGATCATGCCGCCCCCTCCGTACTGCCGGCCAGCGCCCGGCGCACCCGTTCGCGGACCTCGGCGATGGCGCCGTGGCCGTTGATCTCGATCGATATCCCACGCTTCTTGTAGAACTCCAGGATCGGGTAGGTGCGCTGGTAGAAGACCTCCGAGCGGCGGCGGGCGGTCTCCTCGGTGTCGTCGTCGCGGTGGACCAGCGCGGTGTGGTCGACGTTGCACTTCATGTCGTCCTTGGGCGGGTTGTTGACCTTGTGGTAGCTGCGCGCGCAGGCCGGGCAGACCCAGCGGCCGGTCAGTCTCTCGACCAGCTCCTCGAGCTCGACGTGCAGGTAGAGCAGACGGTCGATGTGCTGGCCGATCGTCTCCAGCATCCCGTCCAGCGCTTCCGCCTGCGGCACCGTGCGCGGGAAGCCGTCGAGCAGGAAGCCGCCCGCGCAGTCGGGCCGTGTGATCCGTTCGCGGATCATCTCGACCATGACCTCGTCGGGGACCAGCTCGCCCCGGTTCATGAACTCGCTCGCCTGCCTGCCGAGAGGCGTGCCGCGCTTCACGTCGTCGCGCAATATGTCGCCGGTCGAGATCTGCGGGATGCCGTGGTCCTGGGTGAGGAAGTCGGCCTGGGTCCCCTTGCCGCTGCCGGGCGGCCCGAAGAGGAGCAGGTTCATTTGATGAAGCCTCGGTACTGCCGCATGATCAGCTGCGTCTCGAGCTGCTTCATGGTGTCGAGGGCGACGCCGACGACGATCAGGATGGCGGTGCCGCCGAGGTACATCTGCTGCTGGTTGATGCCCGTGATCCGGGACGTCGCGATCGGCAGGATGACCGTGATGGTACCGAGAAAGATCCCACCCGCGAAGGTGATCCGGTTGAGCACCGCGTTGAGGTAGTCGGCGGTCGGCCGGCCCGGGCGGATGCCGGGGATGAAGCTCGAGTACCGCTTCAGGTTGTCGGCCACCTCGTCGACCTTGAAGGTGACCGACGTGTAGAAGTAGGTGAAGGCGAAGACGAGCAGGAAGTAGATCGCGTTGTAGGCGATGTCGGCGGCCAGGTTGGGGCCGGTGGGCTGGAAGTAGGTCTGGATCCACTGCGAAACCTTGTAGTACCAGGTGGTGGTCGGGGCGGCCGCGAAGTAATTGGCGATGATCGTGGGGAAGAACATCACCGAGATCGCGAAGATGATCGGGATGACGCCCGCCGTGTTCACCCGGATGGGCAGGAAGCTCGACCGGGCCGCCACCGTCCGGCTGCCGCCGGCGACGCGCTGGGCTGACTGGATCGGGATCTTGCGGACCGCCTGCTGGACCTCGATGATGCCCGCGGTGACGATCAGGGCGACGACGGCGAAGAGGATGAAGGGCACGTAGTCCTGGAGCCCGCCGCCTTGGCCCTGGATGGTCGTGATGATCGTCCGTGGAGCCCGCCCGATGATGCCGGCGAAGATGATCAACGAGATGCCGTTGCCGATGCCGTGCTCGGTGATCAGCTCGCCGAACCACATCAGCATCACGGTCCCGCCGGTCAGGGTGATGATGATCGTCAGCCGCTGGAACCAGTCCATGTCGGCGGGCAGGATGCCCGGGGTGGTGTGCTGGAAGAGGACGGTCAGGCCATAAGCCTGGAGGGCCGCCAGCGCGACGGTCAGGTAGCGGCTCCAGCGGGTGATCCGGCGCCGGCCCAGCTCGCCTTCCTTGGCGATCTCGTCGATGCGGGTCGAGACGACCTGCATCAGCTGCATGATGATGGTCGCGTTGATGTAGGGATTGAGGCCCATGGCGACGATCGAGAAGGTCGAGAGGCCGCCACCTGAGAAGAGGTCGAGGAGGCCGAGCAGGGCCGTCTTGCCGAACAGCGACTGGAGCGCCGCGGCGCTCGCGCCCGGGATTGAGACGTTGGCGAAGAGCCGGAAGACGACCAGCAGGAAGCCGGTGAAGAGGAGCTTGTTGCGAAGCTCGGGCAGCCGGACCGCGTTGTAAAGCGCCTCGAGAAAATTCACGCCGGACTACTCCTCAGCGGGGGCGGCTTCTTCAGTCTCCT
>DATCPJ010000255.1:0-3738 GCA_036570145.1 Candidatus Dormiibacterota bacterium
AACCCGCCGAGACCGGCCAGCGAAGCGACCGAGCGCATTGCCATTCTCTCCAAGCCAGTATCGAGCGTCCCGCGGCCGCCGTCCAGCAACGAATCAGTTCCGGGGCCACTCGCTTTGAGCCGGAGCGAGCCACTAGTACGATCTTCGCGGATGGGCGAGAACGAGCCGAAGATCGGGACCAGGCACGGCGAGGTGTCCCTCGAGGAGATCGCCGGGCTGCTGCCGGGCGCCGGCGACATCATGGTCGTCGTCAGCCGCGTGTACGGCAACCTCTGGCACGCTGCCCAGGGCGGGAACTGGGACCTCGCGTCCTTCTACTTCCGGAGGACGCGGACGTTGCTCCGCAACCTGTCGATCACCCGGCCCAAGTACGCCGCCCAGCTCGCCGAGTACGAGCGCGACCATCTCGAGCCGATCGGCGAGGCGCTCATCGCCCGCGACCGTGACGGCTTCGAGAGGCTGTACGAGGCTTCGGTCACCCGGGCCAACGAGCTGCACGTGGTGACCGGCTATCCCTACATCCGCTGGAGCCGACCCGAGGAGCCGCCCGACCCCGGGCTGGACCTCGGCCCCGACAACTAGTGGGCCGCGCATGAGCCTGCCGCTCCGCCGCCTGGCGCCGTACGGCTACGCGCTCGCGGGCGTCGTCGTGATCACGGCGGTGATCGGGCTGGTCAGGTCCCGCTATGCCGTCCCCGACCTCACGATGGTCTACCTGGTGCTGGTGCTCTGGCTGGGCGCGCGCCATGGCATCTTCCCGGCTGCGCTCGCGGGTGTGGCCGCGGTCCTCGCCTACGACTTCTTCTTCGTGCCGCCGCCCGGCACCCTGGCGGTGCGGGGGCCGAACGAGCTGCTGGGATTGGTGCTGCTGCTGGCGGCCGCCCTGGTGACCGGGCAGCTGGCGGCCTCCCTGCGGCAGGCGGCGGCCCGCTCCTCGGCGACCGCTGAAGAGGCGACCGCGCTCTACGACCTGGCCACCGCCGCGCTGCGCATGCCCGAGGTCAACTCGGCGATCGGCCTGCTCTGTGACCGGGCGCGCGCCATGTCCGCAGTGGAGCGCTTCTCCCTCCTGGCCATCGAGGACGGTGGCGCGCGGTTGCCGGCGGTGACGATCGAGCGCGTGCGGCGCCATCTCACGAAGGACGGAACGGTCATCCTGCACCTCTTCACGACCCCGCTCCGGCGCCTCCCGGAGGAGCCAGCCGAGGTGGCGGAGAGCGCCTAGCCGCGGCCGCCGAGCGCGTCGCGCAGCTTCTCGTAGAGCTTCTTCTGCTCCTCGTCGAGCCTGCTGGGAACGGTGATCCGGACGTGCAGCAGGAGGTCGCCGGCGGGCGTTCCGCTGAGACCCGGGATGCCCTTGCCGCGGACCCGGATCACCTTGCCGGCCCGGGTTCCGGGCGCGATGTCGAGAGCGATCCGCTTTCCATTGGGGGTGGGCGCGACAACCTCGCCGCCGAGGACGGCGACGTAGTCGGGCACCTCGACGTCGCCGTGGATGCCGCGGCCCTCCACCCGCCAGGCAGGGTCGGGCTGGAGCTTGACCGTGAAGGTGTGGTTCCTGCCCGCGCGCACCTTGGAGCCGTCGACGACGCCGGCCGGGAAGGTGACCTCGATCTGCTTGCCGTCCTCCTGGCGGACCAGGCGCCGGGCGCCCTCGATCGCCTCCTTCAGCGACAGCTCGACCGGGGTCTCGTAGACCTGCTCCTCGAAGGGTGGCGTCCGGGCGCCGGCACCCCGACCGCGGAAAAGGCCGGAGAAGATGTCGCCCAGGTCGCCGATGTCGCCGAGGTCCCATTCGACCGTCCCGCCATTGCCGAACGGGTTGCCGGCGGTCGGGCCGCCGGAGGAGCTCCGGAACTGGGAGATCGGGTTGTCGTACTCGGCCCGCTTCTTCGGGTCGCCGATGACGTCGTAGGCCTCCGACAGCTCCTTGAACTTCTTCTCCGCCTCGGCGTCCCCCTTGTTGGTGTCGGGGTGGTACTTGCGCGCCTGCTTGCGGAAGGCTGACTTGACCTGCTCGGAGGTGGCCTTCCGGTCCACGCCGAGGGTCCTGTAGTAATCCTTGGTCGCCACCATCTCGAAGCGTATATACCCGGCCGCCGGATCGGGAAAAACAGTGGGCAAAAAGAAGGGCCCCGGTTCCGAAAACCGGGGCCCTTCTTGGAGAGAGGTGTTCAGACCTCTTTGTACTCTGCGTCGACGACTTCCTCTTCCTCCGACTTCGGCTTCGGGTCCGACCCGTCGCCCGTCGCCGCCCCATCGCTGCCGCTGCCGTCCGCGGGGCCGGAGTAGATGTGCTGGCCGATCTTCTGGAGTGACTCGTTGAGCTCGTCCATCGCCTTCTTCAGCGAGTCGGTGTCGGAGCCCTTGGATGCCTCCCGCACCGCGGCCAGCTTGGCCTCGACCTCCGTCTTCAGCTCGGCCGGGATCTTGCTCTCGTTCTCCTTGATGACCTTCTCCGCCTGGTAGACCATCTGGTCCGCCTGGTTGCGGATCTCGACCTCCTCCCGCTTGCGCCGGTCCTCGGCCGAGTTCGCCTCGGCCTCCTTGACCAGCCGCTCGACCTCTTCCTTGGAAAGGGTCGAAGAAGCGGTGATGGTGACCGACTGCTCGCGACCGGTGCCCTTGTCCTGCGCCTTCACGTTGAGGATGCCGTTGGCATCGATGTCGAAGGTGACCTCGATCTGCGGCATTCCCCGCGGCGCCGGCGCGATGCCGTCCAGGTGGAAGCGGCCGAGGGTCCGGTTGTCGCGCGCCAGCTCCCGCTCGCCCTGGAGGACGTGGACCTCGACCGAGGTCTGGTTGTCCGCGGCGGTGCTGAAGATCTGGGAGCGCGAGGTCGGTATCGTCGTGTTGCGGTCGATCAGCTTGGTGAACACGCCGCCCATCGTCTCGATGCCGAGGGACAGCGGGGTGACGTCGAGGAGCAGGACGTCCTTCACCTCGCCCTTGAGGACGCCGGCCTGGATGGCGGCGCCGACGGCGACGACCTCGTCCGGGTTGACGCCCTTGTGCGGCTCCTTGCCGCCGCAGAGGTCCTTGACCAGCTGCTGGATGACCGGCATCCGGGTCGAGCCACCGACCAGCACGACCTCGTTGATCTGCTGGGGCGACAGCGCAGCGTCCTTGAGCGCCTCCAGGAACGGTCCCCGGCAGCGCTCGGTCAGGTCCGTTGTCAGCTGCTCGAACTTGGCACGGGTGAGGGTGACCTCGAGATGCTTGGGCCCGGTCTGGTCCGCGGTGATGAAGGGCAGGTTGATGGTTGTCTCGAGGCGGGAGCTGAGCTCGATCTTGGCGCGCTCGGCTGCCTCGGTGAGCCGCTGAAGCGCCTGGCGATCGGCCTTGAGGTCGATGCCGTTGGCCTTCTTGAACTCGTCCGCCAGCCAGTCGACAACCCGGCGGTCGTAGTCGTCGCCGCCGAGGTGGGTGTCGCCGTTGGTCGCCTTCACCTCGAAGACGCCGTCGCCGACGTCGAGGATGGAGACGTCGAAGGTGCCGCCGCCGAGGTCGAAGACGAGGATCGTCTCGTTCGTCTTCTTGTCGAGCCCGTAAGCCAATGAGGCGGCGGTCGGCTCGTTGATGATGCGGAGCACGTTCAGGCCGGCGATCTGGCCGGCGTTCTTGGTCGCCTGCCGCTGGGCGTCGTTGAAGTAGGCGGGAACGGTGATGACCGCGTCGGTCACCTTCTCGCCCAGGTACGCCTCGGCGTCGGCCTTGAGCTTCTGGAGGATCATCGCC
>DATCPJ010000256.1:0-12987 GCA_036570145.1 Candidatus Dormiibacterota bacterium
GGCATCGACGGCACGACCGTGACCGTCACGGTCGGACCGGCCGTCGGCGAGCTGTTCGGCAGCATCGACAAGAACACCGACCTCAGCAACCTGCCGCTGATCGCGGGCGCAGCGAAGCCGCCGGTCGTCACCTCGGACGGCGTCTCGGCCGCGGAGCTGGAGAGCTTCCTCATCCAGCAGCCGGGGATCGCCGGCAACGCGGCCCTGGTGGCCGAGATCAAGGCCATCGGCGACCCGCTGGCCGCCGGCAACCTGGTGATCCCGGTCCCCGCCAACCTGGCAACATCGAAACCCGCGACGGTCAAGGGCAGTTCTGGTGTACTGATCGCCGACAACACCGGGATGGTCAAGGGGCTGGTTTGGGAACAGGGCGGGATCGTCTACGCGGTCGGCGGGCATTTCGATGAGCAGCAGCTCACCAATCTCGCCAACGGAATCGGCTAAGGAACCGGACAACGGGATGGCGGGAGCTGAGACTCCCGCCATCCACACCCAGGACCTCGCCAAGAAGTACGGCCACGTGACCGCCCTGGCCGGGCTCACGATGACGGTGCCGAAGGGCGAGGTCTTCGGCTTCCTGGGTCCCAACGGGGCTGGCAAGACGACGTCGGTGAAGCTCCTCCTGGGCCTCACCGAGCCCAGCGCCGGCCAGGCCTGGCTGCTCGGCGCGCCGATCGGCGACCTCGCCGTCCGGCGCCGGGTGGGCTACCTGCCGGAACTCTTCCGCTACCAGGCCTTCCTGACCGCCCGCGAGGTGCTCGCCTTCCACTGCGACCTCGCCCGGGTGGCCCGCTCGAGCTGGAAGGAGGAGATCGCCGAAGCCCTCCAGACCGTCGGGCTCAGCGACCGCGCCGACGATCGCTGCGGGACGTTCTCGAAGGGCATGCAGCAGAGGCTCGGCCTCGGTGTCGCGCTCCTCGGCAAACCCGAGCTGATCTTCCTCGACGAGCCGACCTCGGCCCTCGATCCGGTCGGCCGCCACGACGTGCGGGAGATCACCCGCCGGCTGCGCGAGCGCGGCACGACGGTCTTCCTCAACTCTCACCTCCTCAGCGAGGTCGAGATGGTCTGCGACCGCGTCGCCGTCGTCGACCACGGCCGGGTGATCGCGCTCGGCACCATCCACGACCTCCTCCGGGGCGCCGACATGGTCCGGGTTCGGATGACCGGCCTGAACGGAGGGCACAGCCGGATCGAGGGCTTCGCGGCGCCTTCCGAAGATGGCGAATGGATGACCTTCCGCGACGTCAAGGAGGAGCGCGTGCCCGACCTGGTGGCGGAGATCGTCCGCCTCGGCGGCCGCGTCTACGCCGTCGAGCCGCAGCAGCAGTCGTTGGAGGACCGCTTCCTGCAGCTGCTCGAGGAGGAGGAGGCCAGGTGACGCGCGCCATCTGGCCGATCGCGCGGATGACCATGATCGAAGCCTCCCGGCGCCGGATGCTGATGGCTTTGGCGGCGCTGACCTTCGGGGTCATCGCGGTCGTCGGCTACGGCTTCTCGAGACTGCCGGAGATCGGCGGCTCGCGCCCTCTCAACCACGACGACCTGAACCAGATCGCCTCGATCCTGACCATCCTGACCTTCTTCATGTTCAGCTTCGTGCTGACCTTCGCGGCCGTGTTCGTCGCCGCACCGGCGATCAGCAGCGATATCGAGTCGGGGGTGATCCTATCGATCGTCCCGCGGCCGATCCGGCGCAGCGACATCGTCCTCGGTCGCTGGCTCGGTCTCTCGTTGGTGGTCGTGATCTACACGGTCACGGCGACCCTGATCGAGCTCGAGGTGGTGCACCTGGTGATCGGCTACCTGCCGCCGCACCCCTTCGAGGCCGTCGCCTTCCTGGTCGCCGAGGGCCTGGTGGCGGTGACCCTCGGCCTCCTCTTCAGCACCCGCCTGGCCCCCATGACAGGCGGCATCGTGGCCACCATCCTTCTCCTGGCGGTGTGGTTCGCCGGCATCGTCGGCAACCTCGGTTACTCCTTCGGCAACGACACCGTAGGGGCGTTCGGCACCGTCTCACGGCTGATCGTGCCGACGGACGGCATGTGGCGGGGAGCGCTCTTCTACCTGCAGACGCCGCAGCTGCTCGCGGTCCAGGCGCTCGCCGGGCGCCGCGCGGCGGCCAACCCCTTCTACGCCGCCAGCGCGCCGGGCCTCCCCTACCTCCTCTGGACGATGGCCTGGATCGCCGGGCTGGTTGGCCTGACCATCGCCAGCTTCAGGAGAAAGGAGCTCTAGCCTCCCGGCTCCGATAGACGGGGGGCCGGAGATGGAGGGAAACCACACCGAGCGGTTTGCGGTCCGCTCGGAGTGGCGGGAGGTAGAAGTCGTCCCTCAGGGCTACGAAGCGATGCCGCGCAGCTCGTCGACAATGCCCGCCAGCTCGGAGTCGATCCGATCGGGCAGACCGAAGAGCCGGTAGGTGTCGAGCTGCTTGCCGAGCAGGGTGACCAGCTCCGACCGTTCCCAGCGGGGCCGGACCAGCCACATCTCGCCGTGCATCAGGAGGATCTTCCGCTGCTGGTCGGTGAGCCCGCCGAACTCGGCAACGGCGAGGAGATCGAGGCCGTACTCGGACGCCTCGCTGGCGCTGACCCAGGGCTCACGAGCGGCCGCGAGCCGGCGGGCCGAGCTCAGCAGCCCGAACCAGTCCACAACCCGAACCCGAATCGCAATCGACACTGCCCCACCTCCAGCGGTGACGCTATCGGGCAGCCGACCCGTTGTCAACTGAAGTACTTAACAGTTTTGCCCATTTTTGTTAAGGTATGCGAGCCGCGGTCGGGCCCCGACCGCATTTTGTGGGGTTCTCAATACATGCGTAAATTCGTAATCGCCATCTCGATCGCGACCGTGACCTTCGCCATGACCGCCGTCACCGCCTTCGCGATGTCGGCCGGCGGCATCGGTACCTGCTGCTACTCCTAGCCAGCTAAGACCCCCAAGGGCCTCTCCACGGCTTAACAATTCGCCGCAGGGCGACAACTGTCGCTGCACAAAAGGCTGGAAGTGTTCTAGTCTTCGGCGGTGGCAGTAGCAGCACGCCGCCGACTACCGGGTCTGAAGGTGCGGCCGGGCTCCGTGCGCCAGGCGCGCAGCGAGGCCGGGCTCAGCTTGGCCGGGGTCGCGCGCCAGGACCTCAGCCGGACGGCCATCTTCCTCATCGAGACCGGTAAGAGCAACCCGACCCTCCCCACACTGGAGCTCATCGCGGAGCGCACGGGAAAGCCGGTCGAGTACTTCCTCGACGACGAGCTGCCCGCAGCCCGCGCCGGCATCGACTTCATCGAGATCGAGCAGCTGCTGGCGACCGAGGACTTCGAGCGGGTCAAGGAACTGACGGCCCATCACCTGGGCGTCCGGCTCTCCCGTGTGGACACGGCGCGGCTGCGCTTCCTCAAGGGCCAGGCGCACATTCGCCAGGCGGACGCGGATGGCGCGGCGCCGCTCCTGGCAGGGGCGCGCGAGTACTACGAGTCGGTGATGGACAGGGCGATGGCGGTCGAATGCCTTAGCTGGGAGGTCCACATCCCCTTTCTCCTCGAGGACCCCAACGCGCTTGCCTTCGCCGAAGCCGCCCTGCAGCGCTGCCGCCAGCTCAAGCCCTCCCCGCTCCTGACCGAGGTGCGGATCCTCTCCCGGATAGCCGGGATCCACGCCTTCAATCACAGCTGGCCGGAGGCGATCCAGCTGTACGAGGACGTGGTCGAGCGGCTCGGTCCGCTCCGGGACATGAACCGGATGGCCAAGGTCTACTCCGAGCTGGGCATGGCCTACCGCGAGCTGGGCCAGCCGGAGCTGTCGGCGCGCTACGCGCAGAAGTCGATCGCGCTGCACGAGATGCTCCGCGACCAGTACGCGACGGCCGCGGCTGAGAACAACCTGGCGCTGGCCCTCATGAACATGAGCGATTACTCCTCGGCGGAGGAGCACCTCGATCGCTCGAACGAGATCTTCGAAAACCTCGGCCGCGAGCGGGGCCGGAGCGAGCTGCTGCTGAGCTACACCGAGCTGCACCTGATGCGCGGCCGGCTCGATGCCGCCGAGCAGGCGGGCACCGAGGCTCTCGAGCTGTCATCCCGCCTCAACGAGAAGGCCACCGAGGCCCAGTCCCACGAATGGCTCGGCCGCATCGCCGCCGCCCGGGACGATCACGAGGTGACCGACGCCCAGTTCTCGCTGGCGATCGCGCAGCTGACCAAGCTGAACCTGGTCGAGCGACTGGTACAGGCTCACGCCACCTACGCCCAGATCCTCGAGGACCGGGGCGATCTCCAGGCGGCCAACCAGCATCTCAGGGAGGTCGTGGCGCTGAACCGGCCCGACCTCGTCTCGCTGGGCTCCCTCGAAGAGCGCCGCCGCGAGCTGGCCTAGCTTCCTCTAGCTCAGCCTCCCAGCGGCAGCGTGAGCTGCGCCTTGGCGATCTTGTGGTCGGCGCGCAACGAGTAGACCGCGTTGCCGACCGCGAAGAACTCGATCACGTGGGCGCCCCAGTAATAAGGACGTTCCACGATCTGGGTGCCGACGACGCCGTCGGATTTCAGCTGCATCGCCTCGTACTGCATCCGGTCCATCGCCAGCTCGCGCGCCTCGTAGGTCGCCTGGGTGAAGTTGGGCATCTCGATGTTCTGGCCGGCGGTGCTGAACCAGCCGCGAAGGGACTGGTGCGCGACGTGGTAGACGCAGGTCCCCATCACCAGGCCGCGCGGCGCATAGCCCGCCTGGAGCAGCGTCCAGAAGTCCTGGCCTGAGAGGTCGGAGGTGAAGGGCTTGTCGTCCGGAGCCGCCACGGGCGAGCTCGTAACAGTGCTCGCCGAGCTGGACCTGGAGGCGTTTGACGCGCTTGCGGGAGAGGAGGCCGCCCTCGTGAACCACCGTGACAGCGGCGGGTAGCGCGCCGGCCAGCTTGCCGGCGAGGACCTCGAGGAAGACGGCCAGGTCCCGCGCGTCCGCCCGCAGCGACGCCGCCACCTGGTCGAAGCTGAGGGCCGGGTCGTCCATCGGCGGCTCGGAGTATAGGCGGGGCTGCCGACGCGACCCGGCAGCCCGCCCGATAGTTCGGACTAGACCGAGCGGCCCTCGCCGTTGCCGGCTGTCGCCCGGGCGCTGGCCTTGTTCGGCGCAGGGGTGCCGGGGACGTGGAGGAGGTTCTCGACGTCCTTCACGCCGACGACCTTGCGAACGGCGGCCTCGATTGCGCCGATCTGCGACTCGGCAACCTGGCCGCGGAGGACCGCCCGGCCTTCGACGACCATCACGTTGATGTCTCCCTTGGGGATGGCAGGGTCGGCGAAAACCTCGCTCTCAACCCGGTCGAGGATGGTGAGGTCGTCAGTGTTGGGGTCGGCGGGCCGGGGAAGGACGCGGCTCTTGATCCCGGCGGCCCTGTCGGTGGCGAGGACCGTGGTCCGCTGCGCCATCCGGTTGGCCTCCAGCCCCACGCCCCCCAGCCGCCGGGCGAGCTCGGCGCGGCGGCCACGGCCGCGCTCCGGGTCGAAGAGGTAGCCGGCCAGGTAGCCGGCTCCCAGCCCGGCGAGGACAAGCAGCACGGTTCGCCGCCGGCTCGGCCTGGGGCGCGGCGCGAATCGCTTGCTGACATCCGATTGGATCGAGTCGAGCCTCTCGGTGACGCCCGAAGCCCGGTCGAGAAGGATCGCGGCCTGCTCGGTCAGGGTCTCGACTTGCTTTGCGAACTGCCGCCCCAGGCGGTCCGCCATGTCCTCGCGCGCCTGTTTGACGTTCATGCGCGATCCCGCTTCGGGTGCTCGGCGTCGTATGCCGCCGATTTCACCGTCTGTTTCACGCTGCCGACGGCCTGGCGGCCCTTGCCCTTCATTTCCTCGAGCCGGTCGCCGGTGGCTCTGCCCTTCAGTTCCTCGGCCTTGCCCTTCAGCTTTTCCTTCATGCGAATTTCTCGCCTCCAACTTGGTCTCACCGGTGGACGGGAGAGCTTTTAATTATAGCGCCACTATCAATTTCCGCCCAAATGATTCAAGCACCCAACGCGCGCGCCGCGGCACGCGCCGGTGGGACCACCCGGAGCACCTCCGGGGTTGCCGCGAGCAGCCTCGGCAGAGCCGCCCGGACCGCGCTGAAGAGAGCCCGGCTCGGTCTTCCCCAGCGGAGCCCGTAGGCCCTGCGGAGCGGCTCCGGCAGGAGCCCGGCGGTGATCGCCTCGAGCGGCGCGAAGAGCGCGCCCGGCATCCTCCGGATGGGCGGCCGGAGCACCAAGGCGGCCAGTTTCCGACCGGTCTCGTCGGGCTGGGCCGGGCCGGCCAGCATCCCCTCGAGGTAGGCGTCGAACTCAGCCAGCCGGGGCGGAAACCGGCTTGCCGGGATGCCGAGCAGCGCGCCGATCGGCTTCGCCTCCTGGTAGTAGGCCTCCGCCTCGGCGGTGGTCAGCGGGCCCACGAACGTCCGATAGCTCAGCAGAGCGCTGTCGATCAGCGTCGCGTGAACCCATAGCAGCAGCTCGGGGTCGAGGGCCTGGTAGCCGATGCCGCTGACGCGCTCGTGGGTCCGGTTGATCTGGCGCGCCGCGGCCCGTACTTCCTCTCGTGACCCGAAGGTGAGCGCGAGGGAGAGCTCCATCGTCCGATTCAACCGGGCCAGCGGGTCGCGCTGGAAGTCGCTGTGCTCGGCGACACCGGCGGCGACCAGGGGATGAGCCACCTGCATGAGGAGGGCGCGACCGCCGCCGAGCAGGAGGGCCGCCTCGCGGTTGACCCGCCAGCTGATCGAACCTGGTCCGGGGAGCACTGCCATATCCCGAGGCGAGCATAGAATTCGCGAGTCCACTTCCGGCGAAAAGAGTGAGGCGCAGCCTGCCGTGACGATCAGGGAGCTAACTGAGGAAGAGACGGCGCTCGCGTACCGGGCGATGCTCGAGTTGCGGCCCCGGATCGGCTCCGAGGAGGAGTTCGTGGCCCGGGTCAACGACCTCCAGCGACCGGAGGGCTACCGGCTCGTCGCCTCCTTCGCGGACGGTGACGAGCAGGCGGTCGCCGCGGCCGGCTTCCGGACCAGCCACTTCCTGGCCTGGGGCTACGCCCTCTACGTCGACGACCTCTCCTCCCGGCCCGGCTTCCGCCGCCAGGGCCATGCCGGGGCGCTGCTCGACTGGCTCCTTGCCGAGGCGCGGCGGCTGGGCTGTGGCCAGCTCCACCTGGACTCGGGCGTGGGGCCGGATCGCGAAGAGGCACACCGCCTGTACCTCAACAAGCACCTCCGGATCTCAGCCCACCACTTCCAGATCGACCTTTAAGCCGCAGCCCCAGCGGTTTCGGCCCTGCAGCGGGGGGTTCTTTGGCCTGCCTTTGGCCCCACCCCGCCCTCCCCATTTCATGGAGAGGGAGACGGACCAGGAATGGGAAGGAAATCGACTAGCTGGTCAGCTTGCCGATGATCTCCTCGAGCGCCGCGTCGGCGAGGGCGTGCAGCTCGGCGTCGCTGCGGTCCTGGATGGGGTGCGGGATGTAGACGGCGGCCGGGTCGAAGCCGAGCGCCTGCGCCTGGGCGTGGGCAGCCTCGATGAACTCGGTCGAGGCTATGAAGACCGCCGGGCGGCCCTCGGCCTCGAGATTGGTCGTGTCATGCACACTGCACGACGTGCAGGAGCCTCAATCGGCGAGGGCCTCCACCACGAGGTCGCTCTTGCCGAGGATCTCCTCCAGCAGCGCCCTCGGAGCCGGGCGCGCGAAGGTCGGCTTGCGGAAGCGCTCGACCTTTGCGCCGCGCTGGTTCAACAGCTCCTCCAGGCGGTCGAGGAAGACGCTGCCGCGGGCCTTGGAGATGTCGAGGAGGGCTATCCGGCGCCCGTCGATGGCGTCCGGGCGAGAGACTCGCTGACGGGCGGCCGGCCGGCGCTCGCCGGTCGGGTCGAGAACTTCGAGTCCACTCATCGTCTTATCTCCAGGGTGACCGGTGTGCTGCCGCCCCCGTTGGGGTTGACCCAGCTCGAGAGGATTCCGCTGAACATACCCGCGTTGCCGCCGGCGTGGACGAAGTGAAGGCCTCCCTCCCGGAACTTGGGGACGTCCGCCTCCGCCAGTGACTCCGGGAGGCCTTCGTCCATGCCACCCGCGCCGCGCCGCCGGGAGCGGCCGGGCCGCGTCAGCAGGGCGTTGACCTCGTCCCGCATCCGCGCCTTGCTCCAGCCCGCGTCGCGAAAGATGCGGGCGTGATCGGGCGGGACGACCACGATGGCGTCGAAGCCGAGGGCCAGGTTGGGATGTGCCGTCGCGTCGAGACAGGCGGCGAAGCTGCGGATCAGGGACTCCGCGCTGCGCGACAGCTGGTCGACGATCGGCACCGGCCCCTGCCCGGCGAAGAGGGTCACGGTGGACTGCTCGGGCCGGTAGCCGAGCTCGACGTGGAGCGGCTCCCAGGGCGAGTCCTCCTCCCGCTCGGCGAAGCAGAAGCTGAGCTTGCCGGGGCTGCCCAGGGTGGCGCGGTCGACGCCGCCCGGCACGCCGCCGCCGACGTTGCGGACGACCAGCTGGAGCGCCCGACCGATGGTCAGGTTGGCCCGGTTGCCCTGGCCGAGCACGTTCACCGCCGAGTTCATCCCGATCTCCCGGGCGATCGGTCCGTTCACGATCAGGACCGGCCCGCTGAAGAACGTCGTGGCGAGCAGGCCATGCATGTTGAAGTCGTCCGTGCAAGCTCCTTCGAGGGCGGCGAGGACGACCGGCAGGTACTCCGGCCGGCAGCCCGCCATGACCGCGTTCACGGCGACCTTCTCGACCGTGCATGAGGCGAGGTCGGGCGGGACCAGGGCGACCGCCTCGCCCGGATCGCGGCTGGTGCCCTGGAGCATCCGGAAGACCCGCTCGGCAGTCGGCGGGACGACCGGCAGGCCGTCGCTCCAGCCCCGCGCGTAGGCGGCCTCGAACTCGTCCTCCTCGGCGCCGAAGCGGACCCGGCGAGAGGCAAGCCGATCACCGCTGAAGCGAGCCGCGAGCCGCTCGGCGACGCCCGGCTCGACCGACCGGGAGCCGCAGCCGGCGCGATACTCGGGCAGCCCCTCGCCCAGCGGCGCGACGCCGGTCAGCTCCTCCCAGCGGGAGCGGAGCCATCCCTGGAGCTCGTCGACGACGGCGCCGTTCTCGACCCGGAACAAGGTCGGCACGGTCTCGATGCCCTGCCGGAAGGAATGCTCGAGCTCGGTGTCGTCGATCGCGTCGACGCCGGCGGGAAAGCTCGGGTCATCCTGGCTGAAGACGGTCAGCGGCCCGCTGCCCTTGAGCGTGGCAAGCACCGGCGCGACCATTACGCAGGTCGGGCAGTCGCGCTTGACGAAGGCCACCAGGCCGTCGGGGAGCGAGGAGACGCTCATGGGCCGAGATTAGGCTCGGCTTCAAGGCCGCGCGTCCTCACGTTCACGATCATCGCCCCGCTGGCGATGCCCACGTAGACGCCGCGGGTCGGGGCGGCGTCGCGGTAGTCGCGGCCGACTGCGACCCGGACGTGGTTCTCCCCGGCGCGGATGGGGTGGGTGGCGTCGAAGCCCACCCAACCGGTGCCCGGGACCCACGCCTCGGCCCAGGCATGCGAGGCGCCCTCCGTCACGCCACCGGCGCCGGGGACGTGGATGTAGCCGCTGACGTAGCGCGCCGGCACCCCCATCGCGCGGGCTGCGGCGATGAACAGATGGGCGAAGTCCTGGCAGACGCCCGCGCGCAGCTCGAGCACCTCGCCCACACCGGTGTAGACATTGGTCACGGCGGGGTCGTACGTGAAGTCATGGCTGATGGCCACGGTCAGGCTCTCGAGGGCCTTCTCGACCGCCGGGCCGGACGCCGGGTCGGTGGGCGCGTGACGTGCCGCCAGGACGTGGACCCCCGGCTCGTCGGTCACCGGTTCGCGGAAGCGGAGGAAGTCCCAGACCAGGTCATCCTCGCTTTGTTCGAAGGGGGGACGTCCCCCCTCGTCGCCGTGCTCGGCAGAGCCACCGCGCGGCCCGCCCCCCTTGCCGAACTCACCGTCCATCTCGATCAGCGAGCGGCTGGTGACCCGCAGCTTCTGGTGGGCACGGAGGAGGTTGAAGTAGTGGACGAGGTTCCCGTAGCCATCACGGTAGGTCGCGACCTTGACCCGGGGGCTGATCTGGAGGGCGAACTCGAGGAGGCGCTGGCCGCGGCCGTCGAGCGGCATCAGGCGCAGCTCCATCATCGTTTCGGTGATCGGCCCGGTGTAGGCGAAGCGGGTCGTGTGCTCGATCTCGAAGCGCTTCATTGCTGCTGCTGGGGAACCCGAGCGGTGGGGTCGCCGGGAACGGTCGCGGCCACCTTGCTGGGCTGAAAGTAGGTCGCGCGGAGCGCCTGGGTCAGCTCCTCGGAGAGGCGCTTGAACTCGCCCTCGAACTCCTCCGGGTCCTTCGCGACGCCCGCCGGGCCGGCGTCGTCGAAGAGTCCCACCATCCTGGCCAGGACCCTCTCCGGCCGCGACGGCCGGCGCCGCCCGTCGATCCGGTGAACGGAATCCAGCGCCTCGCCGAGGCAGAAGCGCGCGGAGCGCGGCAGGTCGGGGTCGAAGAGCAGGAAGGGGACCACCTGGCTCCCGGTCACCTCGGCGGAGAAGCGGAGTCGGTAGGACTCGAAGGCGAAGCCGGACTTGAGCGCCGCCGTCCACTCCAGCGCGTCTTCGCTGGCCGCTCCCAGGTCGGCGATCTTCTGGATGACGATGGTGACAGCATTCTGCAGCCGCTCCAGGTACTTGCCCAGCCGCACGAACTCGCGCGCCTCGTCGTGGAACATCGTGTTCTCGATCAGGCCCTCGATCAGGTGGACGCCGAGCTCGACGCTGGAGAGGAAGCCGTGCAGGTCGCGCTCCCAGCCGCGCTCCTCGACCAGCCAGTAGAGCGCGTTGACCTGCTCGTAGAGCTCGGTCGGCAGCGACGGCCGGACCGCCTGAGCCGCCGAGCGGGCCGCCGCGACGCTGCGCCGAACCGAGGGTCCGGCGGCGCCGCCGACCAGCAGGTCGACCGCCTGGTCGCGGCGGTCGACGTCGCTCCCCGACCAGCCGGCCAGCCGCATCAGGCCGGACCAGAAGCCGGCTCCGGGGTCGTCGGTGCGATCCAGCGAGTGGTCGAGGTGGATGCGGAGGGTCCGGGCGAGGAAGTCGGCGCGCTCGAGCTCACGGCCGAACAGCGCGAGCGAGGTGGCGGCCGAGCTAAGCAGTGTCGGAATCCTCGTCCAAATCGGAGGGGGGACGTCCAGCCTCGTGGCCCTGCTCGGCTAAGCCTCCGCGCGGCTCACCCCCCTCGGAACCGGCGAGCACCCAGGTGTCGCGGCTGCCGCCGCCCTGCGAGCTGTTGACGACCAGCGAGCCGGTCTTGAGCGCCACCCGGGTGAGCCCGCCCGGTATCACCTCCACGTCGGCGCCGCTGAGCACGAAAGGCCGCAGGTCCTGGTGGCAGGCGCGGAGACGATGGCCGTCGAGCACGGCCTGCACCGATAGGGCCACCACCGGCTGGGCGATGAACGCTCGTGGCTCGGCGGTGATCCGGCGCCGGAAGCGCTCTCGTTCCGCCGCCGACGAGGCGGGGCCGATCAGCATCCCGTAGCCACCCGAGCCGGCCACCGCCTTGACCACCAGCTTGTCGAGGTGTTCGAGTACGTAGCGGCGGTCCTCCGCGACCGCGCAGAGGTAGGTGTGGACGTTGGGCAGGATCGGTTCCTCGTCGAGGTAGTACTTGATGATCCTGGGGATCAGGGCGTAGACGGCCTTGTCGTCGGCGACGCCCGCCCCGAGGCCGTTGGCGATCGTCACCCCGCCGACCCGGTAGGCGTTGACGAGCCCGGGCACCCCGACCAGGGTGTCGGGGCGGCCGAAGAGCGGGTCGAGATAATCGTCGTCGACCCGGCGGTAGATGACATGGACGCGGCGCAGGCCGCGGGTGGTGCGCATGAAGACCTGGTCCTGGTCGACGACGAGATCGGTCCCCTCGACCAGCTCGATGCCCATCTCCTTGGCAAGGTAGAGGTGCTCGTAGTAGGCGGAGTTGTGGATGCCGGGCGTGAGCAGAACCACGGTCGGGTCCGCCACGCCCTCGGGAGCAAGCCAGCGTAGGTTTCGAAGCAGCTGGTGGCAGTAGCTCTCGACGGGGCGGACGGCGTAGCCCTCGAAGAGGTCGGGCAGCACCCGCTTCATGACCGCCCGGTTGGCCAGCACGTAGGAGATGCCGGAGGGGGTCCGCAGGTTGTCCTCGAGGACCAGGAAGTCGCCCCTGTGGTCGCGCACGAGGTCGACGCCGGCGATATGGCAGCGGATGCCGCGGGGGGCCGGCATGCCGTCGACCTCCCGCAGGTAGAGCGGGCTCGAGAGCACGGTCTCGGCCGGCACCACGCCCTGGCGGAGGATCAGCTTCGGCCCGTAGACGTCCTCCAGGAAGTGGTTGAGGGCCTTGACCCGCTGCTTCAGCCCCGCCTCCAGGCGACGCCAGGTCCGGGCGGAGATCACCCGCGGGATGACGTCGAAGGGAAAGACCTTCTCGATTCCCTGGGCGTCCGGGTAGACGGCGAAGGTGATGCCGTGGTTGCGGAACGTCCGCATCGCCCGCTCGTGGCGGCGGCTCAGCTCGCCCGGGCCGAGCCGGTGCAGCTGTTCGATCACCCGCCGGTAGGTGGGCCGTGCCCGGTCCGGCGCGGCCAGCATCTCGTCGTAAAACCCGTTCGCCGGGTAGGCCGGGAAAGTGAGTGAGGCGGGCCTTGGCACGGCTATAGTTTGTGCCGCAATCTTGGAACACGGTCGTACGATCAAGCTTCGCGTCGGCTGTGAGTTCGGCTACGACGTGGAAGCGCCCACCCCGGCAACGATCCAGGTGCGCCCCCGCTTCGACCCCGACCACCGGCTGGTGAGCGAATCCTGGTCGACCAGCCAGTCCCTGACCCTCGACGAGTTCACCGATATCTACGGCAACTCGATCAAGCGGCTGCTCATGCAGCCGGGTGACCTCGTCCTCCGCTACGACGCGGTCGTCGAGGT
>DATCPJ010000257.1:0-11016 GCA_036570145.1 Candidatus Dormiibacterota bacterium
GGTGATCGTCCGGCAGATGATGCGGAAGGTCCGCATCGACTCGGCCGGCGACACCAACCTGCTCCCGGGCGAGATCGTCTCGCAGTGGGAGTACGAGGAGGCCAACGCCGCGGCGCTGGCCGAGGGCGGCGAGCCGGCCACGGCGCAGACGGTGCTGCTGGGCCTCATCAAGGCCGCCCTCAACACGACCTCCTGGCTCTCGGCCGCCTCCTTCCAAGAGACGACCCGGGTGCTCACCGAGGCCGCCATCAGCGGCAAGGTGGACCGCCTCCGCGGTCTCAAGGAGAACGTGATCATCGGCAAGCTGATCCCCGCCGGGACGGGTCTCGACTACTACAAGAAGCAGCGCGAGCAGGCCCAGCGGTACTACGAAGAGGAGCCGATCGACCTCGACACCCTGAGCGTATAGCTCCAACGACCACAAGAGGCCGCCCGCGGGGCGGCCTCTTTCTTATCCGGCGAAGGTGGTTCGGAGGGGACCCGACGGACCGGCAAACTTGACAGTAGTGCTCGCGGGACAGCAAAATGCGTTACCGCTCAGGAGGCGGTTGAGTGGGTGTGCCTTTGGGCACGCTACCTGTCGTCGGCGCACTCTCGCCCCGGGAAGCCCCGGGAAGAAGGCGACAGGGGGGTAGCCTGCCGGTCCGGATCATTCCACCGGGCTGAGACACATCAGAGAGGTAAGACGCGTATGAACCTATCCTGGGCCAAGCTTCGCGGGCCGAAAACGCTCGCTGTCGCGACCGCCGTATTGACGCTGGCACTGGCCTGCGGCAACTCGTCATCCGGGCCTTCGGGCGGCACTCCCAAGACGGGCGGCAAGCTCGTCGCGGCCTCGTGGCAGGAGCAGAGCTCGATGCTCGCGATCGGCATCACCGACTCGGCGACCCACGCCTACGCCTACGAGGCGCCGATGGTCGAAGGGCTGATCGGTCTGGCTAGCACCGCCGACATCCCCAAGAACGCCAAGCTGTCCGACTACTTCGTGCCGCAGCTCGCGACCGAGGTGCCGACGACTGACAACGGCGACGTGAAGGTGAGCGGCACCACGATGAGCGTCACCTACAAGCTCCGCCACGGCGTCAAGTGGCATGACGGCCAGGCCTTCACCTCGAAGGACGTCGCCGACACCGCGCAGTTCTTCTACCTGAAGTACAAGGACAACAACCCGACCCCGCTGCTGTCGACCAGCGGCTGGGACCAGATCTCCTCGGTGGACACTCCTGACGAATTCACCGCCGTCGTGAACTACAAGAGCCTCTTCGGACCCTACCTGACCCTTTTCTCCGGTCCGGAAGGCGTCCTCCCGTCGCACCTGCTCCAGGCGACCTGGACAGCCGGCGGCGACATGACCAAGGTCAAGCTCCCGATCGACCTCAGCTCGGCCAACTCGGCCGGCTTCAAGGGAAGCGACACCTGGGACAAGTGGCTGGTCGGCACCGGCCCCTTCGTCTTCAAGGAGTGGGTCTCCGGCGACCACCTGACCATGGTCCGCAACAACAACTACTGGGGCTCCCACAAGGCGTACCTCGATGAGATCACGGTCAAATTCGAGCCCGACACCAACACCCAGCTGGCGGACCTTCGGACCGCCACCGTCGACCTCGGCATCGACTTCCGGGCGGCCCTCCTGAGCCCGCTCACGCACCTCAGCAGCGCGACCACCGTCGTCCTCGGTGACAGCGGCGCCGAGAAGCTTGACTTCAACCTGAAGAACAAGTACCTCGCCGACCCCGTCATCCGAAAGGCGATCAACATGTCGATCGACAAGCAGAAGATGATCGACACGCTGCTCCAGGGCAAGACCGTCGTCTCGCCCGACACGCCCATCTGCCTCGGCCTCGCGGCCTGGTGCGCGGATCCCTCGATCCCGACCACCAAGTACGATCAGAAGGCAGCCGCGAAGCTGCTCGATGACGCCGGCTACAAGGTCCAGGCCAGCGGCGCCGACAAGGGCTTCCGCGCCTTCAAGGACGGGTCCACCATCGCGCTGAACCTGGTGACCACTTCCGGCAACGCTCTCCGCGAGCAGCAGGAAGTTCAGATCGCTTCTGACCTCCAGGGCGTCGGGATCAAGATCATCACGCCGTTCAAGAACCCGACCGCGGGCAAGCTCTTCGGCTCCTACGCCGGAGGGGGCGTGCTCTACAACCACACCTTCGACATCGCCCAGTACACCAACACCGTGCCGGGCGGCGAGCCCGACTCGTGGTACAGCGGCTATGTCTGCGACCAGATCCCGACCCAGGCCAACGGTGGCGTGGGCCAGAACGACACCCAGGAATGCAATCCCGCGGTTGACGCCGGCTTCAAGGCCGGCCGAGCCAAGGTTTCGCAGGCCGACCGCAAGGCGGGCTACGTCGCCGCCGGCAAGGCGCTCGCGGCCGACATTCCTGAGGCTCCTCTCTACCAGCAGCTGACGGTCAACGCCTACAACAACAAGCTGGGCGGTTACAAGGCCAACGCTGACTTCTGGTTCAACAACAGCAACGACTGGTACCTGAACAGCTAGTCGTAACGCTTCGCCAGTAACGGAGGAGGCGCGTGCCGGGCACGCGTCTCCTTTATTTCAGGGGGTGGACGTCCCCCGGTCGGCCGATGTACCCAAAAGCCTGCGCTCGTCGTACCCCCCTGCTTTTAACTCGCCCTTATACTCAAGTTCACTCGTGTTCAAGCGGCTTCCCAGCGCTCGACCCGTGCTCTACCTCGGAGGCCTGAATTGAGTATTCAACCCGAGGTCCTCCGGGTCGAGGGCCTCAAGACCCACTTCAAGACCCAGGACGGCTCGGTCAAGGCGGTCGACGGCATCGACTTCCACGTCAATGAGAGCCGCACCCTCGGCATCGTCGGTGAGTCGGGCTGTGGCAAGAGCGTCACCTCGCTCAGCATCATGCGGCTGCTGCCGCGCAACGGCCGCAACATCGCCGGCAGGATCCTGCTCGAGGGCCGCGACCTCCTCAAGCTCCCCGAGGATGAGATGCGGGCGCTCCGCGGCAACGACATCTCGATGATCTTCCAGGAGCCGATGACCTCTCTCAACCCCGTCTTCGCCTGCGGCGAGCAGGTCGCCGAGGCGATCCGCCAGCACAAGAAGGTGAACGACCGGGAAGCCAAGGAGCGGACGGTGGAGCTGTTCAAGCTGGTCGGCATCCCCGGTCCCGAACGGCGGGTCAAGGATTACCCGCACGAGCTCTCGGGCGGTATGCGGCAGCGCGTGATGATCGCGATGGCGCTCTCCTGCGACCCCACGCTGCTGATCGCCGACGAGCCGACGACGGCCCTCGACGTCACCATCCAGGCCCAGATCCTCGAGCTCCTCCGGGGCATCCAGGAGCAGAAGAAGATGGCGATCATGCTGATCACCCACGACCTCGGCGTGATCGCCGAGATGGCCCAGGACGTGGTCGTCATGTATGCCGGCAAGGTTGTCGAACGCGGCACCGTGGAGCAGATCTTCGAGAAGCCGCGGCATCCCTACACCCAGGGCCTGCTGGCCTCCATCCCGGGCAGCGGCACCAAGGGCAAGCGGCTGAATGTGATCAAAGGCACCGTGCCCCATCCGTTCAACCTTCCACCCGGCTGCCTGTTCGCTCCCCGCTGCCCCCATGCCTTCGAGAAATGCCCGACCGCGTTCCCCGCCCTGATGGACCAGGGCGAGGGCCACACGGCGGCCTGCTTCCTCTACGGCGACGAGGTCGAGCCGGGTACCGAAGCCCAACCCGTCCAGCCCACCGAAAAGGCCTCTTAAGTGGCGGAGACGACGCCGGTAGCGCCGCCCGTCGCCTCCGGCAAACCCCTCCTCAGCGTCAAGAACCTCGCCAAGTACTTCCCGCTCAGGGGCGGGATTCTCCAGCGGACGGTCGCCGAGGTCAAGGCCGTCGACGACGTCTCCTTCGACGTCCGGGCGGGCGAGGTCTTCGGCCTCGTCGGCGAGAGCGGCTGCGGCAAGACGACCACCGGCCGGCTCCTGCTCCGCCTCATCGAGCCGACCCGGGGGACGATCGAGTTCGACGGCCACGAGCTGACAACGATGGGGGCAGGCGATCTCAAGAAGGCGCGGTCGGACATGCAGATCGTCTTCCAGGACCCCTACGCGTCGCTCAACCCGCGGCTTCCGATCGGCGAGATCATCGGCGAAGGGCTCGCCAACATGGGCGTCCGCAACCGCCGCCAGAGAGAGGAGCGGGTGGCGGCCATCCTCGACAAGGTCGGCCTTCGCCGCTACTACATCAACCGCTACCCGCACGAGTTCTCGGGCGGCCAGCGCCAGCGCATCGGCCTCGCCCGCGCGCTCGTCCTCCAGCCCAAGTTCATCGTCGCCGACGAGCCGGTCTCGGCCCTCGACGTCTCCATCCAGTCCCAGGTCCTCAACCTGATGGCGGACCTCAAGGACGAGCTCAAGCTCACCTACCTTTTCATCTCTCACAACCTGAGCGTGGTCCAGCACATCAGCGATCGGGTCGGCGTGATGTACCTCGGCAAGCTGGTCGAGATGGCCTCGACCGAGGACCTCTTCAAGAGCCCCAAGCACCCCTACACGCGCTTTCTCCTCTCCGCCATCCCCAAGCCGGACCCGAAACAGCACCGGCAGCGGCTGATCCTGACCGGCGATGTGCCGAGCCCGATCAACCCGCCGAGCGGCTGCCGGTTCCACACCCGCTGCCCGATCGCGCAGTTCCCGATCTGCTCGGAGCAGGACCCGGTCTTCGAGATGAAGGCGGACGGTCACTGGGCGGCCTGCCATTTCGCGGAGCGCACCAAGGAGCTCGACAAGGAGAGCGGCCTCGTCACCCCAGCCATCGAGGCGGCGGGGTCGGACGTCAAGGCCAGGGGTGAGGCGGAGGAGGCCGCGGAGCCGGCCGAGGACGTGCTCAAGACCGAGCGCGAGGAGAAGGACAAGCACCACCGCACGGGGCCCCTGGGAGGCGAGTAAGCACACCTCCGGAGGAGTCCGAGCCTGAGCACCGGGGCCCTCCTCACGCTGATCGCCCTGGTCTTCCCGCTCTGCCTCGACACCTTCGCCGTCTCGGCGGCGCTCGGGGTCGCCGGGCTGCCCGAGCGGGACCGCCTCCGGGTGAGCCTGCTGATGGTGGCCTTCGAGGTCGCCATGCCAGTGGCGGGATTGCTCCTCGGCAACCTCGCCGGCGGCTTTGTCGGAAGCGCCGCCGACTACGCCGCGATCGCGCTGCTGGCGGGTCTCGGGATCTGGATCCTCCGGCCGGGAGGCGAGGACGACGAAGAGGAGAGGCTGAAGTCGCTGGGGAGCGCGAGGGGGATCGCCGCCATCGGCCTCGGGCTCTCGATCAGCCTCGACGAGCTGGCCATGGGCATCTCCCTGGGCCTGCTTCGCCTACCCGTCGTCCCCGCCCTGGTCCTGATCGGGCTCCAGGCTCTGCTGGCGAGCCAGCTCGGCCTCCGCCTGGGCTCGCGGATCAGCGAGCGAAGCCGCGAGCGGTCCGAGAAGGCGGCGGGCGTGATCCTCCTGCTGCTCGCGGCATTCCTGCTGGTGGTTCACTTAAGGTAGGTCCCGGATGCCCTCCCGCAGGCTGCTGGCCGGGGTCGTGGCCGCTCTCCTCGGGTTGACCGCGTGCCAGCTCAGCAAGCCGCCCCAGATCCTGCCCGGCCCGGCCAAGCCGAGCCAGGTGCTCCGGGTTTCGGTTGCCGCGCTACCGGCGAGCACCGACCCCGCGCTGGCGCCCGCCTACGACTACGGGATCGCCCGGACGGCCTTCGAGGCGCTGCTCAAGCCGAAGGCCGATCTGAGCGACGTCCAGCCTGCGGCCGCCGAGAGCTACGACGTGTCCTCTGACGGCCTCACCTACACCTTCCACCTCCGCCCCAAGGGGGCCTGGAGTGACGGGGTACCTGTCCGGGCAGAGGACTTCGTCCTCGGCTGGAAGCGGATCCTCGATCCCCGGGTCAACAGCCCGGTCGCCGACCTCCTCGCCGGGCGGATCAAGAATGCCGCCGGCTATGCCGACCTCGACCCGAAGCAGGACGCGGCGAAGATCCCCGCCTTCCTCGACGGCCTCGGCATCAGGGCGGCCGACGACCGCACGCTGGTCGTCCAGCTCGACCACGTCGCCCCCGACTTCAAGTGGATAGCGAGCGTGCCCGCGTGCGCGCCTGTGCGCGCGGACACCCCGGCCACCGGGCCGGGCCCCGGCAACGGCCCCTTCTACCTGGTCAGCGCGAGCAAGGACTCCGTCGTGCTCGCCGCCAACACCCACTACTGGGCCGGCCGGCCGCAGCTGGCGAAGATCCTCCTCACCCCGCGCGGCGACCCGGTCGTCGACCTCGCCCGCTTCCAGGCGGGAGAGGAGGAGGTCACCACCGTGCCGCAGTCGAGCACGGCCCCGGTGACCAGGGACCCCACATTGAGCCGCGACCTGGTCCGGGTGCCGCAGCTGATCGAGGTCTGGGCCCAGTTCAACGTCCACAGGGCGCCCTTCGACAACGCCCGGGTGCGGCTTGCCATCGCCCAGGCGATCGACCGGGACCAGCTGATCCGCGACGGCGCCGAAAGCCCGGCCCTTCCCAGCCTCGGGCCGGTCCCCAAGGGCCTCCGCGCCTACCGGCCGGCGCTGGCTGCGCAACAGTTCGACGCCACCCGCGCAAAATCGACGCTCGACTCCTCCGGCGTGGCTCCCTCGGCGCTGGCCGGGATCCACCTCTTGGTCCGCGACCTTCCCGCCGACCGGGCGGTGGCCACCTCCGTCGCCGCCCAGCTGAAGCAGCACCTCGGCATCGACATGACCGTCGACGTCAAGCCCAGCCCGGAGGTGACGGCCACGCTCCAGCGGGGCGACTTCCAGCTCCAGGTCCCCGGCGGCTGGCTCGCCGACTACCCCGACGAGCAGGACTTCCTGGATCTCTTCCGGACCGAGGACTTCTCCCAGTGGAGCCGCTACTCGAGCCCCGGCTTCGATCGCCTGGTCCAGCAGGCGGACCACGAGACCGACCCCAGCCGCCGCCTCCAGCTCTACGGCCAGGCTCAACAGCTCGTGGCCCAGGACGCACCCGTCGCCTTCCTCTTCCAGCCGGAGGCCTGGAACCTCAAGCAGCCGCAGGTCCAGGGAGTCACCTATACCGCCCTCGACGACTGGCCCGGGGACCTGTTCGCGGCGGACCTCTCGATCGCGTCGCCCTAAACCCACGACCCTGGGCGCAACTGTATAATCACCGTTTGTCGCCCAGCCGGCCGTTGCTTGCTGGGAACCGTTTCCTCACTTCGGAGTGTTCTCTTTGCCCACGATTCAGCAGCTGATCCGGATCGGCCGCAAGAAGCTCGTCAAGAAGTCCAAGGCGCCGGCTCTCAAGGAGTCACCCCAGCGCCGGGGCGTCTGCGTGCGCGTCTACACGACCACTCCGAAGAAGCCGAACTCCGCCCTCCGCAAGGTCGCCCGGGTGCGGCTGACGACGGGCATCGAGGTCACGGCCTACATCCCGGGCATCGGGCACAACCTCCAGGAGCACTCGGTGGTGCTGATCCGCGGCGGCCGCGTGAAGGACCTTCCCGGCGTCCGCTACCACATCATCCGGGGCACCCTCGACACCTCCGGCGTTCGCAACCGCAAGCAGGGACGGTCCCGCTACGGCGCGAAGCGCGAAAAGGCCGGCGCCGCAGGCAAGGCTAGATAAAGCGATGGGCCTCCACACCGGCAACCGATCTTTGACGCCCATGCGCGACGCTGCCGTCGTCGGCTTCTGCGCTCCTCAGTCACGCAGCTACGGCTGCGCTCCTTCCGGTGCTCGGCGCCTCCTAGGCATCGCGGCACCTGGCCGCCAAATCTCAGGCCGCCGGGTGGAGGCCCACCGCTAGTGCCCCGTCGCAACCGTCCTGACAAGCGTCGTATCGCGCCCGACCCCATCTACAACTCGGACGCGGTGGCGAAGTTCGTGAATATCCTGATGCGGGCCGGCAAGCGCTCGGTCGCCGAGGGCATCGTCTACGACGCCCTGACGCGCGCCTCCCGGCAGGCGAAGAAGGAGCCGCTCGAGGTCTTCGACCTGGCCATCCGCAACGCGACCCCGCAGCTCGAGGTGAAGCCGCGCCGGGTGGGCGGCGCCACCTACCAGGTGCCGATCGAGATCCGGCCCGAGCGCCGGCTCGCCCTTGCCCGCCGCTGGCTGATCCGTTTCGCGCGGCAGCGAAGTGGGAAATCTATGGCTGAGAAGCTCGCGTTCGAGCTGCTTGACGCCAGCAATGGCGTCGGCGCGGCCGTGAAGCGGAAGGAAGAGACACACCGGATGGCTGAGAGCAACAAGGCCTTCAGTCATTTCCGGTACTAGGTCGGTAGGAGGAATTCGGAAATCTCAGCAGTGGCAATGAAGATGAGCGATCGAAAGGTCGCGCTCGAACGGATCCGGAACATCGGCATCATGGCGCACATCGACGCCGGTAAGACCACGACCACCGAGCGGATCCTCTTCTACGCGGGCCGCATCCACAAGATGGGCGAGGTCCACGAGGGAGCGGCGACGACCGACTGGATGGTCCAGGAGCGCGAGCGCGGGATCACGATCACCTCGGCCGCGACCTATGCGGTGTGGCGCGACCACGCGATCAACATCATAGACACGCCCGGACACGTTGATTTCACGGTCGAGGTCGAGCGGAGCCTCCGCGTTCTCGACGGCGCGGTGGCCGTGTTCGACGCCGTGGCCGGCGTGGAGCCGCAGTCGGAGACGGTCTGGCGCCAGGCCGACCGCTACGGCGTTCCCCGGATCGCCTTCGTCAACAAGATGGACCGGATGGGGGCCGACTTCTACATGGCCCTCGACTCGATCAAGACGCGCCTCGGCGCGCGCGCGGTCGCGATCCAGTTGCCGATCGGCTCGGAGGACAAGTTCACCGGCCTGGTCGACCTGATCAACCTGACGACGGTCATCTACACCGACGACCTCGGCACCACCTCCGAGTCGGGCGAGATCCCGGCCGAGATGCAGGAGCTGGTCGCCCGGCACCGCCACGACCTCATCGAGGCGGTGGCCGACTTCGACGACAAGATCATGGAGAAGTACCTCGAGGACGAGGGCGCCACGGTTACGGCGGCCGACATCATGCCCGCTCTCCGGCGCGGGACGGTCGCCGGCATCCTGGTGCCCGTCATCTGCGGCGCGGCACTCCGCAACCGCGGCGTCCAGCCGATGCTCGACGCCGTCGTCGACTTCCTGCCCTCCCCGGCGGACGTCAAGGCGGTCGAGGGCACCGATCCCCGCGACGGCCACATCATCGTCCGCGAGCCGGACGAGGACGAGCCCTTCAGCGCGCTCGCCTTCAAGATCCAGATGGATCCCCAGGGCGTCGGCAAGCTGACCTTTTTCCGCGTCTACTCGGGCCGGCTGAAGGCGGGCTCCTCGGTCATGAACGTGACCTCCGGAAAGCGGGAGCGGATCGGCCGCATCCTGCGCATGAGCGCCATGCGGCGGGAGGACGTCGACGAGGTCTTCCCGGGCGACATCGCCGCGGGCGTCGGGCTCAAGGTCACCACGACCGGCGACACGCTCGCCGACGAGGCGAAGCCGATCCTGCTCGAGAACATCCAGTTCCCCGAGCCGGTGATCTCGGTCGCCATCGAGCCCAAGACCAAGGTCGACCTCGACAAGATGGGGATCGCCCTCCAGCGCCTCTCCGAGGAGGACCCGACCTTCCGCGTCCACACCGACGAGGAGACCGGCCAGAACATCATCGCCGGGATGGGCGAGCTCCACCTCGAGATCATCGTCGACCGCATGATCCGCGAGTTCGGCGTCGACGCCAACGTCGGCAAGCCCCAGGTCGCCTACAAGGAGGCCATCCGCAAGCCCGCCAAGGCGGTCGGCCACTTCGTCCGCCAGACCGGCGGTAAGGGCCAGTTCGCCCACGTCGAGATCGAGGTCGAGCCGGGCGAGAGGGGAGCGGGCTACGTCTTCGAGGACAAGATCAAGCAGGGCGCGATCCCGCGCGAATACATTCCCGCCGTCCAGAAGGGGATCGCCGAGGCGATCACGACCGGCGTCGTCGCCGGCTACCCGGTGCTCGACATCCGGGTCAGGCTGGTCGACGGCCAGTTCCACCCGGTCGACTCGAGCGAGATGGCGTTCGGCATCGCCGGTTCGATGGCCGTCAAGGAAGCGATGCGGCGGGCAGACCCGTGCTTGCTCGAGCCGGTCATGAAGGTCGAGGTCGTGATGCCCGAGGAGTACCTCGGCGACGTCATCGGCGACCTCAGCTCACGCCGCGGCCACATCCTCGGTATGGAAGGCAGGGGGACCTCGCAGGTCGTCCGCGCCACCGTGCCGCTCTCCGAGATGTTCGGCTACGCGACCCAGGTCCGCTCCATGACCTCGGGCCGCGCCACCTTCCACATGGAGTTCGACCACTACGAAGAGATTCCAGCCAACATCGCCGAGGCCATCGGACGCCGCGGCAGTTCGTCCAGCTAACACTAGGAGGCATCCGTGGGAAAGAAGAAGTTCGAGAGGACAAAGCCGCACATGAACGTCGGGACCATCGGTCACATCGACCATGGCAAAACGACGTTGACGGCCGCCATCACCAAGGTCCTGGCAAAGAAGGGCATGGCCCAGTTCACGCCCTTCGACCAGATCGACAAGGCGCCCGAAGAGAAGCAGCGCGGCATCACCATCTCGATCGCCCACGTCGAGTACGAGACCGAGGCCCGGCACTACGCCCACGTGGACTGCCCCGGGCACCACGACTACATCAAGAACATGATCACCGGCGCCGCCCAGATGGACGGCGCGATCCTCGTCGTCGCCGCCAACGACGGCCCGATGCCCCAGACCCGCGAGCACGTGCTGCTGGCGCGCCAGGTCAACGTGCCATCGATGGTCGTCGCCCTGAACAAGGTCGACATGATGGAGGACGAGGAGCTGCTCGAGCTGGTCGAGCTCGAGGTGCGCGAGCTGCTCACCAAGTACGAGTTCCCCGGGGATGACACCCCGGTCGTCCGGGTGTCGGCGCTGAAGGCCCTCGAGGGCGACCCCGAAGCCGAGGAGCAGATCCTGGCC
>DATCPJ010000258.1:0-11180 GCA_036570145.1 Candidatus Dormiibacterota bacterium
CATCATGGTCGCCTGCGGCGGCTCGGGAACGACCCCCAACAACACACCCGCCACGGTCGACGTGGGGTCGGGAAGCCTCAACGGCGCCGGCGCGACCTTCCCCGAGCCGTTCTACACCCAGGCCTTCTACCAGTACAACCAGAAGTACCCCAACATCTCGGTCAACTACCAGGCGATCGGCTCCGGTGGTGGCATCAAGCAGTTCACCGCCGGGACCGTCGACTTCGGCGCTTCGGACGTGCCGATGACCGACGCCGAGCTCACCGCGGCCGGTGGTGCCTCGTCGCTGGTCGAGGTGCCGACCATCCTCGGGGTCGAGTCGATTGCCTACAACATCCCGAGCGTGACCAAGCTTCAGCTCGACGGCCCGACCCTCGCCAACATCTACCTCGGTAAGGTCAAGACCTGGGATGACGCGTCGATCGCCGCCCAGAACGCCGGCGTGACCCTTCCCAGCAAGCCGATCACGGTGGTCCATCGGTCGGACGGCAGCGGCACCACCTACCAGTTCACCGACTACCTGGCCAAGATCTCCTCGGACTGGAAAGCCGGTCCGGGCGTCGGCAAATCGGTCAGCTGGCCGGTCGGCATCGGAGCGTCGGGAAACACCGCCGTCGCGCAGGCCGTCAAGTCGACCGACAACGCGATCGGCTACGTCGAGCTCGCCTACGTGGTGCAGACGCACATGCAGCAGGCGTACCTGAAGAACAATGCGGGCAAGTACCTCCAGGCGAGCATCGCCGGTGCCACTGCCGCCGCCTCCAAGAACAGCAACGTGAGCCCGACCAACTTCTCGATCACCAACATGGACGGCGACACCGCCTACCCGATCGCCTCCTTCAGCTGGATCTTCATCAAGAAGTCGATCGCCGAGAGCGCCAAGGGTCGTGCACTGGTCTACCTGTTCAAGTGGGTCGTCACCGACGGCCAGTCCTACGGCACCCCGCTCGACTACGCGCCGCTGCCGGCACAGGTGCAGACTTACGCGCTCGACCAGCTCAAGACGATCACCGTCGCCGGGGCGACCCTCCTCAAGTAGCTCCTCTCCTCCTCCGTGGCGGCGCTTCCCTACCTCGGGGGCGCCGCCTTTTTTTCAGCTATCGGATCGAGGGTGGGACGGGGGAGCTGACCGAGCCCGCCGTGGCGCCGGCGTCCACCGGGAGGACGATCCCGGTGACCCAGCGGGCGTCGTCCGAGGCCAGGTAGACGACGGCGCCGGCGACGTCCCAGCCGGTGCCCTCGGTCTGCAGGAGCGAGCGCTGGCGGCGCGCCTCCCGCATCTCCGGCGGCATGCCGCGGGAGTACACCATCGGCGTGTACACCATGCCCGGAGCGATCGCGTTGACGCGGATTCCGGCTGGGCCATGGTGCGCGGCCATGGCCCGGGTGAGGCCGATCACCGCCGCCTTGGTGGTGGGGTAGAGGAGGGAGGGGTGGCCGCCCTGGAGGCCTGCGACCGATGCCAGGTTGACGATCGAGCCGCCGCCCTGCTTGAGCATCTCGGGGATGGCGTGCTTGGCCATCAGCATCATCGATGCGACGTTGATCCGCATCGCCTGGTCCCACTCCGTGGGGTCGACGTCGACCGCGGTGCCGGGCGGGCCTCCGACGCCGACGTTGTTGACCAGTACATCGAGCCGTCCCCAGGCCTCGACGGTGGTCCGGACCGCCGCCTCGCATTCGGCCGAGTCGGTGACGTCGCCGGTGATCGTCAGCGCGGTGCCACCTTCCGACTCGATCATCCTCAGGGTCTCGGCAGCCCACGCCGGGACAGCGTCCAGGAGACCGACCCGGGCGCCTTCGCGGGCGAGCAGGATCGCCGCGGCGCGGCCGTTCCCGATCCCCTCGCCGCGGGAACCGGCGCCGGTGACGATGGCGACCTTGCCGTCGAGACCCCTGCCCATGTCGAGGAGCGAAGGATAAACCTGCGAGATCGAGGCGAGGGCTGCTAGTGTGTAGTTATACGCTCATAAGAACTGAGCCTTGCGTTATCACTTAAGGAGGTTGACCAATATGGCGAGCATCACCAAGGAGATCGACGTCAACGTCCCCGTCCGCGCGGCCTACAACCAGTGGACCCGGTTCGAGAGCTTCCCGCAGTTCATGGAGGGGGTGAAGGAGGTCCGCCAGCTGGACGACAAACGGCTCCAGTGGCGCGCCGAGGTCGCCGGGAAGGAGGAGGCCTGGGAGGCCGAGATCGTCGAGCAGGCACCCGATCAGAAGATCTCCTGGCGGAGCACCAGCGGCACCCCGACCGCCGGCACCGTGCTCTTCGAGCCGATCGACGAGGGCCACTGCCGGATCAGGCTCACGATGGAGTACGAGCCGCAGGGCCTGACCGAGAGCGTCGGCAGCGCGCTCGGATTCGACAGCCGCAAGGTGGAGGGTGACCTCGAGCGGTTCAAGGAGATGGCCGAGTCGCACGGTGTCGAGACCGGCGGCTACCGGGGCCGGATCGAGGACGGCGACGTCCGCAAGTAGCCGGTAAGGCAGCGGCGAGGCGCGAACCGGGGTTTTGCGCCTCGCCCGTTTCGGGTACTATGCAGTAGCCGGCTCGATGAATTAGGAGACCGGCGCTTTCCGCCGTGGTCGTCATCAGTTCTCTTCTCGAACAGGCCCGAGCGTTAAGGGACAGCGATTCGTTCGAGAAGGGACAGGAGAAACCACGTTATGCAGTCAGGAACCATCAAGAAGCTCGTCTCCGACCGCGGCTTCGGCTTTATCGCAGCTGAGGACGGCAAGGAGTACTTCTTCCACCGCAGCGGCACCGAGGCCGATTTCGACAGCCTCAACGGCGGCGAGAAGGTCACCTTCGAGATCGAGGCGAGCCCCAAGGGCCCGCGCGCGAAGAGCGTCCGGGTCGCGTAGGAGCCAATAAACTCGGAGCCCCGCGCGGTTCACGCCGCGCGGGGCTTTCTTTTCGTTTCGGCACAAAGAGTTATGACAACCACCCTGAGGCACGACATCCGCAACCTGGCGATCATCGCCCACGTCGACCACGGGAAGACGACCCTGGTCGATGCGCTGCTGAAGCAGAGCCACACCTTCCGGGAGAACCAGGAGATGGGCTCGCTGATCATGGATTCGAACCCCCTCGAGCGGGAGAAGGGGATCACCATCCTGGCCAAGAACACGGCGATCCGGTACCACGACACGGTGATCAACATCATCGACACCCCCGGCCACGCCGACTTCGGCGGCGAGGTGGAGCGGGTGCTCAACATGGCCGACGGCTGCCTCCTCCTGGTCGACGCCGCCGAGGGACCGATGCCGCAGACGCGCTTCGTCCTTCGCAAGGCGTTCGAGGTCGGGCTCCGCCCGATCCTGGTCATCAACAAGCTCGATCGCCCGCTGGCCGACGCCAAGCGAGCGCTCGATCTCGCCCATGACCTCTTCCTCGAGCTGGCCGAAAATGCCGACCAGCTCGACATCCCCGTCCTCTACGCGATCGCCAAAGAGGGACGCGCAGGCCTCAGCGCGGATGCCTTGGACGACTCGCTCGAGCCGCTCTTCCAGGCCATCCTCCACCACGTGCCGGCGCCGCTCGTCGAGGAGGGCGCCTTCCAGATGCTGGTCGCGAACCGCGGCTACGACGACTACACCGGGACCTTGGCGATCGGCCGCATCACCCGCGGTTCGATCAAGCCCTCGCAGTGGGTCGCCGTGCTGACCGGGCACGAAGGTGAGCCGAAGCGCGTCAAGGTCGGCCAGGTGCTGCTCTACCGCGGTCTCGGCAAGGAGCCCGTCGAAGAGGCCTTCGCCGGCGACATCGCGGTTCTGACCGGGCTCGAGGAGGTCACCATCGGCGACACCCTCGCCGACCCCGAGTCACCCGACCCGCTGCCCCGGATCGCAATCGACGAGCCGACCGTGAAGATGACCTTCGGCGTCAACACCTCGCCGCTCACCGGCCGCGAGGGCAAGTTCTCGACCTCCCGGCAGCTCCGCGCACGGCTCTTCCGGGAGCTCGAGGTAAACCTCGGCCTGCGCGTCGAAGCCACCGAATCGGCCGACCGATTCCTCGTCAGCGGCCGCGGCGAGCTGCACCTCGCGGTGCTCATCGAGACGATGCGGCGGGAGGGCTACGAGCTCGAGGTGTCGCGCCCCGAGGTGATCACCAAGCAGCTCGACGGGAAGCTCATGGAGCCCTTCGAGCACCTGACGATCGACGTGCCCGAGGAGTACCTCGGGGCGGTCAGCGAGGCGCTCGGCCGGCGTCGCGGCGAGATGATCGAGATCGCCTACGGCGAACCGGGTGTGAGGCTCGACTACACGATCCCGACCCGCGGCCTGATCGGCTTTCGGAACACCTTCCTGACCATCACCGGCGGTAACGGGATCATGGGCTCCCTGCTGCTCGGCTACCGGCCCTGGGCGGGCGATTTCCGCGAGCAGCGCAACGGGGCGATGACCGCGTCAAGCCCTGGCAACGTGCTCGCTTTCGGGCTCGCCAACGCGCAGGAGCGCGGCTTCACCTTCATCGAGCCGGGCGAGCAGGTCTACGAGGGGATGATCGTCGGAATCCAGAAGCGCCCCGGCGACATGGCGTTGAACGTCTGCAAGGAGAAGAAGCAGACCAACATGCGCTCCTCCAACGCCGACATCATGGTCCGGCTCACGCCGGCCACCAAGATGTCGCTCGAGCAGTCGCTCGACTTCCTGGCCGATGACGAGCTGCTCGAGGTGACACCGAAGCACATCCGGCTCCGCAAGCGACACCTGACCGAGGTCGATCGGGCCCGCGCGCACCGTGCCGCCCCCCAAATATGAGCGCGACCGGAATCAACCACGTCAGCGTCCACGCCGCCGACCTCGACGCGTCAGAGGAGTTCTACAGCGAGCTCTTCGGCGTCACCCGGCTTCCCACCCCCGATTTCGGGTATCCGGTGCGCTGGCTGAAGGTGGGACGGACTCAGCTCCACCTCTTCAACCGTGCTGCGGAGGCGCCCGCCAACCACCACTTCGCCTTCACCGTGGACGACCTCGAGGCCGTCTATCGGAAGGCGCACGCGAGGGGCGCGCTCGACCGCCCGGAGGTGCGCCGGCTGCCCGACGGCTCGGCCCAGATATACCTGCGCGACCCGTCCGGCAACCTCGTCGAGTGCAACGCGCCTGACGCGGACTCGCTCGACCCCGCCGTCGTCGGCGAACTGGTCCCGGTCGGTGGCGAAGTTGGGGCTCGCCTCTTCCTGTAGCCGGGACGGGAACAGGTCCGGAACCACAAAGACACCGGGACGCTGGCTGGTCTGTCCGGACGGTCGATTCGGCCTTATAGTTCCCGCCGAGTTGGCCGCCACCGCCGCGCTCGTCCCGGCATCCCGGATCAGCCTCGTCCGCCATATCGGCCTCGGCCTCTACTGGCTGGGCACCTACTTCGTCATCACCCCGGTCTACACGATCCTGCTCCAGGTCCAGATCAGCCAGGCGGTGGAGAGCCACGACACCCAGAACCTGGTGACCGGGATCGCCACCGGCATCGGCGGCTTCCTCGCGATGGTCATCCCACCGCTGGTCGGCCACTACTCGGACCGGCTCCACAGCCGCTGGGGGCGGCGCAAGCCGATCCTGGTCGCGGGGACGCTGGGCATCGTCGTCTGCCTCGTCTTCATGCGGTTGGCGGACTCGCTGCCGGCGATCGTCGTCGCCTTCGCCCTGACGGTGGCGACGATCAACGTCGCCGGCGCCGCCTATGTCGCGGTCATCCCCGACACCGTCCATGACGCGGAGACGGGCCGGGCGAGCGGCTTCCTCGGCCTCTTCGTCCAGGCCGGCAGCGTGCTGTCGCTGATCACACTCCTGTTGATGTCCAGGCAGCACCAGCTGCTCAACACCTACTGGATCCTGCTCGCGGTCCTCGTCCTGACGCTGATCCCGAGCCTGTGGGCGATGGGCAACGCCGCTGAAAAGCAAGCGGTGGGTGCTGCTCCCCTCGACCTGAGGAAATTCCTCGCGCCGCTCTGGACCGGCGACTTCGGCTGGGCGACCTTCACCCGCTTTCTCAACACCTCCGCCTTCTACACGACGCTTCCTTTCCTGCTCTTCTCCTTCCGCGACTTACTGAAGGTCCCCGACCCGGCCAACTTCACGGCCATCTTCGAGCTGCTCGTGACCGCGACGGCGATCCCGCTCGCGATCGCCTGTGGCTGGCTCAGCGACCGCTACGGCCGCAAGCGCTTCGTCTACGCCTCGGGCGCCATCTCGAGCCTCGTGCTTCTCATCTTCATGCTCGGGCCCGTCATAAGCCCGAACGTGATGCTCCTCCTCGGGGTCCTCTACGGGGTCGGCTATGGCTGCTACACGGCGGTTGACTGGGCGCTCTGCCTGGATACGCTTCCCGATAAGGAACACCCCGCCAAGGACCTCGGGCTGTTCCACGTCGCGGACGCGCTGCCCAGGGTCGGCATCCCACTCATTGCGGGCGTCGTGCTCTACCTCCTCAACCAGGTCCAGCCGCTCCTGGGGTACCGCGCCATCTTCCTGATGGCGGTCGTGCTCTACATCTTCGCCACCGTCTTCGTCCGGCGAATCCGCTCGGTTCGTTAGTCGGCCCGATCCGGTTAGAGTCCGGCGGAGGTGAATTCGAGCTCCGCGCGGATCCGGCTCAGCCGGCCCCTCGACCTGGCCCGCACCCTCGCCGGGACGCGGCCCGCGCGGGTAGCCGCGCCGGGTATCTGGCGCGCCACCCGTACGCCCGTCGGGCCGGGGACGGAGTGGCTCTGGCTCGAGGGCGACGTGCTCCGCATCGAAGCTTGGGGACCGGGCGCCGACTGGCTCTGCCAGAACGCGCCGGCGCTGGTGGGCGAGCTCGACGATGACGTCGGCTTCGCGCCGGCCCATCCGCTGCTGGCCGAGCTGCGCCGCCGCCACCGCGGGCTGCGGATCCCGCGCACCGGCGCCGTGCTCGAGGCGGCGGTTCCCAGCATCCTCGAGCAGAAGGTTATCGGGCTCCAGGCTCGCCACGCCTACCGGCGGCTGCTGCTCGAGCTCGGCGAGCCGGCACCCGGCCCGGTGCCCCTCCGGCTGCCGCCCACCCCGGCCGCGCTGGCCGCGACCCCCTACTGGCTGTTCCACCGCTGGGGGGTCGAGCGGCGGCGGGCGGACATCATCGCGAACGCCGCTCGCCACGCGTCGCGGCTGGAGGAGGCGGTCGGGATGGCGCCGGTCGATGCCCAGCGCCGGCTGACAGCGCTTCCCGGTATGGGCCCCTGGACGGCGGCCGAGATCGCAGTCGTCGCTCTCGGCGATCCCGACGCGGTGTCGGTGGGCGATTTCCACCTCCCCAACCTGGTCAGCTGGGCCCTGGCGGGAGAGCCCCGTGGCAACGACGCTCGGATGCTCGAGCTGCTCGAGCCCTACCGGGGCCACCGGGCACGCGCCGTGCAGCTGCTCGAGCTGGCGGGCATCGGCGTGCCCCGCCGAGGGCCTCGCCTGCCGTTCAGCCGGATCGCAGAGATTTAGCTCTGACCCTGGAACGGAACGGAACCACAAAGACACCAAGAGCACTAAGGCGCACGGAGGAACGGAAATTAAAAAAACTCCCTTTGTGCGGCCTTCGTGCCCTTCGTGCCTTTGTGGTGAATCAGACTCCGGCGTATCGACTACCGGGTGATCGCGACCAGGTGGTTGGTGAGGATCGTCGCGTCAGTCTGGCCGAGGTACTTGCCCTCGATGCTGCCGTCGGGCCGGATGAAGACGGTCACCGGCAGCACGCTGACCCCGTACAGCCGCCCCACCGCTCCGTCGGGGTCGAAGCCGGTCGGCTCGCTCACGCCGACCGAGTGGAGGAAGGCCTTCGCCGCGCTCGCGCTGTCCCGTTCGTCGATCAGCACCACCCGGACGTGGTGGGACGCGGCCTGGGACGAAATGAGCGGCATTTCCTGCCGGCAGGGTGCGCAGCTGCTCGCCCAGAAGTTGATCACCAGTGGGCTGCCCGCGAAATCGGCGAGCGCCACCTTGCCCCCCTCGAGACCCGCGACCGAGAAGGCGGGCGCCGCGCCGCCGCCCCCGATCGAAGGGCTGCCGAGGGCCGCCGCCACGCGCACCTGGTCGGCCACCTTGGCAGCGTCCCAGCCGTCGCCGTGACCTTGCAGCTCGCTGACGCCGACCGGGCTCAGGACGGCGGCAAGTCCGCCCGGCATCGAGCCGGCGTCCGGGATGCCGGTCTCGAACTGGTGCAGGTAGCCGTGGCCGTCGAACACGCCCAGGAAGTTGGTGTGCGAGTCGGCGCCGGAGAGCTGGACCCCGAAGACGTCCCAGAACGCGCCCAGCTGGCCGGCCGAGCCGGTCAGCAGCGGCCAGGAGGTGTCGGCCAGCGCCGAATAGGCCTTGAGCGCGGCGACGCTGTCCGCGCCAGGATCGGTGCTGACCTCGAGCAGGCGGACCGAGGCGGGGACCTGGCCGCGGAGCTGGTGGAGGATCGACGTGTAAAGAGGACAGGTGTCGTGGCAGGTTGTGTGAAAGGCGGCCAGCACGACGACCGCACCGGCCAGCGACTGGCGGGTCACGGTCTCGCCGTCCTGGTCCAGCAGCGCGAAATCGGGCAGGGACTTGAGCGCTCCCTGCAGCCCGAGCAGGCCGACGTTGTAGTCCTGGTTTCCGGCGAAGGCCGCCTGGGGCACACCTTCCTGGATTGTCACCAGGACCGGCTCGACCTGTCCGGCGGTGACCCGGATGCCAGTGCTCAGATCGGATCCGGCCAGCCGCAAACCGTCGTAGTCGCCCGGGGCGAGGGAAGCCTCGGCGGCCATGACGATCTTCGGCGCGGCCGGTACGGAGGTGTTGCCCAGGTGCGCGACCGCGCTCCAGCCACCGCGGGCGGTGTGGATCTGGATCTGGGTGTCGCCGACGCTGTCACCCGACTTCGAGCTCAGCTCGAGGAGCAGGGTGCCCGCGCCGGAGGGACTCAGGTGGACGCCCACGAAGGCGGAGACGAGACCGACCGCCACCAGCAGAGCGACCGCGGCGATCCCCACCGCCCGCAGCCTCACGGCCCGGTCCTGGCCGCGATCTTGGCCAGGTAAAGGCGGAGGGTCGGGGCGTCGAGTGGGCCCGCGAAGCGGTATCGGACGATGCCGGAGCTGTCGATGAAGTAGGTCTCCGGCGGTCCGGTGACCCCGTAGCGAAGGTAACCGCCATCGGTCACCAGGCCGGTCGGATAGGGCGATTGGAACTCCTGCTGGAAAGCACGAGCCGGGGCGTCGGCGTCCTGGATCGCGGCGCCCAGGAAGCTGACGCCGGTCGAGCTCCGGGCGGCGTCGGCGAGCACCGGCGCCTCCTGCCGGCAGGGCGCGCACCAGGAGGCCCAGAAGTTGAGCACGACCGGCTTCCCGCGCAGCTCGGCGATGCTGACGCTGCCACCTTGGAAGGTGTGCACGGTCAGCGCCGGCGCCGGCCGCCCGGCGATCGCCGGCGCTGCTCCCAGCGCCGGGTGGCCCAGCCCCCAGCCGAGCGCCGCCAGGAGGGCGCCCACCAGCAGGCCGCCGACCGACCAGCCGAAGAGCCGCAAATTCGATCTCGGTCGACCCATCACCTGGGTTGGAGGTTACCCTCCGTGGGGCAGGGAAATAGGGAATGCGGATCCGCCACCTGATCCTCGTCGTCGTCGGCGTCGCAGCCGCCGCCCTGGCGGTGCAGGCCGCGGCGCCCGGTTCCACTCCGCCGACGGTCCTGCTCGACGATGGGACCATCAACGTCACCGCCGGGGAAGATGGGCGGGGAGCCTGGGTCCCCTACACGGTGACGGTGCGGAACCTGGGCGACCAGGACTTCACCGGCCGGCTTCTGCTGCTCAAGCGGATCGCTATCAAGCCCAGCTTGCTGCCGCGACTCACAGTGCCAGGCGTTGGCAGCCTGATCGCGCCGGTCGGTACCGCCGCCGGCGGTATGGCGAATCCCCCGGACGCCGCCTTCCAGTTTCCCGTCGCCCTGAGCCCGCGCCACAAGAAGACCTACACCTTCTTCGCGCCCGACGATTTCGGCTCCGTGATCGTCCAGGACCCGCTTGCCCGGCAGGTTGCGGAGGGTCCGGTGGACGATCGCAAATCGGTCGCGATCGGGACTCTCACCGATTCGCAATCGCTGGCCGGCGAGGTCGAACCGATCCGGCTCGGCGAGCTGACGATGAAGGTCACCCAGTGGAACGACGCCAACCCGTTCCCGGACCAGGCCGCCTACCTGAGCGGCTACTCGGCAATCCTGATCGACCGCTTCGACAGCGGCCGCCTGAGCAAGGCGCAGCTCAACGCCCTGAACGAGTTCGTCGGCCTCGGTGGGGAACTGGTCCTGGCCGGTGGCGCCGACCTCGGCCGGACGATCCGCGCACTGCCGCAACAGCTGGTCGCGTTCCACCCGACCGGGCCCAGCCCGGTCGACTCCCTCGCGCCGGTCGCCGATCTGTCCGGCCTTGCGTCAGACCTCGCCGCACCGGTCGCCGAGGGGACCCTTTCGGCCGGCGCCGTGGTCATCCTCGGAACGGCCGCCGGCCGGCCGCTGGAGGCGGAGGCGCGCTACGGCTCGGGCCGCGTGGTGGAGCTGCTCTTCGATCCCGACTCCCCGGCGGCCGGCGCGGGCAGCCCGACCGGGCTTTCCTCGCTCGCCTTCAGCCAGGCGATCGCGAGAGGGCTGGAGAGCATCCCCGGCACGGAGCCGGCGGGCCGGATCCTGGTCGACGCCGGCCAGCTGCCGGCGGTGCTTTTTCCGAGGCCTTCCGACTCGCCCTTCCCGCCGCTCTGGCTGGTCGCCGGCATGCTCGCGATCTACCTGGTGCTGGTGCTGCCGGCCAACTACCTGGTGGTCCGCCGGCTCGGCCGCCCCGGCCTCTTCTGGGCCACGACTCCAGCGCTCGCCGTCCTCTTCACGATGGTCAGCTACCTGCTCGGGCAGGGCCTGCAGGCGGGGATCACCGACCAGGAGATCCAGTTCTACCGGGTCGGCCCGGATGGGATCGTGTCGCGGGTCGACGTCCACGGCATCGTCTTCCCGACCCGCGGCGACCACCAGGTCAGCTTCGGATCGGACAGCCTGGTCGCGCCTTACACGATCGCCTTCCCGGAGCTCAGCCCGTTCTGCGTCTCCTGTGCCTTCCCGGGCACCTCCGGCACGCTGGTCGAGGAACACGTGCTCGGCGGGAGCCCGACGATCGCCGAACGGGGACTCGTCTACGGCAGCGTCAGGGTGGTCGC
>DATCPJ010000259.1:0-8099 GCA_036570145.1 Candidatus Dormiibacterota bacterium
AGCTTGGACACAGCCGCGACAACCTCCGCGAGGCGCTCCAGAAAATCGACAAGCAGTCGGTCCCGCCGGGTGGCGAGCCGATCTTGAAAGAGCTCGGGGAGCGAGCGCACCGCTATCACCTGGACAACCTCAACTACCCGGAGGTCAGGCTGCGCGGGTTCCAGGCGCCGCTCGAGCCGGTCGACGAGGGGACGTTCGGGATCGCCGCGCTGCTGGGCCTCAGCTCACTCGCGCTCATGCTGCTGGCGGCCGCCGCCGTGGTCGCGGGGCTGAACCGCATCTACCACTGGTTCTAACCTAGGCGACAAGGTGGCCGAATTTTCCTTCGACGTCGTCTCCGAGTTCGACGGCGCCGAGCTGACCAACGCGATCGATCAGGCGCGCCGCGAGACAGGCACACGCTTCGACTTCAAGGACACCGCGACGACCTTCGAGCTGAAGGGCGGCGAGATCATCGTCGAGTCCGCGAGCGAGGACCGCGCCCGGGCCGCCTACCAGGTGCTGGTCGAGAAGGCCGCCCGCCGCAACCTGTCGCCCAAGCTCTTCAAGCCAGGCGAGCCGAAGGCGATCGGCAAGGGTCGGGGCCAGATCGAGGTGAAGCTCAACGCCGGCATCACCGACGAGCTCGCAAAGGATCTACAGAAGCGCGCCCGGGCGGCGAGCCCGAAGATCCAGGTTCGGATCCAGGGCGACCAGCTCCGCGTCTCGAGCAAGGAGAAGGACGCCCTCCAGTCGGTCCAAAAGGCCCTCCGCGAGGCCGAAGACATCGCGGTTCCCCTGCAGTTCACGAACTATCGGTAGGGTGACCGCGGTGGAGGTGATCCCCGCGATCGACATCCGCGGCGGCCGGGCTGTACGGCTCACCGAGGGCAACTTCCAGAGTGAGACCGTCTACGGCGACGACCCGCTCGCGATCGCTCACCGCCACCGCCAGGCCGGCGCCCGGCGGGTGCACGTCGTCGACCTCGACGCCGCGCTCGGCCGTGCCGCCAACAACCGCGCGATCGTCTCCCGGATCGTGGCCGAGGCGGGCGTCGAGGTCCAGGTTGCGGGCGGCGTGCGGGACGAGGCGATCGCCGCCGAATGGCTGGGGGCCGGCGCCGCCGCGATCGTGATGGGCACGGCGGCCATCCGCGATCCCGAACTCTTCTCGGGTGCCGCCCACGTCCACCCGGGTCGGGTGATGGGCGCTCTCGACCTGCGCGGCGGCACCCCCCAGGTCTCGGGCTGGACCGCGAGCGAGTCGATCGAGCTCCATGAGCTGCTGGCGACCTGGGAGTCGCTGCCGCTCGCCGGCATCATCCTCACCGTCGTCGAGCGCGACGGCACCTTCGCCGGGCCGGACCTCGAATCGCTCCGCCAGACCGTCGCCTCAACCGGGCACAAGGTGATCTACGCCGGTGGGATCGCCAGCCTCGACGACGTTCGGGCGGTCGCCCGAGCGGGCGCTTCGGGAGTCATCATCGGCAAGGCCATATACGAGGGCCGGGTTGACCTGGCGGCTGCTCTCAGGGCTGGCTAGCGTCCTTCTGCTGGCCGCCTGCGGCAACCCGGCCGCCCGAGCCTCAGCCGACGACGCGGCGCTCCACCAGGACATCGCCTCCGGTCGTGCCGGTGCCGAGGTCACCTTCGACGGAACCCTGGTCGCCGATCCGGTCCAGGTCGGCACCCATGAGCACCTGCAGATCAAGACCCCGCAGGGTGACAACCTCGAGGTGGACCACAACACCTCCCTGGCGACCTCGGTGCCCGCCCACGCCGGCGACAGCGTCATCGTGCACGGCCTGCTCTACATCGACCCAGGCCCTCGAGCGGGCGTCCACTGCACCCACGCCCACACCTCGAGCGGCTGCCCCGTGCCGGGTTGGATCGAGCTGGCCGGCACCTTCTACGAGTGAGTGACGGCGCGGTCCTCGCCGGACCGCGCCGTGTCACATGTCTCGCGCTAGGCGCGGCTGCGGTTCAAGCACCCGTGGAGGCTGCCTGCCGGACAGCTGGCGGCGATCGTGTCGAGGATCGACTTTGCCAGCAGCTGGTGCCCGAGCTGCGTCGGGTGAACGTTGCAGCTGGGGGGAGGCGGGATTTTGCTGGTGACATCCACGATGGTCAGGCCGGCGGCGCAGGTGGTGCCGGCGGCGCCCGGCGGGTTGGCTGGGGCCGAAGCCGCGCTCGCGAATGGCGCGATGCCGTCGGCGATCAGGACGCCGTACTTCGCCGCGGCGGCGATCATCGGGCCGTTGAGTAGCTGCGCGCCTGACGTGTCCGGGTACTGCAGCGAGTAGTAGGTGAGGGCGACGATCAGGCCGCTGTAGCCGGTGCCACGGAGGGCCTTGAAGATCGTCTCCAGATTGGCCTCCATGTCGGTCAGGATCTTTGGTGTCCCAGCCACGATGCAGGCGGGGACGAAGTTGCAGATGTGGTCCTCGAGGGCGAAGAAGTCGTTCGCGCCGAGGTTGATCGTGACGAGCCGCGTGCCCGGGTTGGCGCGCAGGTAGCTCTCGGCGAAAGCGAGCTGGGTGCCCGAGTAGCTGACGTGAAGCGGCAGCTTATAAATGAAGCGGTAGGGACGGCAGACATTGTCGAGGCCGGTCAGCGAGATGAAACCGCCCGTCGCCTCGCCCGGGCAGGAAGCGTTGACGTCCTCGACATTGAGCGCGCTGGCGACGTAATCGGGGTAACCGACCATGTTCGACGCAACCCTGGGGTCGCGGTTGGGGTCGGTTCCGAACGCGACCGAGTCGCCGAGCGCTAGATAGCCGTGGCCTTCGCTGGTGGCCGACGCCGGCAGAGCGCCGAGCAGCGACAGCGCGAAGACCGAGACGAGGGCAAGCAGGCGAACCTTCATTCCGTACCCCTCCGACTGATGGTCCGCCGGGCTGGCGGGCCTTACCCGACGAGTCTAGGTTCCACCGCGTTTCTGTGGCATGGTTTGAATTGACGCGATATGTGCGCTGGTCACGAACATCCCCCACGCAAGGAAGGGAACCCGGCCTCCTTCTACCGCAACATCGCCGGCGCGGAGGGCTCCCTAGCGGCCCGCCTGCTCCGGGCAACGCTCAACATCCTCCGCCGCGCCCCCCGCCGCGCCGGCTGCTGCGGCAACTACGGCGAGCCGGGCTGTTGAATGACGCTCGAGGAGGCCCGTGAGGCCGGACTGATCAGCTAGACAGCTACGGACGGTTCAGCCAGGAGCCGACCACCAGCGACATCCCGGTCCTCTCCTCCTCGAAGCCGAGCCGGCGATAGAAGTCCGAACGCTCCTCGGTGAATAGCGCTACATGGTGGCCGGGGACGCGGTCCAGGAGCCGCCGGACGACCGCCGACCCGATCCCCTGGCGGCGATGAGCGGAAGCCGTCCAGACGTCGACCAGCCAGGCGTTGCAGACCCCGTCGGCAAGCAGCCGCGCGGTCGAGACGACCTCGGCGCCGCCCCCGACGATGGCTGTGGCGTGGCTGTTCTCGAACGACCGGCGCAGCTCCTCCGGCGTGCGCCCGTTGTTGAAGCGGTCAGCCGTCAGGGCGTCGTTGAGCGCCTGCCAGTCGACGCCCGCGAGGTCGTCGCGGACGACGATCGCCCGAGGCAGCTCAGACCGCCTGGCCGTTGGGTCTCATCTGGATCTGGCTGAAGACCGAGTTGCGCGGCTGCGCCATCGCCAGGATGCAGGCGGACGCGACGTCGGCGGCTGTCAGGGGGTCGAAGTTGCGCGGGATGACGCCGGCCCCCTCGTGGCGGACCGCCACGTCGTAGAAGGGCGTGTCGACCGTCGCCGGCTCGACCAGGGTCACCCGAATCTGCTGCTCGGCCAGCTCCTGGCGAAGTGACTCGCCGATCGCCGTCACCGCGTACTTGGTCGCCGCGTAGACGCCGGCGCCCAGGCGGGCGTTGCGGCCGCTTATCGACGACATCAGGAGGATGTCGCGGGTGCCCTCCGGGGCAAGCTTCCGGTAGCCGTAGAACACCGTGTAGAGCAGGCCCATCACGTTGGTCTGGACGACGTCGTACCAGTCCTTCGGGTTCCCTTTGGTGATGTGCCCGTAGAGCCCGTAGCCGGCGTTGGCGACGATGCCGTCCAGGTGTCCGCCGAGCGCCTCCGCCGCGCGGTCGATCGCCTGCTCAACCTGGTCCTCGTCGCGGACGTCGCAGCGGAAGTTGTGGATCCCCTTCGCGAGCCCGTCGGAGACGCTCCGGGCAAGGCCGGCAACCTGGGCGCCGGCGTCGACCGCCTGTCGGGCGATCGCCTCGCCGATGCCGGTGCTGGAGCCGGTGACGAGGATCCGGCGGCCCTTGAGGTCGGGTGAGTCAGCCATTCGATTCCTCCTTCGGGATGCGGGGTTCGAAGCGCTCCAGGTTCTCCGGCGTGCGCTTGGGGATAAGGACCCGGCGGCGGAAGACGCAGACCCGCTTGCCGTGCTGGTTGTAGGCGCGAGTCTCCACCAGCACCGTGCCCCGGTCGGGCTTGGACTGCGACTCGGTGACCTCGAGGACGGTCGTCTCCGCGTAGATGGTGTCGCCGTGGAAGGTCGGGTTCTCGTGCTTCAACCCGTCGACCTCGAGGTTGGCGATCGCCTTTCCGGAAATGTCGGGGACGCTCATGCCGAGCGCCAGCGAGTAGACGAGATTGCCCACCACGACGTTGCGCCCGAACTGGGTCCGCTCCTCGGCATAAGCCGCGTCAAGGTGGAGAGGGTGGTGGTTCATCGTGATCAGGCAGAAGAGATGGTCGTCGTACTCGGTGATCGTCTTTCCCGGCCAATGCCGATAGGTGGCTCCGACCTCGAACTCCTCGAGGTAGCGGCCGAAAGGTCGGTCGAGCTGCTCGCCGGTCACTTCTCCACCACCTTCTCCAATGCCTTGCCGATGACGCGCAATGCGAGCACCTCTTCGGCGCCTTCGAAGATCGCCAGCACCCGGGCGTCGACGAAGTAGCGCGAGACGTCGGTCTCCTCGCCGTAGCCCATGCCGCCGAAGAGCTGCATGGCGTCCCGCGTCACGTACTCCGCCATCCGTGACGCGTAGAGCTTGGCCAGCGACGCCTCCATCTGCCCCCCTCCCTCGTCGCTCAGCTCGGCGGCCGCATAGGACAGGCGGCGCGAGGCATGGAGGCGGACGCCCATCCTGCCGATCAGCTGGCGGGCAAGCTCGTGCTCGGCCACCGGCTTGCCGAACACCCGGCGCTGGGCGGTGTAGGCAAGTGTGTCCCGGACCGCGGCGTGCATGACACCAACCGCCCGCGCCGCCGTCTGCAGGCGCCCGGTGGCGAAGCCCTCCATCTGGAGGTAGAAACCCCGGCCCTCCTCGCCGACCAGAGCTTGGGCGGGCAGCCGGTAATCCTCGAAGACCAGCTCGAAAGTGTGCAGGCCGCGATAGCCGAGAGTCGGGATCGCCCGGCCGCGGAGGACTCCTCCTTCGTCCTGGCGGTGCTCGAAGTCGTGGCCGAGCTGGCTCGGCTTCTCGAGCACGAACACGCTCAGGCCCCGGTGGCCGGGCTCGGAACCGGTGCGGCAGAGGAGCATCACGAGGTGGGATCGGCCGGCGAAGGTGCACCAGAGCTTGGCTCCACTGACCGACCAGCCGCCGTCGGCCCGCCGGTTCGCCCGGCACTGGATGGCGGCGACGTCGGAGCCGTAGTCGGGCTCGGTGACCGCCACCGCGACCAGCTTCTCACCGGAGGCGATGGCGGGAAGCCAGCGCCGCTTCTGCTCCTCGCTGCCGGCGCTCAGGAGTGCCCGGACGAGGATCTCGGGGCGCGTCATCAGCGATCCGCCGGCAGCCAGCGAGCCGGCCGCCATCTCCTCCGTCCCGATCAGCATCGCGAGATGGTCCGGCCGGCCGGCGAGAGAACCGCCGTACTGCTCCGGGATGGAGAGCCCGAAGAGGCCCAGCTCGGCCACGCCGGAGATGATGTCCTGCGGCACGTCGAGGTCGCCCCGGTGGATCTCCTGGGCGCGCGGGGTTATCCGCTTGGCGGCGAACTCGCGCAGCGTCGCCCGCAACAGCCGGTGCTCGGGCGAGGCGCCGGCGTCGTCCGCGCCCCGGCCGGCCAGGAGCAACCCCGCGACGGTGTCGAAGGAGGGATCGAAGGCCTCGGCGCCGGTGTCGGCCGCCGCACCGGCCGCGATCGCGGCGGCGAGCTCGTCGCCGGTCCGCTCGGCCCATGCGCGGCACGCCCCGGCCGCCGCCTGGCGAGCCGCGGCCCAGGCCGCCTGGTAGGTCTCTACCTCGCCGCCGATGTCGGGCTCCACGGTCTGGCTGTCATCCCGAACGCCTCGCCCCGCTCGGCGACCACGGCCGCCATCTTCCGGGACGCCTCGTCGATCATCTCGTCGCCCAGCATCACCGCTCCGGTCTGCTCGACATCGGTCGCCGTGCGGTACGCCTCGAGAATCGCGACCGCCTTGTCGTAGTCCTCCTGGCGGGGGGAGAAAACCTCGTTCAGCACGTCGACCTGGACCGGGTTGAGCGCCCACTTGCCATCGAAGCCGAGCATCGCAGCTCGCTTGGCGAAGGTGCGCAGACCCTCCGTGTCGCGGACCTGGGCATAGGGCCCGTCGATCGGTTGGAGCCCGTTGGCACGCGCCGCGACCACCACCCGCGCGAGGAAGTAATGCCAGAAGTCGCCCGGATAGTCGGGCTGTAGGCGCCCGACCGTCAGCTCCGGCAGGCGAAGGCTGGCGGAGAAGTCGCCGGGGCCGAAGATCAGGGTCTGGGCACGGTCGGAGGCGCCGGCGATCGCGTTGATGTTCTCCATCCCGCGGGCCGACTCGATCTGCAGCTCGAGGCCGATCCGCCGGTCGAGGCCGTGTTTCAACTCGAGCTGGTTGAGGAGGTTGGCGACGAAGTGGACGTGGTCGACGTCCTCTACCTTGGGGATCATCAGGCAGTCGAGCTGGTCGCCGGCCCCCTCGACGACGGCGATGATGTCGTCGAAGCACCACCTCGTGTCGCAGGCGTTCACCCGCACCGTCCGGACCTTGCCGGCGAAGCGATAGCTGCGGAGCGCCTCCACGACCTGGCCGCGGGCCGCCACCTTGGCCCCCGCCGCGACCGAGTCCTCGAGGTCCAGGAAGATCTGATCAGCGGCCGACTGGTCGGCCTTGGCATGGAACCTTGGATTGCTCCCCGGCACCGCCAGGCACGAGCGTCGGGCCCTCACCTCTTCGGCTTCGGGCCAGGGGGGTTGACCGCGCGCGGGCTGCGCCGAGCACGGTCGACAGGGGGGACACCCCCCTTTTTCGGTCCTTTGCCCGACTCGACGTACTTCTTGAGGCTCGCCAGGGTGCGCTTCAGGTCGCTGGGCACCTGCTTTTCGATGATCCCGAAGAAGAGCCGCGCGGCAAACCCGTTGGGCTCGTAGTCCATCGTGTAGGTCAGCTTGGTCCCACCCTCATTCTCGGCGTAGGCGTACTTCCAGGTGCCTTTGATGGGCCCCTTGATGAACCGGCCGGCGACCGTCTTGCCGGGTGTGACGGTGGTGTGCTCGACCTCCAGTTCCTGCTTCCCGCCACCCGTTGTGATCGTGTAGCGAAGCTCGGTCCCCTTCCCCATCGGACCGTCGGTCAGGAAGTCGACGTGGTCAAGGCTGCTCGTCCATTTGCCGGCGTTCTTAAAGTCCTCGTGGACGACCGCCCAGACCTTTTCCACCGGGGCATCGATCTCGACCGTCTCTCGAACTTTCGCCACCGCACCTGAAATTATCGGCTCTAAGTCCCGCGACTAGGATGAAGCGTAGACGTGGCTGACCCTGCTATCCGTTCCCCCGCGCCCGGCCGGAGGATGGGGATGGGGGCGCTCCGGCACCGCAACTACCGGCTCTACTTCGTCGGCCAGGTCATCTCGACGGTCGGGACCTGGATGCAGAGCGTCGCCATGCCCTGGCTGGCACTCACCCTGACCCACGACGCGTTCCACGTCGGGCTCGTCATAGCGACCCAGTTCGCGCCGATGCTGGTCGCCGGCCAGTTCGGTGGCCTGCTCGCCGACCGCTTCCCCAAGCGCCGGATCCTGGTCTGCAGCCAGCTCGCCTTCATCGCCCCGGCGGCGGTCATGTACTACCTGACCTCGCAGAACCTCGCCCAGTACTGGATGGTGCTCCTGGCGG
>DATCPJ010000260.1:0-2039 GCA_036570145.1 Candidatus Dormiibacterota bacterium
GCGCAGGAGCCGGTGCGGGCGCCCGAGACGCGGCAGCGGGCGGCGCGCCCCAGGCCGGCGCGGGAGGAGCCGCTGTTGCCCCCCAGCTGGGGGCTCCCGGAGGCGGCGCAGGTGGTGCGGGCGTCGCGCGCGATGCAGCCGGCGCGGGAGCGGGAGGCGGCGGCATCGACGGCGGCGGCGCTCCCCATGTCTGCGCAGCCGGCTGCGTCGGTCCCGGCGGCGCGGCGGCCGGCGGCGCACCCCACGTGGGAGCGGCACCGGGAGCGGGCGCGGCGGCCCCTGCGCCCCAGGCAGGCGCCGGCGCGGGTCCACCGGGCGCCGGAGCAGGGGCTGAAGGCGAGCCCCAGGTGGGCTGGCCTGACCTCGAGGGTGGCGATGACGGTTGATCCCAGCTGGGCGATGAGCCCGGGGGAACGACAACAGTCGGGGCGACCGGGCTCGGCGCATGCGCGCCGGCGGGAGGCGCCCAGGTCGTCGCGATGCCAGGACGCGACGGATTCCCGGCGGCCTGAAGTTGCGGAGAGGACGGACGCACTGGCGGCGCGATCTTTCGGTGCTTGCGGCGCCGGCGCGTGAACAGGTAGGCGATGGCGACAATTACGGCCAGCGGCGCCAGTACGAGTACTCCGTAAAGTGGGTCCATCCGGTGGAGGGCCTCCCTTCTGCCGAATCCGGCTACGTATTTATTACAAAAAACTTTACGCGGCTGGGCGTTTGTTCCGCCTATGTCCGCGTAGGTCTGAAGTATGGCAGCCGACCAAGTAGTCGAGTCAAGTTAGCGACATGCAACCGCTCGTCCTAGGTCGGTTGCGGCGCAGGCTCGGCGTTGACGACGGTTCCTTCGACCACCAGGCGGCCCGATGCAACGCCTGGGACTGTGATGTCGGCCTCGAGCGAATGCGAGCCACCACCCAATGGCTCGCCGGTAACCACATGCACACGGAGCGTCCGCCCCAACGGCATGTCGAGACGTCTGGGCAGCGGCGCCCGTCCCGCATGGGTCTCAACCTGCAGCTCCGGGCGGCCGAGGACGACGCCATCGAGGCGCAGGCCGGTGAGTCCGGTCAAGACCGCGGGGCGCGTCCGGTTCTCCAGAGTGAAGCTCAACCCATCGGGCTCTGAACGCAAGCTGGCCAGGTCTGCAAGTCGCTCGGCCAGATAGCGGGCCAGCTCTGGCCGAGGTCGAGGCCCGGGCAGCGTCGAGGTCACAGTGAACGCAAGGTGCGCCCGGTCGACCACGCGGCCGGCAATCGTGAGCGTCGCCTCCAGTATGTAGTCGCCCTCGGCTGGAAGAGGGAGGCCAACAGAGGTCGCGCTGACGGCCGGCTCGAATGCCGTGGGAACCTCGACGTCCACCATGCCCGCATACGACTTCCGCTGCATTGCATCGCGAATGAGTCGTGCGCCTCGACGCTTGCCGGCTCGCTCGCGAGACACCGACCACCGAACGACTCCGGGGCCGGAGACATCTGGGTCGTCGTTGACCACCACCAGGCGAGCGCTGAATTGAACATCGGGACGTTGCAGGATGCCGAACGGACGGTCTGGTTCAAACGACAGAGGCTCAACGATTACGCGCGTGGGCTTGAAGGCCTCGGTCAATGCGGCGAGCGCGGGTTTGGGCCGTCGCGCTCCATCAAGCAGCCCAAAACCGATGGCCGGAAATGGATCGACCAGGTGATAGGCGAAAGCGCCCCAACAGGACTCGAACTTTCTTATCCGGAGGTGCTCCGCGGCGAGCCGGACGACGCCTGCCTGGTACTCCTGAGAGGAGGCGACGTACGACGCGAGGCTTTGCTGTGCGGAGGGCAAGCCAACGCCGCGCTCCGCCCAGTTGACGGGCTGAAAGCCCGCGTGCCGCCAGGACGCGTCGTCGTCCGCGACCGGCCATTGCGCACCAATCTCTTTCCACACCGGCGAGTCGACTGATGGCAGCGATTGCGCCCCAAAGGCAGTGACCATCACCGGCTCGACTGCGGTGAGCTCGCGCCAGGAGCCTGCCGTCCAGCCGAGCAGCAGGTGCTGATCGATCTCGCCCG
>DATCPJ010000261.1:0-1772 GCA_036570145.1 Candidatus Dormiibacterota bacterium
CTGCCAGCCCGTCGCCACCGGCAAGCCTGCGGCGACGGCGGCCCCCGCCGACCCGCTGGCGGCCGCCGACGCCAAGCTCTTCGCCGGCGACTACGACGGCGCCGAGGCCGCCTACCTGAAGCTGATCGCCGGCGAGAATCCCACCGCCCAGGCCCACTACGTGCTCCTGCTCGACTACGAGAACCGCTTCGAGGAGGCGGTCGGCCAGGCCCGGGCGGCCGCCGCGGCGCACCCCGACTCCACCACGCTCAGCCGGCTCACGCGGGCGCTCGACTGGTCGGAGGACGTGGCCGGGGCCGTCGACGCGGGCGGCCGAGCGGTGAAGTCGACGCCCGCCGATCCCCTCGCACATACCTTCTATTCGGAGGCGCTGGCCGACTCGGCCCGCTTCGGAACGGCACGGTCGGAGCTGAAGGCGGGGGAGAAGGCCGCGCGCGATGCCTACGCGGTCGCCGAGGTGGAGCGCGAGTGGTCCAACTACTACCGGGGCCTGGGCGACAACCTCGAGGAGCTGAACCATCTCCAGCTCTCGATCAAGGCCCAGCCCGCCTTCCCGGAGCGGCAGCTGGAGCTGGCGCGCTACCAGTACGCCCAGCAGAAGCCTGACGCTGCGCGGACCCTGCTGGCGTCGATCCGCGAGCAGCATCCCGCCGACTACGGCGTCAACGTCGCGATCGGGGACACCGCGGCCCTCCACCAGGATGCAACGGTCGCCGAAGCGGCCTACCAGGCGGCGCTGAAGGTCCGGCCCAAGGGCGCCGCCGCCAGCCTTGGCCAGGCCGAGCTCGACGTCGCGGTGAAGCGCGACTTCAACGCGGCGCACGACCTGCTGCTGGCGTCCTTCAAGGCCAACCCGAGCTCGCTCGATGTCTACGGCTACCTCTATCACCTCGATCTCCTGGTGCTGAAGACCGACCCCGTCAAAGAACTCGGCGCGGCGCCTGCCGGAACCGGCTTGGCCGACGCGCGCAAACAGGCGCTGGACCGGGTGAACGGCTTCCGGTCGACCGTCGGACTCCCCGCCGTCGGCGAGTCGGCGCCACTCGCCGCGGCTGCGCTCGCCCATGCCTATTTCTGGCTCTTCAACTTCGGCCAGGCGGCGATCGCGGACGTCAAGGTCCACACCGAGGACCCGGCCCTGCCCGGCGCCGTCGGCGCCGACCCGCTGGCGCGAGCACAGCACTTCGGCTACACGGGGCAGCGGACCGCGGAGGACATCTCCCACGCCTACCTCCCGACCGCCGCGGTCGACCACTGGGTCGATGCCGTCTTCCACCGGCTCACGCTCGGCGACCCGGAGGTTGCCGCCGCCGGGTATGGCGAGGTCCAGGTCGGAGCGCTCTCGATCCAGGTCCTCGACCTCGGCCTGGCGGCAGCCTCGACCCACGGCCCGGTCGTCTACCCGGCGCCGGACCAGGCGAACGTGCCCAACGCCTTCCTCGGCAACGAGATCCCCGATCCCGCGCCCACCGCCCGCTACCCGACCGGCTACGCGATCACGATCCAGGTCGGCTCCGGCTCGACCCTCAAGGTGCAGGCCGCCCAGCTCGTCGGCCCCGACGGCAAGTCGATCGCGGGCTACAGCGTGGACCCCACCCTGCTGCAGGCCAACCAGTGGGGAGTCCTCCCCCAGGATCCGCTCGCCATCGGAGGCAAATACACCTTCCAGCTGAACGGCACGATCGACGGCCAGCCCTTCCAAAAGGTGTGGTCGTTCACGGTCGCGGCTTCCTGAACGAACCGGCCGCTCTGAACCTACCCCAGCTCCTTCC
>DATCPJ010000262.1:0-12142 GCA_036570145.1 Candidatus Dormiibacterota bacterium
GTTGTGATCTGGTCGTCCAGCTGGGAGATCTGGTCCTCCAGGTCCGCGACGCGAGCCGAGGCTGCATCGACCTGGTCGTAGAGCGCCTGCTCCCTCAGCCGGCCGGCGTCGAGCGCGGCGCTCAGCCGCTGCTGGTCGGCAAGTGCGGTCGCCAGGTCGGCGCTCAAGCGCGTCTTCAGGCGGTCGTAGAGCGGCTGGTTGGGATCGGGGGTCGGGCTTGCGCTGGAGGGGCTGGGCGAGTCGGAGGAGCTGGGGGAGGGGTTCGGTGACGGGCTCGGCGAGTCGCTGGGCGAGGGGCTCGGCGAGTCGCTGGGCGAGGCGCTGGGTGAGGGGCTCGGGTCCGGGCTTGGCGCGGCCGGGGCGGTGTCGGCGGCGGCCGGCTGGGCGATGAGCAGGCTGCCGACCAGGGCGAGGACGGCGGCTGCTGCGGCCAGTCTCACGTGGACAGCCTCCGGAGGCCGTTCCAGGCGGTCAGGCCGCCGAGAGCAAGCCCTGCCACGATGATGCCCGCCGCGAGGTCCTGAATGGCAACCTGTCCCACGCCGGGCAGCACCTCGGCATAGGTCGCCGCCGCGAAACGATCCGCCAGCAGCCAGGCGCCGCCGACCAGCCCGGCGGCGGCGACGCCGGCGAAGGCGCCGCTGGTCATGCCCTCGACGAGGAACGGTCCGCGCAGCATCCAACCGGGTGCGGCGAGCAGGCGCATCAGACCGACCTCCTCCCGCCGCGCAAGGGCGACCGACCGCATCGCGTTGGCGGCCACCGTGTAGGAGACGAATGCGAAGAGCAGCAGCAGGCCGCCGAGCACGGCGCCGGCGACGAGCGCCCACTGGCGCAGCCGCGAGTAGGTGTTGGGGTCGTAGGAGGTCGGGTAGGCGGAGTCCGCGGCCGGGTCGCTGCCGAACTCGGAGGCCACCGCCCCGACGTCGGTGACCCGCTTGACCTGGACGTCGACGCTCGCCGGGAAGGGGTTGGAGGAGGATGCCCGCGCGAGCGCGCCCAGGCCAGGGCGGCCCTGCGCCTGGGCAAGAGCCGCTTCGGCGCTGACAACGTGGACGGAGGCAATCCGGGAGTCTGCCTTGAGGCGGCTGCTCAGTGCGGCGACCTGGTCGTCGGTCGCGTCCGGCGCTACATAGATGCGGAGTGCCGAAACCTGGCCGGCCTCGGCCGCCACCGCACGGGCGACGCCGATCCCGGCCAGCGCCAGGAAGCCGGTGAGGAGCAGCACCAGGGCGAGCGAGCCGACCGCGATGGAGACCATCCGGAGGTCCCTCCACCAACTGCGGAGGCCGTACAGCACGACCATCCGGAAGCTGTTGCCGAGCAGGGCCGTCGCCCGCCGCCAGAGCGGCACGCGGACCCAGGACCGGCCCCTGCTCGGGCTTCGCCGCAGGACGAAGGGCCGCTTCCGCGCCTGGGCTCCCATCAGGGCCGAACCCTGCGCGACGAGCGGCGTGGCGCGGGCTTGCTGCCCCCGTCGGCGGATTCGGTAAGACGGAGCACGTGGTGGCCGCGTTCGAACCCGGTCGGCCGGTGGGTGGTGATGATGACGCCGGCGCCCTGCTCGGCGGCGGCCAAAAGCTCGCGCATCACGACCTCCGCCCGGCGGTCGTCGAGGGAGCTGATCGGCTCGTCGACGAGCAGCAGCGCCGGCCTTGGGGCGAGGGCACGGGCCACCGCCACACGCTGCTTCTCTCCGCCCGAGAGCTGGTCGGGATAGGCCTTCGCCCGGCGGCCGAGCCCGACCGCTTCCAGCACTTCCTTCGCCCGCAGCAGGATCATCCCCTTGGGGACCAGCGGGTCGGCGACCTCGAGCGCGAAGACGACGTTTTCGAAAGCTGTCAGCCGTGGCAGCAACCGGAAGTCCTGGAAGACGAAACCGGTATTCCTGCGGACCCTGGCAACGCCGCGCAGCCAGCGCCGGTGAAACGGGTGGCCGTCCACCCACACCTCACCGCTGCGCGCTCGAAGCTGACCGTGGAGGAGGCGGAGCAGGGTCGTCTTCCCCGCTCCGCTCGGGCCGCGGACGAAGGCGACGTCGCCCTCCGCCAGGGAGAGGTTCAGATCGCTGATCGCGGGAACCTTCCCGAAGAAATGACTGGCGCCGACCACCTGGACCAGCGGCCGCCTCTCGTCGACCGGCGCAGCGACGATGTCGAGCTTGAGGAGGGGCGGCGGGCCGCCGTGCCGGTGGGCGCCGTTACGCTCCTCGGTGCGGAGATCCGACCTGCGCGCCATCGATCAGCGACCGTCGACCGGCAATGGCGCCGGCGCCGATAGGCCCTCTAGCAGCGGCATGCGGAGTCTCCCCAAATGACTTCCCCCGGGGCGATCGGCTCACGGCCGCCGGCACGACATGGCCGACGCGAAACCTCACCCCTCCGAGGGCAGAGTCTCTCACAACCTGACCCGGCCGGACCGGGCCCAAATCGCATGCGATGGGGCCACGCGCCCAGCTTGCGCTCGCGCACGTTTTGGGTCAGCGCCGCGGCGCGCTTGAACTCGGCCCCTGCCTCGGCGCCGCGGCCGAGCTTGGCCAGGAGGTCGCCGCGGACGCTCGGCAAGAGCGGTCTCACCTGGAAACGCTCGTTGCGGTGAGCCGGTGGCGCGGTGACACCGGCCCGGGGGTCACCGGCCGATACCCGGTGCTCGCTCCTAATCCAGCCTTAAGGAACTTGCGGATAGGCTCCGGTCTATTGTCGCCAAGCAACTGACCAAACCGCGGCAGCCGCCTGCTCGCATGGGCCCGACGGATCGCTCACCCCGGTCGCGTTCGCGCCTGTATTACGCGCTGTTCGCCTTCAACGCCGTCCTGATCGTCGGCTTCTGGTGGTCCAGCTCCGGTTTCGAGATCACCAGGAGCGGTTCCGACCTCTTGAACGGTCTCGGACGGGTGACCGGGCTGATCGGAACCTACCTGGTGCTCTGGCAGCTGCTGCTGATGGCCCGGCTGCCGTCACTCGAACACTCCTTCGGTCTGGAGCGGATGGCGGTGCTCCACAAGTGGAACGGCTACCTGGCGATCGGCCTGCTGCTTGCCCATGGCGTGTTCCAGACCCTGGGCTACCAGCTCGGCGACGGGAAGGACGTCGCCGGCCAGCTCGCTGATTTCGTCGCCAGCTACGAAGGATTGCTTGCGGCGATCGTTGCCCTCGGTCTGTTCATAGCCGTGATCGGGGTCTCGATCACGATCGCGAGACGCAAGCTGACCTACGAGACCTGGTACTTCATCCACCTCTACACCTATCTGGCCGTCGTGCTGGCCTTCAGCCACCAGCTCGCAACCGGGGTGGACTTCGCCGGCAACCCGGTCTTCGTCGGGTACTGGTGCCTCCTCTACGTCATCGTCGGCGGAGTCCTCCTGTTCTACCGGGTCGCTTGGCCGCTGCTGGCCTTCGAGCGCCATCGGTTCCGAGTCCGCAGCATCGAGAAGGAGGCTCGCGGGGTGTTTTCGATCTACATCAGCGGACGCGACCTCGGTGGCTTCCGGGCGGAGGCGGGGCAGTTCGCGATCTGGCGCTTTCTCGATGGCAAGCGCTGGTGGCAGGCCCATCCCTTCTCGATCTCCGCGATCCCTGACGGCAGGCAGCTGCGGATCACGGTGAAGAACATCGGCGACTTCACGAGCGGCGTCCATGCCCTGAAGCCGGGCACGCCGGTCCTTATCGAGGGCCCTTTCGGAAAGTTCACCGAGCGCCCGGCCAACCCGAAGGTTCTCCTCATCGCGGGCGGGATCGGGATAACGCCCATCCGCCCGCTGGCCGAGGAGATGGCCGCCGACGGCTTCGACGTCCAGCTGCTCTATCGCGCGCACGACCAGGGCGACCTCGTCTTCAAGAAGGAGATCGATGAGCTCGCCGCATATCACGGCGTGCGGATCGGCTACCTGCTGACCGAGTCCGGCAGCCGGCGCGCGACCCGAGACGCCTGGTTTCAACCCAACACCCTGCAGCAGCTCGTCCCCGACATCGCGGATCGCGCCGTCTATGTTTGCGGACCGTCGGGAATGATGCGGCTGGTGCTTGGCAGCCTGAAAGCGCTCGGCCTGCCGCCTGAACAGATCCGCACGGAGGTCTTTCGCCTGCAATGAAACGAGCGACCATCGCAGTCGTGGCGACCGTGGCCGGGGTCGCCTGGATCCTCGGCTTCAAGGTCACCCCACACTCGACCGGACTGGCTTCGGCCGGCTCCCCACAGCCGAGCCCGACGGCCGAACCGGCGTCGCCTGCCACCGGCTCCCCCGGACCCTCGCCGACGCCGACGCCGAAAGCCGGCGGAGTGAATGGGACTTTCACCGGATCCGACGTTCCCAACCGCTTCGGAGACGTCCAGATCAAGGTCGTGATCAGCAACGGCCACATCGCGGACGTGCAGGCCCTGCAGCTTCCGACGGATCGAGCCCAGTCCGCCTACATCAGCCAGGTGGCCGGGCCGATCCTGCGCAGCGAGGTGATCCAGGCGCAGAGCGCGCGGATCGACATCGTCAGCGGTGCTACCTACACCAGCGAGTCGTACGCTCAATCGGTCCAATCGGCTCTCCAGCAAGCCCACCTCGGCTGACGGCGATGCCGCTCCGGCAGGTGCGCGAGGTGATGGGGATGCCCGTGACGATCCACGTCGCCGACGACAACCCGGCGGCCTCCGAGGGGGTCGACGAAGCGTTCGCGGACTTCGTGCTCCTCGACCGGACCTTCAGCCCCTTCCTCGCCGACAGCCTGCTCAGCCGTATCAATCGTGGCGAGCTGGCGGTATCGGAATCAGGCGCGCTGGTCCAGCAGGCGTTGGACCTCTGCCGGCACTACGAGCGGGCGACCAGGGGCTACTTCTCGGCCTGGCCGCACGGGCGCCTGGAGCCCTCCGGCCTGGTCAAGGGCTGGGCGATCGATCGCGCTTGTTCCATCCTCGACCGCCGCGGCTGCCGCCATTACTTCGTCGACGCCGGCGGCGATGTGCAGACTCGCGGCTCGAGCGACACCGGCGGTCCCTGGCGGGTCGGCATCCGACATCCGGTCGATCGCGGCGATGTCGTCCGAGTCATCCTCGCGGCCGACCTGGCGGTCGCGACCTCGGGCACCTACGAGAAGGGCGCCCACATCGTCAATCCGCACACCGGGAAGCCGGCCGAGGACTGGCTGAGCTTCACCGTCGTCGGTCCCGACATACTCACGGCGGACATCTGCGCGACAGCCGCCTTCGCGATGGGCGATGAGGGGCTTGGCTTCATCGAGGCGATGCCAGGTTTCGAGGCTTACGCGATCGAGCGGAACCTGGTTGCCCGCTGGACGGCGGGCTTCGACGCCTTCTGCGCTGCGCCCGATCGCAGCTGAGGCCTAGCTGCCGAGCTCCGACTCCAGCAGCAGCCGGCCGAGGTCACGGGCGCGACTTGCCGCATGCAGATCTCCCTCTGCCGCGGCCACGATGGCACCCTTCAGGACGATCTGCCACTTATGCGCGAAGTCGTCGGGCTGGGAGATGCCGGCCTGCGCGGCGAGGCTGCTCAGGATGACGCGGACGTTGGCGATCTGGCGGTTGCTGGCCTCCCGGATCGGATCGCCGCGCTCGGGCATCTCCAGCAAGGTGTTCACGAAGAAACACCCTTCGAAGTCAGGTCGCTTGAACCACTCGTCGAAGATGTCGAAGATGGCCAGCAGCTGCTCCTTGGGCTGGGCGGCCCTGCTCGTGACCTCGGCCTCGAACCAGTCGTGCGTCCAGAGGGTCTCCCGCCTCTCGAGGACGGCGAGCGCCAGCTCCTCCTTGGATCGGAAATGGCGGTAGAAGGTCATCTTGGCGACGCCCGCCCGGGCGATGATGGCGTCCACGCCGGTGGCCCTGAGCCCTCGCATCGTGAACAGGTAATAGGCCGCCTCGAGGATCCTGGCCCGGGCCTCACTCGCCCGAGGCTGCCTGGTGCTGGCGTCGCTGATCGTTGGTGGGCTGCTCATCAAGCTTTACATCTCCTCCAGGAGACCGTCGCTTCTACCAAAGAATACTCAGCTGAGACCGCCTTTTCTTTCGCGCTGCTGCGATCAGATCGTGCTGTCTCCGACGTCAGGTAGACCGGTCTGTCTCTAATTGTCTAATATGGTAGACAGGTCTGTCTACTTGTCTTCCCCAACTCCCCGGTCGAAAACGCCCCGCAGCCAGCCGGCCGATCGCGCGGACCAACTCGCTGCGGTCACCAGCACCGGCTTCCTGGCGCGCCTCTCAATTGAATCCGCGGGCGACCTGATCAGGTCCGGGCCGGTCGTTCATTACCGCGCCGGCAGCGTGAGTGCCCCGGCGCGCGACGCTGGCTGGGCGGCGGTCGTGGTGTCGGGTCTCGTCCGCCTTTACCTGCCGACGGGAGACGGCCGCCAGGTCACCGTCAGGTACGGGAAACCGGGAGACTTGGTGGGTTCCGCGATCACGGGCGGGCGGTGGGGAGGCGTCGAGATCGAGGCGGTGGAGCCCTCGGACCTCCTTCACCTCGACGTCGCGCGCCTCGAACGCGCGGCCCGGTTGGATCCGGATCTGTCGTCTGCCCTTGTGGAGGAGCTGACAAACCGCCTCCAGCATGCCTACCGGGTCCTCGCCAGCACCGCCTTCGGGACGGTCAGGTCCCGGGTCGCGCGCGACCTCCTGGAACGCGCGGAGAGGACCAACATCCCATTGCGCGGCGCTCACCTCCGGGTAACGCAGCAGGCCCTCGCCGACGCCACCGGTTCGGTACGCGAGGTCGTGGCGCGGGCCCTCCGCGAGCTGCGGCTACAGGGCATCATCGGTACCGACCAGTCAGGCATCACCATCCTCGAGGTCGACCGTCTGATCCGGGCGGCGGGCCACGCTCTCTGAGGCCTCACCGACACGCGTGGCGGCAGCCGGAGATCGAGGAAGTAAGCAGCGAATCTGAAGGTCACAGGAGAGTGCGACACCGGTCACTGCGCGCGGCCGCCTGACACGGCACTCTGTGACGGAAGAGAACGTGTGCGCTTGATGATCCCCTCAGCCGCACCGTCAGGAGCCTTCTGCTCGAGATCTCGAACAGTTCACTGAGCCGGTCCGCAGAGGCTGGCCGCTGAATGGGTGCACTTGAACTGTCCGCGGTGGGACGCCGGAGCCGGCGAAATGAGGGCGGCTAGGTGACCCCGCTGCAGCTGCTCGTGCTCGAGGACAGCGCGGCCGACGCAAAGCTCATGACGCGCGAGCTGTCGAAGACCGGCCTCGAATTCGATTGGCGGCTGGTCAATTCGGAGGCGACCCTCGTCGAGGCCCTGGAGGGCACGGTTGACGTGATCCTGGCCGACTACAACCTGCCCGGACTCGACCTGCGCACGGCCCTCAAGCTGGCCAAGCAGAGCCTGCCGGAAGTCCCCTTCATCGTCGTGAGCGGAGCGATGCAGGAGGAAGTCGGAGTCGAGCTGATGAAACTCGGCGCCGACGATTTTCTGCACAAGGACCGCCTCGGTCGCCTCCGCCAGGCACTGGAGCAGGCGCTTCAGAGGGCTGCGCAACGGCGCCGCGAGCGCGCGGTCCAGAGCCGCTACCTCTCGTTGTTCGACGAGTCGCCCGCCGGCACGCTGCTGGTGACCATCGCAGGGGTGCCGATCCGCGCCAATCGAGCGCTCTGCCAGCTGCTGGGCTTCACCGAGGACGAGCTGGGCGGAATCTCGATGGCCGCTCTGACGCATCCCGATGATCGGCAGGACAGCAAGTCCGTCTACGAGGCACTGAGCAGCGGGAGGTCGGATTCCCTACGGATCGAGAAGCGATACCTGGCCAAATCCGGTGCCGTGCGTTGGGGCGACGTCACCAGCACCCTCCTTCGGGACGCTGCGGGCCGACCGGAGTACATCCACACCGTGATCCTGGATATCAGCGACCGCAAGTCGGCGGAGAGGGCCCTGCATGAGTCGGTGGAGCGGTTCCGCGGGATCGTCGAGAGCCTCCCGGGCTTCGTCTACACCTGCGGCGTCGCGGACCTCGCCACCACCTACGTCAGCCCCCAGGTGGAAGGCCTGCTCGGCATTCCGCGGGACGAGTACATGGACGACCCACTGGCATGGGAGCAGTCCATCCACCCCGAGGATCGCTCCTGGGTCATTGCAGCCTTCAGGGACGGCATTTCCGGTCGAGGCCAGTTCGAAGCGGAGTATCGGGCGGTTGCGCGAGACGGAACCGAGCACTGGCTGCAGGATCACGCGGTCGTGATCCGGGACAGGGCAGGCAGTCCCCTCTATTGCCAGGGGGTTGTTCTGGATATCTCTGAGCGAAGGCAGGCGCAGCAGGCTCTTTTGGAGAACGAGGCCAAGTCGAAGTTCCTCGCCAACATGAGCCATGAGATCCGCTCCCCGCTCAACTCCGTCCTCGGGTTTGCGGAGCTCCTCGGCACACGTGACCTCGGCACGCTCTCCGAGAAGCAGATGCGCTACGTGAGCAATATCCAGCTCTCCGGACAGGTGCTCCTTGCACTGGTGAACGACGTTCTCGACCTCGCCAAGGTCGCATCCGGCGAGATGGCCGTTCATCTCGAGCTCATCGACCTCGACCCGATCATCGAGGCGTGCCTGGCCCTGCTCCAGCCGCAGGCCGCCGCGGCCGGCGTCGAGCTCCGAAAGGCCGGATCAGCCGAGGTTGCGGCGGTTGCCGATGGCAGGCGACTCGGCCAGATCCTGACCAACCTGGTCACCAACGCCATCAAGTTCACCGTGTCAGGTGGGTCGGTGACGGTGACGTGCAGGGTACGGGCGGACAGTCTCGAGATCTCGGTTCGAGACACCGGGATCGGGATTCCGCCTGACAAGCTCGACTACATCTTCGACGAATTCGCCCAGCTGGAATCCGGCCAGGGCGAGGCCTATCAGGGAACCGGCCTCGGGCTGCCGCTCAGCCGGCGCCTCGCCGAGCTCATGGGCGGCCGGATCGAGGTCAGCAGCCTCGTGGGCCAGGGCACCACCTTCACGCTCGGCATGCCGCGCATGCAGGTCCCCTCGCAGGGGGATGGCAAGCCGCTCGACTGAGCGTATGGGGGCTTCCCCTTTCAGCCCCCGGCCATGGCGCCGATGATGAGGAACGGCTCGGCACCGGTCGCGACCGCGTCGGGCAGCGGCTCGTCCGGCGGCTGGTCGGACAGGTCCTCCTCACAGGCGAAGAAGCGCACCATCGGCCGGCGCTTTTTGGTGCTGTGGTCCCGGATCGTCCCGCGCAGGGCCGGGTAGGCGGCCTCGATCGCGTCGATGATCGAGCGCTGAGTGACCGGACCCACGACGTCGACCTCGAGCTCGCGGCCGGCCTGCGCCAGGGTCCGCAGGTTGCCGGGGAGAACGACGCGGATCAAGGCAGGATCTGCACCTCAACCGAAACGACCGGCGGCAGGTCGTGGACGATCGCCGTCCAGCTGTCGCCGGCATCAGCCGACGCGTAGACCTGTCCGCCGCTGGTTCCGAAATAGACGCCGCAGGAATCAAGCGAGTCGACAGCCATCGCGTCGCGCAGCACGTTGACGTAGCAGTCGCTTTGCGGGAGTCCCTTGGTGAGGGCCTCCCATTCGTTTCCGCCCGCCCGGCTGCGGTAGACGCGGAGCTTCCCGTCGGGAACGAAATGGTGCTGGTCGCTCTTGATCGGGACGACATAGATGGTGTCGGGCTCGTGGGCGTGAACGTCGATCGCGAAGCCGAAGTCGGTCGGCAGGTCGCCACTGATCTCGTGCCAGCTGTCCCCGGCGTCGTCGCTGCGCATGACGTCCCAGTGCTTCTGCATGAAGAGCACGTTCGGACGCGACGGATGCATGGCGAGGCGATGGACACAATGCCCGACCTCTGCGTTCGGGTCGGGGATCCCCTCCGAGCGCAGGCCGCGGTTGATCGGCCGCCAGGTCTTGCCTGCGTCGTCGCTGCGAAACGCGCCGGCGGCGGAGATGGCGATGAAGATCCGCTCCGGATTGCTCGGGTCGAGGATGATCGTGTGCAGGCACAGCCCCCCCGCGCCCGGCTGCCAGGAGGGACCGGACGACTGCGTCCGTACCCCGGTCAGCTCCTGCCAGCTCTGGCCGCCGTCGACCGTGCGGAAGAGGGCTGCGTCCTCGACGCCGGCGTAGACGGTGTCCGGGTCGTTCAGCGACGGCTCGAGATGCCAGACGCGCGCGAACTCCCAGGGATGCTGCGAGCCGTCGTACCACTTGTGGGTTCCCGCCTCGCCGTCGTATTTGAACTCGTTGCCGACCGCCGCCCAGGTCTGGCCGCCGTCGTCGGAGCGCTGGAGGATCTGCCCGAACCAGCCACTCGACTGAGACGCGTACAACCGGTCAGGGTCCGCCGGCGAGGCGTTGAGGTGGTAGACCTCCCAGCCCGCAAAGTGGGGTCCGGCGACCTCCCATCTCTGGCGCTTCTCATCCGAGGTCATCACGAAGGCGCCCTTCCGCGTGCCGACCAGCAGCCGTACTGTGCTCATCCCGGTTCCTCTCTATTCAAGCAAGGAGTGGTCGATCAGAGTAGACGGTCACCCTTCCCAGTGACCGCGGCGAACATCGCATCACGAAAGCGGTCCTGCTCTTTGACGGACAGCTGGTGGAAGGAATCGGGTGGATCAAGAAGGCGCTCGATCAACTCCTCTCTGACCTTCCGGCCCTTCGCGGTGACGACCAGCACATTAACGCGCCGGTCGGCCGGGTTGGCGGTTCGGAGGACGAGGTCGGCCTCCTCGAGCCGGTCGGTCGGATCCACCACGGTGGACGGGTTGCACTTGAGGCGCGCCGCCAGCTCCTTCTGGGAGACCGGATGGTCGGGGTCGAGCTGGACCAGCGCCCACGCCGACACCGGCGACAGGCCGGCGGCCTCGGCGACCTCGGTGATGCGCTCCTCCCAGCCCTGGAAGGACTCCACCACCAACGCCCAGAGCTCCTGGGCCCGCGATCGGTACTGGTGCCCCGGGATGAAGGCCTCGGTCACGGGCGCCAGTCTACTGCCGCATCAATCGCATTGAACCGGAAATAAGTGGAGCGCCAAACGAGTTGCTAAGTCAACGATTAGGGCGGTCCGGAGGACCACTCGCCGGACTCACCAAGGAGGTTGTCTAAATGGGCACCTGGACGTTCGATCCGTACCACACACAGGTCGAGTTCTCGGCCAAGCATCTCGGCATGATGACGGTCCGGGGCCACTTCAGCGAGTTGACGGTGACCGGCGACATCGACGTCGAGCACCCGGAACGATCGACCTTCGAGGCGGTTGTCAACGTCGCCAGCATCCGTACCCACAACGCGCAGCGTGACAAGGACCTCCTCACCTCCAACTTCCTCGAGGGCGACAAGTACCCGACGATCACGTTCAAGAGCACGAAGATCGATGCGGCCGGCAACGACCGCTACACGGTGACCGGCGACCTCACCATCAAGGGGGTCACCAAGCCGGTGACGCTCAACGCCGTCAAATACGGCGAGTTCAACGACCCGTCGATGGGCCACCGGATCGGCTACGCGGCCGAGGGTGAGATCAACCGGAAGGACTTTGGCATGAGCTTCGAGGCGATGCTGGACGGCAAGTTCATCGTCAGCAACGAGATCAAGATCAACATCGAGGGCGAGCTCGTCGAGGCGAAGGAGACGGAGACTGCCGGCGCGACCAGCAGCTAAGCCGGCTCGCGGCGGCCGGCGGCGATCACCCGGGAAGGAATCCAGGTCCCAGCCGATTGGTTGAGATGAAGAGAAAAATGGAGGTGCGGACATGATCAACAAACTGCTGGCCCTGAAGACCCTGATCACCCCGGATTCGCCCGAGCAGCCGGCTCACGTCGAGTTGGAGCACGCCCACTGGGACGTTGAGACGCGCACGTGGCGTGCGCACCCTCAGCCGACAGCTCAGGAAGACGCGGCCTAGCGCCAGATCCTGGCGGAGTCGCGGCTAGGCACCGAGCTCGGATCGCCAAGGGGGTTCGGCGCCGACTCTCGTGCAGGCAACCGATGCCGCCGTGCAGGCAAAGTCGAGCAGCTTCCTGAGCTCGTCCGCACCGAGCTCCAGGTCCGGGCCGAGTCGGCCGCTCTCGAACAGATGCGCGAGGGCGGCGGCCCCGAAGACGTCGCCGGCTCCGATCGGGTCGACAACCTCCACCTGAGGCGCATCGACACTCATTCGCAGCTCGGCCGTGGCACCGAAGGGACGGGGGTGAACCA
>DATCPJ010000263.1:0-5244 GCA_036570145.1 Candidatus Dormiibacterota bacterium
AGGCTGGATGCTGGCCCGTCCTCGCTCCGAGGTTCTGGCAACCATGGAGGCCGCCGAGGTCGCGGTGGGGCCCATCTACGACATCCCCTCGGTTTTCGCCGATGCCCAGTTCCAGGCGCGGGGCAGCTTCGTCACCGTCGACGACCCGGTCCTGGGGCCGATGCGGCTGGTCAACGTCGCGTTCAGGCTCAGTGCGACGCCGGGCCGGATCCGGCACACCGGGCCGGCTCTGGGAGAGCACAACACCGAGGTGTTCCGGGAGCTGGGGCTCGACGCCGGCGAGGTCGAACAGGTACTGGCGGAGAAGGTCGTAAAGGTGAAGGAGGTGCCTCTGTGAGCGTGCTCGCACTGTCGTTCGGCTTTGGCCTGATCACCGCCTCGGTGCTGGCCTTGGCAGCTGTCGGCCTGTCCCTCCAATTCGGGGTGACCAACTACATCAATTTCGCCTATGGCGAGTTCCTGACCCTCGGCGCCTATCTCGCCTGGACGCTCAGCCACCTCGGCCTCAACATCTACCTCTCGGCCGTCATCGCGACCGTGCTGATGGGTGTCTTCGCGGTCCTCCTCAACCAGTTCGTGCTGAAGCCCTTCACGAAGAAGGGCGTGCCCCTTCTCTTCCTTCTGGTCGTCACCTTCGGGCTGTCGCTCTTCTTGAGCAACATGATCCTCGCCATCTGGGGACCCAACTTCAAGAGCCTCGACGTCGCGCGCGAGACTCCCCATGCGATTGGGCCGTTCCTCTTCACGACCAGCCAGCTGGCGATCATTGCCATCGCCCTGGTGGTGATGGGCGGCATCCACCTGCTTCTGACGAGAACCGAGATCGGGAAGGCGATGCGCGCCATGTCCGACAACGTCGACCTCGCCCAGGTGAGCGGCATCGACACCGACCGCATCACGTCCTTCACCTGGTTGCTCAGCGGCTGCCTCGCCGGGCTCGCCGGGATCGTCCTCGTCATCAACATCACGAGCTTCTTGCCCTCGCTGGGAGGCGAGTTCCTCTTCGTGATCTTCGCCGCTGTCATCCTCGGTGGCGTCGGCTCACCCTACGGGGCGATGCTCGGCGCCCTCCTGATCGGTCTTGCGACTGAGATGTCGGCGGTGCTCATCAACTCCGCCTACAAGAACGACGTCGCCTTCGCGCTCCTGATCCTGACCTTGCTGCTCCGTCCCCAGGGCATCATCCGCATGGCGGGGAAGGCCTGACATGTCTCCCTACGTCTACTACATCGCGACGCTGGTCGTCCTCTTCTTCATCTTCTGCATCCAGACCTGGGGCCTGAACCTGCAATTCGGCACCGCCGGGATCCTCAACTTCACCTACATAACGTTCTTCGCCATCGGCGCCTACTTCACCGGCGTCGCCATGATGAGCCGCCCCGACTCGCTCTCCAACATGCGCTACATCCTCGGCCTGAGCCTGCCCTTCCCGATCGCCATCCTGATCGGGGCGACGGCGGCCGGGGTGCTCGGCCTGCTGGTCGGGTTGGTCGCCCTGCGCCGGCTGCGCAGCGACTACCTTGCCATCGTCACCGTCTCGGTCGGGGCGATCGTCTTCGACTTCGTGAACATCTCCACCTGGCTTTTCAACGGCGCGGACGGCATCGCCGGCATCCCCTATCCCTTCAACGACAGCATGCCCGGCGGTCCCCTCGATCCGAACACCTACACCTTCTTCTACCTCGGCGTCGCGGGCATTTTCACGCTGGTGCTGGGGATTATCGCGTTCCGGATCTACGACTCGCCCCTGGGCCGGACGCTGCGGGCCATCCGGGAGGACAGCGATGTCGCCAGCGCGTTTGGCAAGGACACCTACCGGTTCCGGATGATCGCGATGGTGGTCGGCTGCGTCTACGCCGGCATCGCCGGTGGTCTTCTCGTCGGCTTCATCAGCGCCCTCAACCCGGGTGGCTGGCAGGCCGGCGAGACCTTCCTCCTCTATGCGGCGCTGCTCCTCGGCGGCCGCGGCAACAACTGGGGCGCGGTGCTCGGCGCGTTCCTCGTCCCGGTCCTGTTCCAGGAGGCGACGCGCTACCTGCCGGCGATCCAGGGCCACCCCGAGCTGATACCGGCGATCCGCAACATGATCGTCGGCGCCCTCCTGATCGGCATTCTCTGGTTCCGGCCCGAGGGCATCCTCCCGGAGCGCAAGTTCCGGATCAAGGGCATCGCCTTCACCCCCAAGCGGAAGCTGGCCGAGGTCGCCGAGGTTGAGTAACGGGACCCCGGGCGGCGCGATCCTCGAGATCGAAGACCTCGCCTACTCCTTCGGCGGTCTGAAGGCCGTCAATGGCAGCACCTTCAGTATCGAACGAGGCGGGATCAATGCCCTGATCGGTCCCAATGGAGCCGGCAAGACGACGCTCATCAACGTCATCTCCGGGGCGCTGAAGGCCGAGGCCGGACGAGTCCGCTTCGACGGGACCGACGTCACCCGCTGGCCCAGCCACAAGGTCGCCGGCCAGGGCCTGATCCGGACCTTCCAGATCTCCCGCGAGCTGGCCGCCATGACCGTCCTCGAGAACATGCTGGTGCCGCCGCCCAACCAGGCAGGTGAAAGCCTCTTCAATGCGATGTTCCGGCCCGGCGTCGGCCACCGGCAGGACCGCGTCCTGGTCGAGAAGGCGCTCGAAAAGCTTGACGACTTCGGGCTGTACGACTCCCGCGACCAGTACGCCAGGAACCTCAGCGGCGGCCAGAAGCGGCTGCTGGAGCTGGCCCGGGGGGTCATGGGGGAACCCAAGCTGATGGTCCTCGACGAGCCCTTCGCCGGGGTCAACCCGGCCCTCATCGAACTCCTCGAGGGCCACCTCCAGACGCTGCAGAAGTCGGGCATCACGTTCGTCATGGTCGAGCACAACCTGAACGTGGTGGAGCGGATCTGCGACCACGTGGTGGTGATGGCGGAGGGAAAGACGCTTGCGACGGGCAAGCTCTCCGAGCTCCGCAAGAACCAGGCGGTGATCACCGCCTATCTCGGCGGAGCACTTACCGAGCACCCACACGCCGCGACCGGCGGCGGCGAAGTTGCGGCTCACGAGGTCAGCCGCGGCGAGCCGATCCTGACCGCGTCCGGCCTCACCGCCGGGTACAGCAAGGTGCCGGTCGTCCAGGGGGTCGACATCATGGCCGAGCCGGGCAAGGTCGTCGCCATCGTGGGCCCCAACGGCGCCGGCAAGTCGACCCTGTTGAAGGCGATGTTCGGGCTCCTCCGGAACCGGTCGGGCAGCGTCAAGCTGGCCGGGGAGGAGATCGGCGACTGGCAAGCCTTCAAGATCGCCCGCGGCGGGATGGCCTATGTGCCGCAGGTGATCAACGTCTTCACCAGCCTGACCATCGTCGAGAACCTGGAGATGGGCGGCTACACGCTCAAATCGGGACTGGCAAGCCGGGTCGAGCAGGTCCTCGAGATCTTCCCCGACCTGAAGGCTGCGCGGACCAGGAAGGCGGGCAACCTGAGTGGTGGCCAGCGCAACATGCTGGGCATGGCGCGGGCGCTGATGCTCGAGCCGAAGGTGGTCCTGCTCGATGAGCCGACAGCCGGCCTCTCGCCGGCTTACACCGGTGTCGTTTGGGAGCAGATCCGGCGCGTCGCCGGACTCGGCACGGCCGTCGTCGTCGTCGAGCAGAACGTGGACCTGGCGGTCAACAACGCCGATTGGGTCTACGTCATGGTGGCCGGGCGTAATCGCCTCGATGGCCCGGCCACGGTGGTCGGAAAGGAGGATCTGCCCGGTATCTTCCTCGGCGGCGAGGTCCCGGCGAACCTTGCCGCCGGCAGCGACCAGACGGTCGGGGAGGGCAGGGTCGAGCTGGGATAGATGGGAATACAAAAGCGGATTTGGTTCGACTAAGGAGGCAGCGGGTTTCAGTTCGATTCACTGCAGGAGGAAGCACACATGAGGTTCAGCAACAGGTGGCGGGCGAGCTTCGCGGCCATTGTCACCATCGGCGTCGTCGCCTGCGGTGGCAGTTCGACCAGCCCGGGCAGCACTACGACCTTGGGCCCGGTCACGATGGCCGAGCTCTTCCCGGTGTCGGGCCGGGAGGCGTTCGTCGGCCAGTGGTTCCAGCACGGGGCGAAGGCCGCCGTCGACGACATCAACAAGAACGGCGGAGTGTCCGGCGGCAAGATCACTGAGCTCCTCGCCGATACCGGTGGTGACCCCGTCGACGCGGTCACTGCCCAACGCAAGCTGCTCACCCAGAACCCGACCTTCGAGGTCGGGCCTTCGTCCCTCGAGATCCAGGGTGTCATCAAGGATTACGACCCCTCGCACCTGGTCGACCTGATGGCCGGCGGAACTTCCCAGCTCGACCACATGCAGTACAAGTACGTCTTCCGGACTTCGGCGTCGGATACGACGATCACCGCGGCGATGGCGTATTTCGCCATCCAGAAGGGCTGGAAGAAGGCGGTCATGTTCTTCGAGACGACCTCTGACGCGACTGACGAGCTGAACCACGTGACCTCGTACTTCAAGGGCAACGGCGGGACGATCCTCGACACCGAGAACCTCGCGCTCCATCAGAGCTCCTATCGGTCGGAGATCACCAAGGCGTTCGCCGCGGGCACGCCCGACGTGGTCTTCGTCAAGACCGACCCCCAGACCGGCGCCACCCTCTTCGCCAACATGAAGGAGCTCGGTCACCTCAACGTCCCCCTCGTGTCCGACGACACGGGCGACACGATCGAGTACGCCAAGGCGGTCGGGGTTTCCGACGCCAGCAAGTACCTCTACGGCGTGGCCGGCGCGGCCGGCACCGGCGAGGCCTGGACACACTTCATCCAGGACTACGTGGCGAGCTGGCAAACCGACAAGCCCGTCTCGCTGTCGCAGAACACCTACGACGGCGTCGTCATCGCCGCGCTCGCGATGACCGAGGCGAAGACCCTGGATGGCAAGGTCTGGGTCGACCACATCCTGAAGGTCAGCAATCCGCCCGGGACCAAGTGCTACTACTACTCCCAATGCGTGACCCTTCTCAAAAACGGCACCAAGATCAACTACGAAGGGGCCTCCGGGCCACAGGATTTCGACAAGTACCACAACACCTACGGTGACTGGGACATCGTTCAGTACAACGCCGATGCCTCGGCCACCAACACGATCCTCCACGTCGGGGCCGACGCGATCGCGAAGGTTTCCGCCGGGGGCGCCTAGACGCAAGCAACCATTCCTCTCAAGCGCGAGGGCTACGGTGGCCGATGCCGCCGCGGCCCTCGGCGCATTGCCTGGGAGG
>DATCPJ010000264.1:0-1614 GCA_036570145.1 Candidatus Dormiibacterota bacterium
CCCCAGGCCAGAGGCAGGGCGCCCGGTCCGGCCGCGCCGACCAGTTCGACCCGGGCCAGCTCGCGGACCAGGTCGCTCTCGGCCGGCGCCAGGCCGGCGGCGAGCCAGAGCCTCCCGCCGGAACCCCCGCCCCCTCCCGCGTGGCGGGTGGCGCGGATCTCCTCGATCAGCCGGATGAGGTTGTCGAAGGACGCCTCGGCGCCGCCGTCGTCGAAGCGCGAGTCCGGCTCCGGCCAGGCGGTTCGAAGCAGGAAGTCGCGCTCGTCGGGCAGCCGGTGCCAGAGGTCCTCGGTCACGAAGGGCAGGAAGGGGTGAAGCAGTCTGAAGAGCGTGTCGAGAACGTGCACCGCAGCCGAGCGGGCGGCAGGGTCCCCGTCGCGGAGCCGCAACTTGACCGCCTCCAGGTACCAATCACAGAAGTCGTGCCAGGCGAAGTCGTAGGCGGCCTCGATGGAGCGCTGGAAGGAGTATTCCTCGATCCCCGCGGTCACCTCGCGAACCGCCGCCTGGAGGCGGGAGAGGATCCAGCGGTCGGCCGGCTGGAGGTCGCCGTCAGGTGCCGGTGGACCGTGGGGGGCTTCGTTGGCCACCGAGGAGAGGACGAGCCGGGTGGCGTTCCAGAGCTTGTTCGCGAAGCGCTTGAAACCCTCGATCCGGCTGACGTCGAAGCGGGCGTCCTGGGTCGCCATGCCGACCAGCGCGCCCCAGGCCCGGAGCGCGTCGGCGCCGTAGGCGTCGATGACCTCGCGGGGATCCACACCGGTGCCGAGCGACTTGCTCATCCGGCGGCCGTCGGCGGCCTGGATGGTCGCGTGGATGATCACGTCGGAGAAGGGCGCCTCACCCATGAAGAAGAGCCCGGAGAAGATCATCCGGGTGACCCAGAGGTTGATGATGTCGCGGTTGGTGCAGTTCAGCGCGGTCGGATAGAAGGCCTTCAGGTCCTCCGTCTCCGCCGGCCAGCCGAGGGTCGCGAACGGCCACAGGGCGGAGGAGAACCAGGTGTCGAGGACGTCGGTCTCCTCGCTGAGCAGGGTGGAGTCGCAATCCCGGCAATGGAGCGGCCGGTCGACGGCGGCGAACTGGTGGCCGTTGGCGCAGGTGAAGACGGGAATCCGGTGGCCGAGCCAGAGCTGGCGGCTGACGCACCAGTCGCGAATCCCGCGCAGCCAGTCGAGGTAGGTTCGCTCGTAGCGCTCGGGATGCCAGCGCACCTTGCCCTGCGCGCTCGCCTCGATGCACATCCGGGCGAGCTCTTTCATGTCCAGGAACCATTGCTCGGAGACGAGCGGCTCGAGGATGTCGCCGCTCCGGTCGCAGTGCCCGACCTCGTGCGTGTAGGGCTCGGTCCGGACCAGCCTGCCCGCGGCCTGGAGATCCTCGACGACGCGGGCTCGCGCCTCCACCCCAGGGAGGCCGTCGTAGCGGGGAAGGTCGGGCACCTTCATCGTGCCGTCGAGGTTCATGCCGTTGATCAGCTCCAGGCCGTGCCGCTCGCCGATCTCGTAGTCGAGCAGGTCGTGGCCGGGCGTGACCTTGAGCGCGCCCGTGCCGAACTCCTTCTGGACCCCCTCGTCGGCGACGATCGGCAGCCGCCTGCCGACCAGCGGGAGG
>DATCPJ010000265.1:0-3620 GCA_036570145.1 Candidatus Dormiibacterota bacterium
CCGGCCGGCGTCATGGAGCGAGTCCCATCACCTGAAGCACTGGATCGATGGCGGCGGCAGCGACCTCGACAACCTGGTCCTGCTCTGCCATCGCCACCATTGGCTGGTCCACGAGGGACGCTGGCAGATCGTCAAGCAGGCTGACGGCGCCTACCTCACCGTCCCGCCGCCCTATCGCGTCGACGAATGGGCTCGGGCGCCCGACCGTCCCTGGGTGGCCTGAGTCGAACTAGTAGCGGTCCTCGCGCTCGCCGGTGAGCAGCCAGGGGAGCGCCGATGCCGCCGGGCCGACCAGGGTGCGGTAGCGCTGCTCGCCGAGGGTCTTCCGCTCGAGCACCGCCAGCAGCGCGTCCTGGGCGGCGGCGACGGCCGAGTCGCGGTCGGTCTGGGGCAGGCTGAGCCAGCTCTCGCCACGGGCGATCTGGAAGATCTCGACCTCGGCCTCCCGCCACTCGGGGTCGTCCTCCGCCCGCCGCTCGGCGGCGGTTCGGATCGCGTCCTCGCCGGCGGCCACGGCACGCCAGGCCTCGGCGACGCGTTCGATGCCGCTGGGCCCCAGCAGCCGCAGATCCTCGAGCAGGCGCTTGACGTCGTCGTTCATTCAGTCGGCTCCTTCATTCCCATAAAGCGGGTCGTCGCGGTGGACGGCCATCAGGTAGCTGGTTGTGAAGCCGCCCTCCCACCAGTGGTCGCGGGGCAGCGTCCCCTCCACCCGGTAGCCGGCCTTCTCATAGGCACGGCGGCCTCCCGGATTGGTCTCGTAGACCTTCAGGTAGACCTTCTCCATCCCGAGCTCGCGGAAGGCGTAGGCGGTCGCCAGCCGGCAGGCCTCGGTGCCGTAGCCCCGGTTCCAGCGGGTGGGGGGCCCGATCCAGATGCCCCATTCGCAGTTGCGATCGCGGAAGTCGAGCTCGCGCAGGCCGGTGCAGCCGATGAAGGCGCCGTCGGCGAGGAGTTCGATCGCCCAGTTGACGGTGCTCGGGTCGTGGCGGCGGACCCAGTCCAGCGCCTGCTCGACCGAGTAGGGCGCGTGCGCCCAGGCGTCGAGCGTCCGCGCCACCTCCGGCATTGAGACGTACTCCGCGATGAAAGGAGCATCCTCGGGCAGAGGGGCGCGGAGCTTGACAAGCTCGCCGCAGAGATCCACGACGTCAGATTAGACGGCGATTCGTGGCGCTCGCCCTCGCCCTAGCCAAAGAATTCACTCAGCTGCTGCGCAACCAGCTCCGGCTTGCCGCCCCGATCGGTTGGGCCCGAGGCGCCGTGGTCGAGTCCGGGGAACTCGACCCGGGTGGCCACCCGCGTGCCGCGGTGGCCGCCGACCACTACCTGCTCCGGCTGTCGAGCGGCTGCGTCAAGGTCCGGCTGGAGGAGGACGGGTCGATCCCCGATCGGGCGCCGGATTTGCGGGCGGCGCCGGTGCGGCCCTCGAGGTTGTGCTGGATGGGGTCGAGAGCCGGCGCCGCTAGACCGGTATCACCAGGCTCTCGAGGTCCCGTGGGTAGTCGGTCATGACGCGGCAGCCTTCGGGAGTGATGACCACCGTGTCGGAGTGGCGGAAGCCTCCCAGCGCCGGTAGGTAGATGCCGGGCTCGATGGTGAAGACCATCCCCGGCTCGAGGACGGCCGGGTCGCCGCGGTCGAGGAAGGGCGCCTCGTGGCCTTCGAGGCCGATCGAGTGGCCGACGTGGTGGCGGATGTGGCCCTCGTGGCCGAGCTCCACCGCCAGCCGGAGCACGGCCAGCTCCACCTCGGCGACGGGCAGGCCTGGCTTGAGGACTTCGATCGCGCGCGCCTGGAGGGCCTTCATCGCTTCGAAGGCGGCCCGCTGTGCGGCGGACGGGTCGCCGATGAACATGGTCCGCTCCAGCTCCGAGCGGTAGCCGTCGATGTCGGCGGCGGCGCCGCTCACCAGCACATCGCCACGCCGCACGCCATGGCCGCGGACGAAGCCGTGCGGCAGCGCGGTGCTCTTGCCGGCCACGAACATCGCCGTGAGGCCCGACCAGCCGAGGCTGCGGGGCCGCCAGCCAGGCATCTCGGCGATCATCTCGCGGAGCGTCTCCAGCTCCGCCGGAGCGTAGGACTCCATCTCGGTCCGGCCGGCGCGGATCGCGGCCTGCATCCTGCGGTGGCCGCGGACCGCCCAGTCGCAGGCGAGCTGGATGCACTGGAGCTCGACCGGCGACTTCACCCGGCGGAGCTCTTCGACGAGCAGCTCGCCGTCCGCGACGGGGTGGCCGGTGAGCTCGCTCAGCCGGGGTCCGCGGTAGCCCCAGTAGGGCACCTGGCCGTCGTGGTCGGCGGCAATCCGGGCGGGGGCGGCGTTGATCTCGAGCAGCGCCTCCTGCACCCGCTCGAGCGGGTGGCGTTCGCCGGGGTAGTCGAAGTACACGATGACGCGGTCGATGCCGGCAAGGCTCTCGGCGTGCTCCTTCTCGACCGCCGGCACCACCAGCGCCGAGTACCCGCTGCCGAGGACGAGCGCGATCGGCCGCTCGGTCGGGACGTGGTGGAAGCGGGTCAGGTAGGCGATCCGCGCCGGGTAGAAGACGACCAGCGCGTCAAAGTCCGCGGCCTCCATCCCGGCCCAGACCGCCGCCCGGCGGCGGGCGAACTCCTCCGCCGAGATCTCCGGAGGTTTCAGTAGGCCACGAGCTTGCGCATCGCCGCCGCGATGCGCTCCGGGCTGGGGAGGAAGAACTCCTCCTGGGGCTTGTTGAAAGGCATCGCCGGGACGTCCGGGCCGGCGACCCGGATGACCGGCGCGTCGAGCATTTCGAAGCCTTCCTCGGCGATGATCGCCGCGATCTCGGCGCCGAAGCCGCCGGTCAGGTTGTCCTCGTAGACGACCATCGCCCGCGCCGTCTTCTCCACCGAGCGGAGGATGGCCTCCTTGTCGAGCGGAGCGATGGTCCGGATGTCGACGACCTCGACGCTGATCCCGTCGCCCTCCAGCTCCTCCGCCGCCTGCATGCAGTAGTGCACCATCAGGCCCCAGGCGAAGACGCTCAAGTTGCTGCCCTCGCGGCGGACGGCGGCCTTCCCGATCGGCGTCACGTAGTCGCCCTCGGGTATCTCGCCCTTGATCAGCCGGTAGGTCTTCTTGTGCTCGAAGAACATCACCGGGTCGGGATCGCGGATGGCCGCCTTGAGCAGGCCCTTGGTGTCCTCCGGCGTGCTCGGGATGACGACCTTGAGCCCCGGCACGTGGCCGTAGAAGGCCTCCACCGACTGGGAGTGGTAGAGGCCGCCGTGGACCCCGCCGCCATAGGGCGCGCGGATCACGATCGGGCAGCCGAAGTCCCCGTTGGAGCGGTAGCGGATGCGGGCGGCCTCGCTGACGATCTGGTCGAAGGCGGGGTGGATGAAGTCGGCGAACTGGATCTCGGCGACCGGGATGGTGCCGTTCATGGCGGCCCCGATGGCGACGCCGATGATGCTCGACTCGGCCAGCGGTGTGTCCAGCACGCGGGCCTCGCCGAAGCGGTCGTACAGCCCCTCGGTCGCGAGGAAGACGCCACCCTTGCGGCCGACGTCCTCGCCCAGCACCCAGACCCGCTCATCTCGCTCCATCTCCTCCATGAGCGCTTCGCGCACGCCTGCGATCAGCGTCTTCT
>DATCPJ010000266.1:0-5174 GCA_036570145.1 Candidatus Dormiibacterota bacterium
CCTTCTACGCCCGCCCCGACGAGGAGGACCGGTGGTCCCCCCACCGGCTCAGAGCGGGACAGATCGGTCCGGCCCTGCTGGCGCTGCTGGCCGCGGTTCCCGATGCCCAGCTTCCCGCCCGGCGCCCACCCCAACCTCAGGAGTAGGAGCAGCAGACCGCCGCCAGCGCCGAACGCCCAGCCACGCCAGCAGGACGATCCAGGCCAGCTGGTAGCCGACGATCGGCCAGGGACCCCAGATGAGGGTGAACTCGGCCGCCACCCATCCCACCAGGAGCCAAACCCGCACGTACGGCGAGGGTGACTCGCGGAGCCAGATCCACGCCGCCCCGCACAGTACGGCCAGGTCCTGGAAGCCGCTGTAGGGCGTCACCAGCAGGGACGCCAGGGGCGCCGCCACCAGGGCGTGATTGTGCTTCCGGGAGCCGCCCGCCGAGGCGGCCAGCAGCAGGCCCACGACGATCACCCGCAGCACCAGGAAGAGGGGGCTCGGCACCAGGCCGGCGAGGCTGAACCGCCGCTGCAGGTCCCAGGTCGAGGCCACCTGGAGGGCCGCCAGGTACTGCCGCACCCCGTCCGGACCGAGGGCGACCACCTGGGCGACCCCCAAAAGACCCCCGGCGACGCCGAGGCCGAGGAGCATCCGCCACTGCCGGGCGGCGATCAACGCGACAGGCAGCAGGAAGGCGATCTGCGGCTTCAGCCAGAAGGCGGAAAGGACCACGCCCGCCCAGCCATCGTGGCCGCGCTCGCGAAGGCGGACGGCCAGCGCCAGCGCGAGCAGGAGCAGCGTGTGGGGCTGCCCGATCCCGATCGAGAAAGCGGCCGGGAACAGGGCAAGGAAGCCGAGCAGCCAGAAGACCTGCGGGCGCTGCCCCGCCGGCTTCAGGAGCCACCATGCCCCCACCAGAGCCACCAGCAGGAGCACCGTCCAGATGACGCGGGCGGCGAGGAAGGGCAGCACCGAGAGCGGCAGCACCAGCCAGGCCATGGCCGGCGGGTTGAGGTAGGGCTGGAAGAAGAGGTCCTTGAGGAGCCTGCTCTGCAGGCCCGCGTCGTAGAGGTGGCTCCAGCCGTAGGTGAGCCCGAGCTTGGCGGCGTAGTAGTAGAGCCGGAAGTCGTTGGCCTGCGGCCGCCGCACCACGTCGGCCAGCAGCGGCGGAACGGTCCAGACGGCGAAGGGGACGAAGACGCCGAGGAGCAGGGCCCGTACCCGCCCCGAGCCGACCGGCCCCAGCGCCGGGCTCACGCCTCCGGGTCGGCCTCGAGCGGCTCCAGCTCAGCGATGTGCTGGTAGTGGATGGTGTGCGTGCGCCCGTCCGCGTCGAGCACGTAGGCGACCAGCCCGTCGGCCGATTTCAGGCACTTCACGATCTTGCCCCGAACGCTTCCGCCACCCCCGGCGTCGGTGAGCGTGAGCGCCGCCGTGCGGCCCTGCAGCGAGCGGACGAGGTCGGCGCTGACCATGCCGCCGCAAGGATAGCTCCCGCGTCTTCAGCCGGCGACCTCGACCCGCTCTCGCCTCCGCCAGATCGTCCCCGCGAACCACAGCCGCAGGTTGCTGAAGACGTCCTCGCTCACCAGGAACCCGGCGAAGATGAGGAGCACGCCGAGGAACTCGCCGAGGAAGAAGGACCAGGTGATGCCGAACCGGTTGAGCCCGCTGGTGACGCCGGGGATGAAGCCGCCGGCGGCGATCAGGAGGGTCGCCGGCACCCGCGAGTTGAGCCTGCCGGCGACCAGGGCCGAGAACGCGCCCGGCAGCGAGGCGACCAGGTTGACCACCACCGCGGCGAAGTACCAGAGCTGGGCGAGCACCGGGATCCGCACGGCGCCAACCGCCAGCAGCTTCCGCTTCGGCATGTAGACGTAGGCGGAGAAGGCGGCGCCGAAGACGAGGCAGAGGGCGCCCGCGATGTTGAACGGGCCGGTCAGCACGCGGGCGTAGCCGGGGAACGCCGTCCCGACGGGAACGTGGGTGTCGGCGGCCAGCGCCCAGCCGGGGGCTGCCAGGGGCGCGCTCACCACCAGGTAGGCGACGGCCAGCGAGCCGACCACCAACACAGCCAGGGCGATGTGCGCCGCCCACGATCGCCACAAAGCTGTCGTCACCGCGATCGCCAGGGCCCCAGCCGCCGCGACGGCGAAGGCCGCTACGCCGACCGTCCGGGCGCCCGGGTAGGTCGTCACGCTGAAGACGTAGCTCAGGAGGCCGCCGAGGAAGATGGTGAAGGCGGCGAAGTAGCCGAAGGCTGTCTTCGAGAGCAGGTAGATGGTCCCCATGCCGAGGTAGGCGGCGACGTAGAACGCCCCGATCAGGTACCAGGCCCGGTAGAGGCCGGGGCTCCAGCCGAAGGCCGAGCCGAAGAACTCGGTGCCGGCGCTAATCCCGTACCAGAGGAGGCCGACCGTCCAGACCAGCTGGAAGCTCCGGCGGCTCTGCCGCCATTGGTCGAAGACCAGCGCGGCGAAGACCAGGCTCAGCAGGCTCGAGCCGAGCGGAAGCACTGCGTTGAGGACGCTCATTCGCCATGATTGTGGCCGAATGGCCACCCGCAGCGAGTACCTCAGCATCTCCCGGCGCGGCATCGACTTCGACTCCGTGCCGATGCGGCTCTTCCAGAAGTCGAAGCGGCTCGGCATCTGGGACCCGATGGCGTTCGACCTCACCCAGGACCGGCTCGATTGGGAGGCGTCGGACCAGGCCCGCCGCGACGATCTGATCGGCACGACCACCCTCTTCCAGGCGGGCGAGGAGGCGGTCACCCTCGACCTCCTGCCGCTCGTCATGGCCGTCGCCCGGCAGGGGCGGCTGGAGGAGGAGATCTACCTGACCAGCTTTCTCTGGGAGGAGGCCAAGCACACCGAGTTCTTCCGCCGCTGGCTGGATGAGGTCCCCCGGATCGCCGGCCAGGACCTCCACGAGTACATCGGCCCCAACTACCGGACGCTCTTCTTCGAGGAGCTGCCGGGTGCGATGGGCCGGCTGCTGAACGACCAGTCGAACGAGGCGCTGGCCCGGGCCCTGACGACCTACAACATGATGATCGAGGGCGTCCTCGCCGAGACCGGCTACCACAGCTACTCCAAGCTGCTCGAGGCCGGCCGCCTCTTCCCCGGCCTCGCCGGGGCGCTCAAGCTGATCTCCCGCGACGAGACGCGCCACATCCGTTTCGGCGTCTACATGCTGCAGCTGCTCATCCAGCAGGACGGCGCGATGTGGGACGTGGTGCAGCGCCGGATGGAGGAGCTGATGCCGATCGTCCTCGGGATCGTGGGGCCGCCCCCACCCGAGGAGGGCCAGATTCCGGACGAATCCGTGTTCGCGGCCGACCCCGACGAGATGACGCGGTTCGCGATGACCCAGTACCAGCGCCGGATGCACGTCCTCGAACGGGCGCGGGGCCAGAGCCTGGCCGAGCTCAAAGAGGAGGTCTCCGAGGAGCTGACCGAGGAGTTCTTCGCGAACTAGGCCGGCTCCGCGGGCTGGCGGCTGAGCTCGTCGTAGACGATCTGCGACCAGCTCTCCATCTCCAGGTAGTACATCCGCATCTCCTCCAGCGTCAGCAGCTCGCCGGCGAGCTTGTTGGTCTCCTTGATCGCGATCTCGGGCGAGGATCCCTCGACCAGGAAGGCCAGCGCCAGGTGGACCTTCGAAACCGGCGACGAGTCGTCGTTGATCAGGCCGAGCAGCGTCGCCTCGATCTCGCCCGTGTACTCGACCTCCTCCTCGAACTCCCGCCGCAGACCGTCGCGGATCGGGTCGCCGTTCTCGAGGTCGCCCGGGTTGATGTGGCCGCCGACGCCGAGCGAGTAGAGCTGCCGGAGTCGCTTCTCGGTGGATGCGCGAAGCCGCCGCGTCAGGAAGTAGCGGTCGCCGTGGCGGAAGACGACGTAGGGGATGATCTGCTGGTAGGCGGGGTCCTCCTCCACCTCGGCCCGGGGCATGAAGAAGGACTGCTCGCGGATCACCTTCTGGTAGCGCTCGAGGCCCTCCGCTATGAAGCCATACCAGGCGCCGTCGGGAAACAGCTCCTCGCGGCGGACGCAGAGCACGTGCTCGTCGAATGGGCCGGGCATTTAGAGCTGGGTCCGGTCGATCAGCGGCTCGGTCCGGAGAGGCGAGAGCGCGCCGATGTCCAGCGGCGGCGTGTTACCCAGGATCATCGCCGCCAGCGCGGCGCCCACCGCCGGCGACTGCATCACGCCGTGGCCGCTGAAGCCGCAGCACGCCCAGACGCCCGGCCGCTCCGTCTCGCCGACCAGCGCGTGGTGGTCGAAGGTGACCTCGTAGCTGCCCGTCCAGTGGCCGGCCGGCTCGGCCACCGCGGCGGCGGGAACGCGCAGCTCGAGCCAGGCCCGGAAGGGCTCCCAGGAGTGCTGGTCGCCGGGGCCCATCACCCAGAGCTTTCCCTCCCGCTCGCGGAAGTGGTAGCCGGAGCCCGCCTCCAGCGTCATCGGAACCGTCCCGTCGAGCCAGTCGAAGGGACCGACCATGAAGATGCCCCGCTCGAGCGGCGTCACCTCCAATGCGACGCCGAGCCGGCGGCCGACCTCGGGCGACCAGTTGCCGGCGGCCACCACCACCGCCTCGGCGCTCTCGGCGATCCCCTCGGGCGCCTCCTCCCCCCAGCGGAACTCGACCCCGGCGGCCTCCGCCTCCTCGACCAGGACGCGGTGGACGAGGGGCGGCAGGTAGAGCCCGTCGAGCGCGCAGAAGTTGGTCCCCCGGTAGCCGGCGCCGTTCAGGAAGCTGACCCTGGCCTCCGGCTCGGGGTGCTCGATCGGAAGCCCAAGCGACACCTGGAACTCGGCGCGCTCCGCCAGCTCCGCCGCCACCGCATCATCCTCGGCCAGGTAGAGGTAGCCGTTGGGCTGGAACCGGACCCGATCGGCGCGGCTGGCGAAGAACTCCCGCGAATGCATCGCGAGCGCCACGTTGAGGGCGCTCCCATGCTGGGTCCGAAACCCCCCCATCGCACGCTCGGTCGAGCTGGGCGTCAGCTGCGGGTCGAAGACGATGACGGACGCCCCAGCGAGAGCGAGGTGCAAAGCAACGGAGCTACCGGCGACACCACCACCAAGGACCGCGATCAAAAGCTAGCCCTCACACTCAAGTGGACTTGCCTCCCCACCGTGTGGGGAGGTGGCCGCAAAGCGGCCGGAGGGGCCTGC
>DATCPJ010000267.1:0-7814 GCA_036570145.1 Candidatus Dormiibacterota bacterium
GTCGATGGTCCAGCATGCAAGCGGAGCGTGGAACTGGGGCCGCTACGTCGTCGTCCATCCCGCCGGCAACCTGGACTTCGCCGAGGCTTGCGCCCGGTACCGAGATCTACTGGTGGACCAGTCGACCTTCTCCTCCGTCACGGTCGAGGGGCTTCTCGACGCCGATGTCCTCCCGGCGCAGACGGCCGCGGCCCTGCGCGAGCGGTACGTCCTCGGCTGAGCGACTCCGTATTGCGCCTCCTACTCGAGGCTGTTTCATTTCTCGACCGGCAACCCCTTTGCCGACCAGTCGTTGAAGCCGCCCGCCATTGAGCTGATGTTCTTGAACCCCAGCCGCTGAAGCGACTGGGCCGCGAGCAGCGAGCGCCCGCCCGAGGCGCACTGGATGACCACCGACTTCTCGCGAGCCCCGGCCAGCTGGGGCTTGTGATTCGCGTAGCTGGGATCCGCCAGCCACTCGATCATGCCGCGAGGGGCATGAAGTGCGCCAGGGATGTGGCCGGCATCCCACTCGAGCGGCTCACGGACGTCAACGATCAGGTCGACCTCGCCTCGGTCGAGCCGGGCTTTGGCCTCTTCGGCGCTGATCTCGGGGACGGTCTTGCGGGCGTCGTACAGCAGGTCGGCGGGTGTCTCAGACATGCGCGAGAGTCTAGGGAACACCGAAGTAGGACATTCTTGAGTCCCCGGCCAAAATGCGATCATGCCGGGAAAGTGGACATCGACTTCGCCTTCCTCGCCAACTACGCCGAGGCGACGCCCAATGGCCTGGTCACCGCTGTCGGCGCAGGCTGGGACAACGCCTGGCGAGCCTCCTACCCGGCTGCCTTCAGCGGCTACCTGGTCGCCCGGCTGACACTGACGCGGCAGGAGATGAGCCATGCCCACAACGTCGAGCTCGACATCGTCGACGCCGACGGCAACGCCACCGTTCCGCGGATCAGCATGCCGATCGAGCCGCCTCCCACGCCAGGCGCGCGGCTCAACATGAACCTCCTCTTCGACCTGCGAGGGGTCGTGGTTTCTCGCGCGAGCAGCTACAACCTCGAGCTGGGCGTCGACGGGCGATCGTTGAAGAGCTTCACGGTGACCTTCAACCCGGAGGGCACCACGCTCTGACTGTGGGCGATCGCGACATCATCGCGACCCTCGGCAAGGGCGGCGTGTTCGACATCACCACCACCGGCCGCAAGTCGGGGGAGCCGCGCCGCCTCGAGATCGTCTATCACGTCATCGACGGCCGTCTCTACCTTTCGGGCATCCCGATGCCGACCCGGCGCTCCTGGCTCGCCAACCTCGACGCCGATCCGGCGCTCACCCTCCATCTCAGAAAGCCGCTTCCCGCCGCCGTCGCGGCGACCGTGCGGATCATCGAGAGCGAGGCCGAGCGGCGAGCCGTGCTGCCCCACGTGGCGCGCAACTGGGGGCGCGACGACATCGAGCTGATGGTCCGCCAGAGCCCGCTGGTCGAGGTGAAGATCGAGCCCCAAGGTTAGCCAGGCACATCGCCGCTGGAGTCGCTTGCCGTTAAGTGAAGCGGTGGGGCGGCCCGGACGGTGTGGTGGTGACCAGGTCGCCCCACGTGATCCTACTCGTCTTTTGCGAGGATTTTTGCAATTCTCGACAAATATTTGTGCTGGTTAATCTGGCTCCGCCGGTGTTAAGCAACGTTTACGAGGCAGCAGGTGGGGAGGCAACCTTCCGGTTGCTGGTCGAAAGGTTCTATTCCGGCGTTGCCGAGGACCCCATCCTGCGCCCGCTCTACCCGGAGGAGGACCTCGCCAACGCCGAGGAACGGCTGGGACTTTTCCTGATCCAGTACTGGGGTGGGCCGACAACCTACAACGACCTTCGGGGGCATCCCAGGCTGCGGATGCGACACCTGCCTTTCGCAATCGGTCAGCGGGAGCGCGACGCGTGGCTTGCCCGGATGACCGCCGCCGTCGAATCGTTGGACCTGCCGAGAGGAGTCCGCGACGCCTTCCTCGAGTACTTCGAGGACGCCTCGCGGGCGATGATCAACCGGCCGGACGCCTAGGCCGCTCGGAAGTCGGGCTGGTCGAGCAGCCAGAGCGTGAGAAATTGGCATTCTTGTTTGGTTTCCGCTTGACCGGGACGTTTACCGCTTCGCCGCCGGCTTGTCCTCGATCGCCCCTAACGTCGGCCGGGCATGGACTTCATCCGCTGCTGGCTGTTTCACAGGTCGACCTGGACGATCCTGATACCCGGCATCCTGCCCGGTAACCTGGACGCGGTCGCCTACTGCCCGACCTGTGACGCTGGTCGCGGCCACCGCCAGGTGGCGCTGATCCCAAGCCAGAGCAGCTTCTAACCCAAGCGCGCCCGGGCGCCCCGCCGTGCCGGCGGGAAAATTGTTGCAAGCTTTTCGGTCGGTGGCTTCCCCGAGGCTCTTGGTCGACATCACGCCGCTCCGGGAGTCGCGCGACTACCGGCTGCTCTGGCTGTCCCAGCTGGCGACGAGCGGCGGACGCCAGATCGTCATCGTCGCGGTGCCCTATCAGGTCTACCTGCTGACCCATTCCTCGCTCGCGGTCGGCCTGCTGGGCCTGTTCCAGGCGGTGCCGATCATCGTCGCCGGCCTCTACGGCGGGGCGCTGGCGGACCGCTTCGACCGCCGCCGCCTGCAGCTGATCGGGAAGAGCCTGGTCGCTCTCACCTCGCTGGCGCTGGCGGTCGGTGCGAGCGGGCTCCGGGCGCCGGTCTGGTTCGTGTTCCTTGTCGTCGCCTTCGCCGCGGCTGCGTCGACGGTCGACCAGTCGGCTCGCGCGGCGACGGTGCCCCGGCTCGTCTCCCGGCGCCTGCTGCCCTCGGCGATGTCGCTCGGCCAGGTGCTGTTCCAGACCTCCGCGATCGTCGGGCCCGCGCTTGCGGGTCTCATCCTGGCCCGGGCCGGAGTCACCTGGGCGTACCTGGTCGACGTCGCCTGCTTCGTCCCCGGCGTGCTCCTGGTGAGCCGGATCTCACCCCAGCCGCCGCTCGCCGACCATGGTGTGGTGCTCGACTGGCGGGCGCCGGCTGAAGCCCTGCGCCACGTCCGCCGCAACCGGCTCCTGCTCGGGATCTTCTCCGCCGACCTGATCGCGATGATCTTCGGGATGCCCACCGCGGTCTTCCCGGCGCTGGCTCTCAGCGTGTTCAGGATCGGCGCCGGCGGGTTGGGCCTGCTCTACGCCGCCCCGGCGGCGGGGGCCCTCATCGGCTCCCTCTTCTCGGGTTGGGTGAGAGGCGTGCGCCGGCAGGGTCTCGCAGTCTTCGCCGCGATCGCGGTGTGGGGGGCCGCGATCGCCGGGTTCGGGCTGGCGGGGCGGGCGCTCTGGATCGGCCTACCGCTGCTCGCCCTGGCCGGTGGCGCCGACCTGGTCAGCGCCATCTTTCGGAGCACCATCCTGCAGCTCTCCATCCCGGACAACCTGAGGGGGCGGATGAGCGCATTCCAGCTGATGGTCGTGACGACCGGTCCCCGTCTTGGCGACCTCGAGGCGGGCGCGGTGGCCGCGCTCGTCAACCCGGTCTTCTCAGTCGTGTCCGGTGGCGTCGCGTGCATTGCCGGCATCGCCCTGCTCGCCATCGCGATGCCCGAGATGCGCCGGCAGCGCGCGGCTGACGAAGATCACCCGGCGGTGCAGGCGGTGGTGAGCCCCTAACCGACTCCCAGCAGCTCGACCGCGAACACCAGCGTCGCACCGGCCGGGATCGGTCCGACCCCGCGCTCCCCGTAGCCGAGGCCGGCCGGGACGATCAGCTTTCGCCGGCCGCCGACCTTCATTCCGGCGACGCCCTCGTCCCAGCCCTTGATCACCTGACCGGCGCCGAGGCCGAAGCGGAAGGGCTGGCCGCGGTCGCGCGAGCTGTCGAATTTCTTGCCGTCGGTGAGCCATCCCGTGTAGTGGACGGTCACGCTCTGGCCGGCAGCCGCTTCGGGGCCGCTGCCGAGCTGGGTCTCGATGTACTGAAGGCCCGACGGCGTCGTCTGGGCCTCGCCCGTCTCGTTGAAATCGTCACTCATGGGCTAACCCTAGATGACCCCTAGACTGACTCGCTGATGGCGGGAGCTCGCTTCGGGGTCATGGGACTGGCCGTGATGGGCGCCAACCTGGCTCGCAACGTCGCCTCCCGAGGCGTTCCGGTCGCCGTCTACAACCGCACCGCCGCGCGGACCGATGCCTTCATGGCCGAGCACGGAGCGGAAGGACGTTTCACCCCCGCCCAGAGCATCCCCGAGTTCGTCGCCGCGATCGACCGGCCCCGGGCGATCCTGGTCATGGTCAAGGCCGGCGCGCCGGTCGACGAGGCGATCGCCGAGATCTCCCCTCACCTCGAGGCGGGCGACATCCTGATCGACGGTGGGAACTCCTTCTTCGAGGACACGCGGCGCCGCTGCCGTGAGCTCGAGGACCGTGGCTTCCGCTACCTGGGCACCGGCGTGTCGGGTGGGGAGGAGGGGGCGCTCAAGGGCCCCAGCATCATGCCCGGCGGAACCGCCGAGGCATATGCGCAGGTGGAGGAGATCCTCACCTCGATCGCGGCCGACGTCGAGGGCACTCCCTGCTGCACCTACATCGGCGCCGACGGCGCCGGCCACTACGTGAAGATGGTCCACAACGGCATCGAGTACGCCGACATCCAGCTCATCGCGGAGAGCTACGACCTGATGGCGCAGGCGCTCGGCCTCGGCCCGGCCGAGCAGGCCGCGATCTTTCGCGAGTGGAACCGCGGCGACCTCGACTCCTACCTGATCCAGATCACCGCCGAGGTCCTCGACAAGCGCGATGCCGGCGGCGGGCCGCTGGTCGACTCGATCGTCGACGAGGCCGCCCAAAAGGGCACCGGGAAGTGGACCTCCCAATCGGCGCTCGACATCGGGATCCCGCTCACCGGGATCACCGAGGCGGTCTTCGCGCGCTTCCTGAGCGCACAGCGCAAGCAGCGCCTGCACGCCTCGAAGGTGCTCGCGGGGCCGAGCGGCCACCGGCGGGGTGACGCTCAGCTGGTGGATGCCATCCGGGACGCCCTCTTCGCGTCCAAGGTGGTCGCCTACGCCCAGGGCTATGAGCAGATGAGTCTGGCCGCGACCGAGTACGGGTGGAAGCTCGACCTGGGCGCCATCTCGACGATCTGGCGGGGAGGCTGCATCATCCGGGCCCGCTTCCTGGATCGGATCAAGCAGTCCTACGCCGATGACCCCGCGCTGGCCAATCTGCTCCTGGCGCCCTACTTCCGCGATGCGGTCGCCGGCGCGCAGGACGCCTGGCGGAGGGTGGTGACGGTGGCCGTCGAGATCGGGGTTCCGGTCCCTGCCTTCGCCTCCTCGCTGGCCTACTACGACGGCTACCGGCGCGAGCGCTCGCCTGCCAACCTGATCCAGGGCCTGCGCGACTACTTCGGTGCCCACACCTATCGCCGCCTCGACCGAGAGGGGTCCTTCCACACCCGCTGGGCGCAGGATGGCTCCGAAATAGAGGCCTGACCGGCAGCCTCAGCAGCCGGCGGTGCCCAGCAGCAGGGGCGTCGAGGCGGCCACGTCCGGGCCGCTCAGAGCGACCACCGCCACCTGCCCCTTCGCCGGCGGAACTGAGACGGTCGAGTTGCCGTCGGTCGTGTTCCAGCTCCCGTCGGCCGTGATCAGCCCGCCGTTGAAGTTGGTGATGGCTGCCGTGCAGAGGTCGACCGTCTTGAATGTCCAGGTGACGTCGTGGGGGCTCCCGGCGACGGCGAAGGTGATCACGACATTGAAGGTGCAGGAGGCGCCCGGGGTGCAGCTGGCGCTGTTCGCCTTGAGGGCGACACTCTTGACCGAGCCGGCGGCGGCGGGGGCGAAGACCGGGACCTGGCCGGGCGGCACGGACGCGACCGCGGAGGGGGAGGCCTTGGGGGAGGCCCGGGGCGAGGAGGAGGCGGCGGCGGCCGACGGTGACGCCGTCGGCCGCACGACGGCGGTGCCCGTGCTCCCGCCCAGCAGGAGGCCGCGGGCGAACCAGCCGCCCAGAGCCAGCAGGACGATGGCGATGACGCCTCCGATCAGCATCCAGTTGGTGCTGTCGCGACGCTCCTCGACATAGTCCGCCGGCATCGGCCGGAGGGTTCGCTCCTCCCAGGAGCGGCGCGGCTCCGCCGCGACGGCGGCAACCGGGGCTGGAGATGGGACGGGGGCTCGCGGAGGGACCCGAGGCGCGGCTGCGGGAGCGGGCATAGGCGCGACCGCCGGCGGGATCACCCGGGCCTGTTCCGGCGCGGTGCTTCGGGCAACCGCCGTGCTGCCGCTGCCGATCGGGGCGTTGAGGTTCCGATAAGTCACCTGGCCGGCGCCTCCGCCCCGCTTGGTGGCGACGAGGGCGGCGAGCTCGCCCGCGCCGAGCGAGAGGCGCTCGCTGCCGCCCAGGGGACCGGAGGTCTCGCGGAGCGCCGTCAGCGCCGCCTTGATGTCGGAGCGCATGGTGCCGCCGGCGATGGCACGCGCCGTCACGACCAGCGCCGGCGCCGCATGCTCGATCGCCCGCGGAGCGGCGCGGCTGTCCCGCTCCGGGGTGATACCAAAGGCCTGGCAGACGAGGCGGCCGGCGTCGCGCAGCTCGGCGACCAGCTCCTCCTGGCTCGGGAAGTGGAGGGTTGCCAGCTGGTGGCCGGTGAGACGCACATTGCCGTCGGGCATCACCCGCACGTTCTCGGGGGCAAGGTCGCCGTGGTTCAAGCCGTCGGCGTGGAGCGCGTCGAGGCCCTCCAGGACGCCGAAGCTGATCGCCGCCGCCTGTTGGGGGGAGAGGAAGCCGCCGCCGGGCAGGTCGGGCAGGCTGACGCCCTGCTCGAGGTCGCCCACGACCCACACGCCCTCAGCATCCGCCCACCAGCCGCGGATCGGCGCCAGCCGGTGGCTGGGGATCTTCGCCAGGCGGCGCAGCCGATCGAGGGCGGCCTGGCGGGCTGGTTCGTCGGTCAGGATGGTCTGGAAGGCGAGAACCTCCCGGCCATCGGGCTGGCGGGCCTTCCAGGTGGCGCCGTTCGGCCCGTACCCGATCTGCTCGACCAGCTCCGGTGCCTGTTCAGCCATTCAACGCGCAGGTTAAGCCGGATTGCCGGCGATGGGTTACGACTTGGCGAGCGAGAAAACGCCGTCGGCCGTCGTCCCGTCCTTGAAGAAGACCTTGTAGGTGCCGCTGATCGCGGTCCCGGTGAGCAGGCCGTCAGCCTCGAAGTGGTCGACCCGGGCGTTGGGCACGTTCTGGGCCTTCATCACGAAGGTCGGGCCGGTGGTGGTGACCGTGAAATCACCGAAGGTTGGCGAGTGGCCGCTGAAGCCGAGCGCGCCGAGCTGGCCGAGCTTCCCCGAGAAGGTCTCCGGCGGCGGTGCTGCGCCGCCGAACACGTTCCCGCCCACGGTCAGGTTCGCGGTCACCGTCTGGGTGGCCGGCTCGAAGGCGATCACCGAGAGGACGGTGCCCTTGGAGTTGAAGGTGGTGTTCGTCCAGGTGCCGGCGTAGCTCCCGGCGAAGGCCAGGGCAAGAGCGCCCAGGTCGAACGTCGGCGAAGGGGCGGGAGTCGGCGTCGGGGTCGGGCTGGGCGACGGCTTGGCGGCGGTCGAGGAACCTCCGCCGCAGGCAGAGAGGAGAAGCAGAGTCGTCAGTGCGAGAAGTCGGCGCCGGGCTGTGGGCATCCGCAGTCAAGTATCATCCGGGCCCGCGCCTGTCAACATTTGCTGGTCCTCTTGCGGCTTCCCCTTCTCCTCCTCGTCGTCCTGGCGCTGCTCGGCGCCGCCTCCTGTGGTGGCCCCGACCCTGCGCCTACCGACACCTCAGTCC
>DATCPJ010000268.1:0-5712 GCA_036570145.1 Candidatus Dormiibacterota bacterium
CAGCCTCGGCGTCGATATTCGCCTGGAGGACGCCGTCGGCGGAATGCCGAGCGGTCGCCTCGGCGGCGACCTGCGCATCGGTGTACGACCTGGCCGAGTTGAGCGTATCGGTGTCGCCCTGCTTTCGAGCAGCCGTCTCGGCGCTCACCGCTGCGGCCACCTGCGCATCCGCATAGGCCTTTGCAGCGTCCAGCGTGGACGAGCCGTCGATCTTGGCGATCGAAGCACCGAGTGCGTTCTCGGCGCCCGTCGCGCGGGCCGTCTCGGCGTCGGTGTAGGTCCTGCCTGCGGCGTCGCCGGCCGACCGCGCAGCGGCTTCGTCCGTGAGCTGTGACTGGAGCGCGAGGATCTGCGCGTTCTGGGTGTCGAGCTGGTGCTGCAGCGCGTCGAGCTGGGCATTCTGGGACGTGTCGGCGGCCTGGAGGGAGGCGATCTGGGTCGTCTGCGTGGCGAGCGTCGCGAGCGCGTTCTGGATCTGCTGCGGGATCCCACCGCCGTTGGTGCCTGCCTGTCCTTCCTCGGCGACAACGGCGATCGGGATCAAGGCCGCGATCGCGGCCCCGGCGATCACGGTCGTGCGCCAGAGTCGGAGCTTGGCCTCGAGCTTTCTCTTGACCCTCTCGAAACCCTCGACCGGCGCCAACGCACGTGTGTCCTGAACTTCCTTCATGTCGACTCCTCCCTCCCAGCCGCCGGTTCCAGGGAAGACGAAGCCACCCACTCCGACGCCAGAGACCGACAAGATTCGAGCATGGCGGCGTCATTTCGCCGTCATCCCCGCAAGGCTACTGGTGGTACGTCACCTCGCGGCTGACGCCCTCGCCTCTTTGAGTGTCTTGCCGGTTGCCGAGTAACGCACCGCCGTCACCTCGGCCATGATCGCGAGCGCGGTCTCCTCGGCGCCGCGACCGCCGAGGTCGAGACCGATCGGACCGTGGACCAGGGCCAGCTGGTCGTCGGTGAAGCCCTCCGAGCGCAGCTCTTCGAAGCGGTTCTGGTTCGTCTTCCGGCTGCCGATCGCTCCGATGTAGCGGACGTCCCGGCCGACCACCGAGCGCAGGGCGGGCAGGTCGAACTTGGGGTCATGGGTGAGGATCACGATGTAGGTCGAACGATCGAGAGTGATCCCGGCCAGCGCCTCGTCGGGCCATTTGACGAGGATCTCGTCGGCTTCCGGGAAGCGTTCCGCTGTTGCGAACTTGGCACGGGCGTCGACCACCGTGACGTGATAGCCCATCAGCTTGGCCAGCCGATGGAGCGGGATCGCGATGTGGATGGCGCCGATGATGACCATGTGCGGGGCTCTGCCGTGCGGCTCTACGAACCAGTCGCCGTCGCGCACCGGCTGGTCTGTCTCCGGAACGCGCTCCAGCAGCTCCACCGCGCCGGTCGCCAGGTTGGTCCGCAGCTCGGCCGGCTGCTCGGCCTCGATCAGGTCGATCAGCTTCAGGTGCTCGGGAGTGACCGGCTGGATCATGACCTCGACGTGGCCGCCGCAGGCGAGGCCCACCTCGAAGGCGACGTCGTCCGCGACGCCGTAGGGCACGAGCCGCCCCTGGCCGGCCTTGAGCACCTTCTGCGCCTCATCGAAGACGGCGCCCTCGATGCAGCCGTTGGAGACCGACCCGGCCATCTTGCCGGAGCTGGACACGGCCATCTTCGAGCCCAGCGGGCGGGGGCTCGAGCCCCACGTCTCGACGACCGTGGCGATGGCGACCTGGTCGCCGGCGGCGGTCCAGTCCCTGATCTCCTCGAGAACCTCTCTCATCTTCGGTACACCCTCCTATCCAGCGACGCCAGCTTGCGGCCGAGCTCGTCGAGCGACTGCAGGTTGTGCGCGGCCATGAACTCGTCGGTGTGGGGCAACGCGGCGGCCATCCCTCGCGTCAGAGGCTCGTAGCCCTCCGAGCCGAGCAGGGGGTTGAGCCAGATCAGCCGGTGCGACAGCCGCCGCAGCCGGGCCAGCTCCACCGCCAGCAGGCCCGGGTCGCCGCGGTCCCAGCCATCGCTGATCAGGATCACCACCGCGCCATGTCCGAGCACCCGCCGCGCCCACTTCCGATTGAACTCGTGGAGCGCCTCGCCTATTCGGGTGCCGCCGCTGAAGTCGTGGACCGAGTGGCCGATGCCGTCCAGCGCCCGATCCACGTCGCGCCTGCGGAGCTGGCGGGTGATCCTCGTCAGCCGCGTCGAGAAGACGAAGGTCTCGACCTCCTCCCGGCGGGCGATGGCGTGGGCGAAGAGGAGCAGCTGCCGGGAGTACCGCTCCATCGAGCCGCTCACGTCGCAGAGGAGGACCAGCGGGCGGCGCCGGATGCGCGGCTTGCGGTGCATCAGCTGGACGAGCTCCCCGCTCGAGCGAACCGCGCGCTGGGTCGTCCGGCGGAGGTCGATCCGCCCGCCTCGGGAGGGCGCTAGGCGCCGGGTGCGTTTCTCGGCCAGCCGCCAGGGCGACTGGGCGAGCAGGCGGCGCACCTCCTCCGTCTCCTGCCAGGTCATCTGGTCGAAGTTCTTCTGCCGGAGCATCTCCTCCGCGCTGTAGCCGGAGCTGCTGGCGGTGAAGGTTCGGTCCTCCTGCTCGCGCGCCATCTGGGATTCGGGTATGCCGAGCGCCTTCAACCACGCCTTGGCACGCTCGGGGTCCATCGGGATGGAGCGGCTCTTGCCCGGGATCGCCCCCGCGAGGACCCGCGGGTCGGGAGGCGCCCAGTAGAGGTCGAAGGCCGCGTCGAAGATCGGCAGCTCGTCCTTGCGGGTGACGAAGACGGTCCGCAGCGCCTCGCTGAAGTCGACCTCGGAGCGGAGGTCGATGTGGTTGAGGGCGACGGTCGCGTCCTTCAAGCGCCCGGGCCCGGCGTCGAGGCCGGCGTCGTGAAGCAGCCGCGCGAAGCCCGCCAGCCGAGTCAGCAGCTCGGGCCGGTCGGAGGCGACGGACAACTTTCAGCCTCCCTGGGCGCGGGAGACCAGCGCGGGGATCGCCTCCCGGGCTCGCTCCAGGTCCTCCTGGTACTTCAGTGCGGCGCCCAGCGTCGCCTCGACGAGGCCCGCGTCGACACTCCGGGCGCCCAACGCGGAGAGGGAGCGCGCCCAGTCCAGCGTCTCCGCCACGCCGGGCAGCTTGTAGAGGTCCATCTCCCGCAGCCCGCTCACCAGCAACGCCACCTGCCGGGCGAGACCGGCTGCCGCCTCGGGGACGCGGGCCTCGACGATGCTGACCTCCTTCTCGAGGTCGGGATAGTCGATCCAGTGGTAGAGGCAGCGGCGCTTCAGCGCGTCATGAACCTCACGGGTTCGGTTGGAGGTGATGACGACAAAGGGCGGCCGCTCGGCCGTGACGGTCCCCAGCTCGGGGATGGAGATCTGGAAGTCGCTCAGCAGCTCGAGGAGGAACGCCTCGAACTCCTCGTCGGAGCGATCGATCTCGTCGATCAGGAGGACCGGCGGCACCGGGTCGGAGTTGTCGATCGCATCCAGGAGCGGCCGGCGGAGAAGGAACTCGGGGCTGAAGATCTCCTTCTCGGCCTCCTCGCGGTTGGCGCCGTCGCCGAGGAGCCGGATATGGAGCAGCTGGCGCGGGTAGTTCCACTCGTAGGCGGCATGGGCGAGGTCGATGCCCTCGTAGCACTGGAGTCGGATCAGCCGCGCGCCCAGCACGTCGGCCATCACCTTCGCCGCCTCGGTCTTGCCGACCCCCGCCTCGCCCTCGATGAAGAGGGGCTTGCCGAGTTTTAGCGCGAGATAGATGGAGGTTGCCAGCGGCCGGTCGCCGACATAGCGGCGCTCCGCGAGCCGGGTGAGGACATCGTCGATCGATTGGATTTCAGGCATCGGTTCTCAAACCGTAGCGTACCCACCGAGGCCGGCCGCCAAATCGAAGTGGGACTGAGTCAGATCGGTCCCCGCGCAGTGCTTACCGCTTTGGCGATGCGTCGTGGTCGCGTCTTGGCGGTTCCTCGCTTCTCGATCGGGATCAGGAGGGGGCTAGGAGAACGCGCCGTCCGAGTGGAGGACCTGGCCGCTGATCCAGCCACCCTGTGGCGAGAGCAGGAAGCCGACGAGGTCGGCGCTGTCGGAAGGCCTGCTCAGCCGACCGAGCGGAGCGCGCGCCTGCAGCGCGGCACGCAGCTCGTCGGTGATCCACCCGGTCTCGTTGGGACCCGGGTTGATGCAGTTCGCGCGGATCCCGAGCGGGCCCAGCTCGTGGGCTGCGGCGATGACGACGGCGTCGAGGGCCGACTTCGACACGCCGTAGGGGACGTTGTCGCGGAGCGCGTCGCTGGTGAAGGCGACAACCCGGCCGTCATCGCCCGGCAGCCGGCGGGCGAGCTCTTGGATCAACAGCGCCACCGAGCGCGCGTTCACGGCGAAATGGAGATCCAGCTCTTTCGCCGTGCTCGCCAGGAGCGGAAGCTCGATGTCGCGGCAGTGGGCCGCGACGAGGGCGGTGAACGGGCCGAGGCGCGGTTCCAGCGCGTCGAAAAGCGCGGCCGGGGCAGCGCCCGAGGCCAGGTCCGCCTCGGCAAGCTCGGCGCGAACGCCCAGCGCCCGGACCTCCTCGAGGAGACGCTCGGGCTCCTCGTCCTCGCTCGCAGGGCCGTTCTCGCGATCGTAGGGCCGCCAGCAGCTCAGCCCGACGTCCCAGCCGTCTCGGGCCAGGGCCAGGGCGCAGGCGGCCGCGATGCCGGCTCGCCGGCCGGCGCCTGTGATCAATACGGCGGCCATCCGCCGAAAGGATAGGGCCACGAAAAAAGAGGGCGGCCGGTTCATTCCCGGCCGCCCTCGACTCGCCCGCCTGTTCTCGTCTAGTTCGAGGCCTGCTCGATGGCCCGGCGCGTCAGGACCCGCGCCAGGTGCTTCTTGTAATCGGCGCTCGCCCTCAGGTCGGCCGAGGGGTTGAGCCCGTCTGAGGCGTGCTCGGCGGCGTCCGCCGGGCTTGCGCCGGATGCCAGCGCCTGCTCCACCGCGGTCGCCCGAACCGGCGTCGGGCCGACGTTGGTGAGGCCGATCCGCCAGCCGCCGTCGACCTTCTGAGCGGCGGCGCCGACGATCGCCCAGTCGAAGAGGCGGCGCCGGAACTTGATGTACTTGTGCGGCCCGTTGGCGATCGGGAAGACCACCTCACAGACGAGCTCGTCGTGCTCGAGCGGCGTCGTGAAGATGTCCTTGAAGAAATCCTTCGCCGCATGGCGGCGCTTGTTGGTGACGATCTCCGCCTCGAGCATCAGCGCGAGGGTCGGATAGTCGCCTGCCGCGTCGGCATGGGCCATGACGCCGCCGATGGTGCCCATGTTGCGGACCTGGTTGTCGCCGACCTCGTCGGCGACCTCGGCCAGGATCGGCAGGCTCTGCCTGATGACCTCGCTGTTGTGGATCTGCACGTGGCGCACCAGTGCCCCGATCCGCAGCTTGCCACCGTCGAGGTTGATGTAGTTGAGCTCCTTGATGCCGTTGATGTCGACCAGGGCCGACGGCTGCGCCAGGCGCAGCCGCATCAGCGGAATGAGGCTGTGGCCTCCGGCGAGGACCTTGGCGTCCTCGCCGTATTTGCCGAGCAGCTCGCTCGCCTGTTGGACGGAGGTTGCCCTCTCGTACTCGAAAGCGGCTGGGATCATGCCTGCGCTCCCCCTCCATTGGCGGAGGACGAGGACTTCGCCTTCGCCTCCTGGATCTGCTTCCACAACCGGTCCGGGCTGGCCGGCATGTCGACGTGCT
>DATCPJ010000269.1:0-7809 GCA_036570145.1 Candidatus Dormiibacterota bacterium
GGGGGAGCCGCAGCATCAGCGCCAGGAGCCCGGTCACCGCGGCGACCCCGAGGACCAGGCCCCCGGGGCCAGACGTGGGCAGGATGGCGCCGAGGTCGAGCACCAGCTCGCAGAGGGCCGCCGCCACCACCGCCAGGAGCAGGACCTCGAGTGACCGCCGAGCAACCGAATCCGAGCGGGCGGTGTTCGAGCCGTCGTGCTCGAAGGACCAGTAGCCGAGCTCGGCGACCAGCAGCAGCGTGCCGGCGACCAGCGGCGTCCAGGCTGACGCTGTCGATGGTTCGAGCTGGACGCGGAGCAGGAAGGTGGCCGCCAGCAGCGCGATGCCCCAGGCGAGCCCGCGAACCCAGACGGCGAGGAGTCCGAGGCACAGGCACGCGATGCCGGCGCCGCCGAGCGCGAGGAGGTATCCCTCGCCGCGAGCGAAGGGCCAGCTCGCCGCGACACCGAAGGCGATCCCCACTCCGACGCCGAGCGAGAGCGCGGCGAGGGCTAGGCGCGTACGCGCGCGCCGTGTCTTCGGGATGAGCGCACCTCCTCCAGCGCACCTTCCAGCGGGCGCTGCTCGTTCCAGGTGGCGATCGGGACACCGGCGGCCCGGAAGCGCTCGCGGAGCGCCTCCCGTTGGAGGAGCCAGAGGCGGTGGGCCAGGTTCCCGCGCTCATCCGGACGGGCCTCCACGAAGGGCACCGGGTCCAGCTCTATCACGGCCACGTCGAAGCCTCGCCCCCGGACGTCGAGCAGGGCGCCGATCGTGCGCTCATCGATCAGCGGCGTCAGCGCCAAAAGCAAGGCCTTGGGCGGCAGCGTCCCGGTCGGGATCACGTCGATGCCCTTCCAGGCGTAGCTGGCAACGATCCGGGTGTCGAGCAGGGAGTCCATCAACCGGTAGAGCTGGACGACCCCCATCCCGGGGCGCAGCCAGCGGATGATCCCACCGAAGCCGATCAGGCCAACCCTGTCCCTGACGGCCAGGTAGCGGGCGGCCAGGCTCGCCGCACCTCGCATCGCCAGGTCGAGCGTCGTCCCGCTGCCCCCTCCGACCTCGGCGAAGGTGTCGATGAAGATGACCACGTCGGCGTTTCTCTCCGGGTGGTGCTGGTTGACGTGAAGGCCTCCGCGGCGCGCGCTCACGCGCCAGTTGACGTGGCGGATCCGATCGCCGGGGACGAACTCACGAACATCGGCGAACTCGATCCCGTCGCCGCGTTCGCGGGAAACGGAGTTGCCGGCCAGCGCCTGCGTCTCGAGCGGCGCCAGCATCGTCCGCAGCGCATCGGGAGTCGGGTAGACGCGGAGCGGGAGGTTGCGCACATAGGCGCGCTCGAAGAGCAGCAGCCCGAAGCGATCCCGCGTCCTCACCAGCATCGACCCGACGTCGTAGGCGCCCCAGCGACGGGCATCGATGCGGAGCTCGACGATCCTCTCCTCCCCCGCCTCCAGGGTGAGCTCGGGCCGCGCGCCACTCTCGGCCATCTTCAGGCCCTTCGGGAGCCGAAGACTCAGCTCGATACGCCGGACCCGAGCGGCGGCGCGCAGCCGCACGGCAAGCACCGCCTGCTCACCCTCGAGAACCCGCCCGCGGTCGAGTTCCTGCTCCAGCTCGAGCTGCGGCTCGCGCACCGAAGCCATGCCGAGCAGGGCGACGAGGGCGAAGGGCAGCGCCAGGATCGCCGCCTCGGAGCGGGCGAAGAGGAGGGCGGCGAGGAGGCCGGCCGCGGCGAGCGCCGCATAAGCCCCGAGCTTGGGCGTGAGGAGGCGGCTCACCGCCGGCTTACAGTGGAGTCCTCAGCCGAGGGCGCCGGGACGCTCTCCAGGCAGTCCCGGACCACGTCCTCGGCGCGCACCTTCTGCACCCACAGCTCGGGCCGAAGGCTGATCCGGTGGGAGAGCGCGGGAACCGCCACCGCCTTGACATCCTCGGGGATTACGAAGTCGCGTCCCTGGAGGGCCGCCCGGCCGCGCGAGAGCTTCATCAGCGCGAGGGTTCCGCGGGGGCTGGCGCCAACCAGGACGCGACCGTTGCGGCGGGTCGCGGTCACCAGATCGACCATGTAGAAGCCGACGCTGGCGCTGACGTGCACGTCCTCCAGGGCGGTCTGCAGCTCGAGCAGCCGCTTACGCTCGACGACCTGCTGCAGCGCGACCTCATCGGTTCGCCTCGCCATCCGGTCCTCGACCAGCTGCCATTCCTCGTCACGGCTCGGGTAGCCGACGCCGAGGCGGACCAGGAAGCGATCGAGTTGCGCCTCGGGCAGCGGGTAGGTGCCCTCGTACTCAAGCGGGTTCTGGGTCGCGAGGACCAGGAAGGGGGCCTCCAGCCGGTGGCGGAAGCCGTCCGCGGTGACCTGCCGCTCCTGCATCGCCTCGAGCAGGGCCGCCTGTGTCTTGGCGGGGGCCCGGTTGATCTCGTCGGCAAGCAGCAGGTTGGCGAAGATCGGTCCGGGCCGGAACTCAAATTGCCCCGCCTTCTGGTTGAAGATCGACGACCCGGTGACGTCGCTCGGCATCAGGTCGGGAGTGAACTGGATCCGCTTGAAGTCGAGGTCGAGCACCTGCGCGAAGGAGCGGGCGATCAGGGTCTTGGCGAGGCCCGGGAAGTCCTCGATGAGCACGTGGCCGTCGGCGAGGATCGCGAGAAAGACCAGCTCGAGCGCCTCCCGCTTGCCGACAACCGCCTTCTCGACCTCGGCCAGCACCCGCTCGGACTCAGTGAGGACATCGTTCAGCCTCGTCATTTGATCTAAAGCTCCTCCAGGCGCTGGATGGTCTCCCGGATCGACTCCGCGCTGGCGGCGGGCCGCCGGGCTTCCGGTTCGAGGATTGGGGCCGTGTCGATGAGCTCCCAGGCGACCTCGCCGAGGAGCCGTCGCGCCGTTTGGGGATTGCGTTCGATGTCGACCCCGCGCCTTGTCCGCAGCCGGTGGGCCGCCACCTCTCGCAGGAGGGGTCGCAGGCGCCGGTTGAGATCGGCCGGACTCCACACCGCGAAGTCGACCGCGCGCTCCACCTCCTCCAGGCCGGCAGGACGTTCGGCGCTGACCCGCCGCCGCCTTGGCAAGCGGATCGGCTCGATGCGAACCGTTTGGTAGGGGGCGAGCGAGCCGCGCACCAGCGCCGCGGCTGCTATTGCCGCGAGAGCGACGAGCCAGGCGCGGAAGGCGAAGCCGAACGGGATCGGCCGGAAGACGATGTCGATGCCGAGAAGGACGGTCAACACCACGATCGGCGCAGCGAGGCGGCGCAGCTCGTTCACGCCGGCGCCACCTGCGGCTCGGCCTCATCCTCGGCGGCACGGGCGCGGAGCTCTTCGCGCAGCTCCCTCAAAGCGCCGATCGCCTCGCGCTGCATCGCGGCGTCGATGACGTGGTCGCTGAACTTGGCGAGCTGGAAGAGCTCGGTCAGGCGCAGGGCGGCCGGCCCCCGGGCGTCGAGCAGGGCGAGGAGGCGGTCGAGATACTCGAGGGCCGCCTCGTGCCTGGCGCGGGGCATGCCGACCCGCGCCAGCGCCAGCTCCATGCGGCGATAGGCGGCGATCACCGCCCGGCGCGGATCCGTATCCGCCTCGAGCTCCTCGAGTCCCTCCTCGACCGCTTCCTGCAGCTGCTCGGCGAGCCTTGCGAATGGCGAGGCGCGCCCGCGGAAGCGGAAGCCACGGAGGACAAACCCGGCGGCGACGGCCAGCGCAGCGACGACGATCAATGCGGTAACCAATTCCTGCCCCGCCCCAGCGGCGCTGCGCCCGTCGGGGATGCTCGGCAACGCCGGACGCAGGCCGAAGCTCGGGAAGAGGCCGGCGTTCTTGCCGCGAAGCGTGGCGCGGTAGTGGAGGTAGAACCAGAAGAGGACGAGGGCGCCGGCACTCTGGAGGAAGGAGGCGATGGCGACCAACAGGGTCCCGCGCCGGGTGCGGATCGGGCGCCGCCTGCCGATCGGCCAGAGCGCCCAAACGATCAGCCCGAGGACGCCGGCCTCGCCGATCGCGAACAGGATGACCGCGGCCCGGATGACGGCGGCGCCGGTCTCGGCGGAGCTCGGCGGCGCCGCCGGGCCCGCGTCGCCGGGCCGGCTGGCGGAGACGACCACCACGGCGAGAGCCAGGATTGCGAGCAGCAGCACCGCCATGCGGCCGGCGGAAAGTGGCTTGAGGCGGCGGCGCGGTTTATCGTCCATGCCGGTTTCGCCGAGCATAACCCCGCGATTCGGCTTCGGCGGAACGCGATGATCCACCGCGTGGCGCTTTGACCGCCCAACCTAGTTAGGTGTAAACTGCCGGTGCATGAGCAGGCCCCCCACACCGGTCGAGGATCGTTTCTGGGCCAAGGTCGAGCGTTGGGGACCCGACGCCTGCTGGCCCTACCGGGGTCATGCCCGCAGCGATGGCTATGGCGACTTCAACGGTGAGCTGGCCCACCGGGTCGCCTACCGCATCGTCAAGGGCGATCCCGGCAGTTACGAGATCCAGCACCTCAGCGAATGCAGCAGCAGGCTGTGCTGCAACCCGTCCCATCTGGTCACCACCAAGCGCCGCTCGGCGGGCGGCCGGCCACCCAGCAAGCTGACCGTCGCGGCGGCCGAGGCAATCGTCGAGAGCCCGCTCTCGGCAAAGGCCCTGGCGGTGCAGTACGACACCAGTCCCGCCTATATCTACCGCGTCCGTTCCGGTGCACGTTGGGCCGGCGCGACCGCTCAACTGAGGAGGCTCCGAGATGGCAGTGAAAGCACCGATCAGGATTAGGAAGCCCAGCAAGGCCAAGGTCGCCGACGTCAACGTCATCGCGATCCTCGACATGAGCGGCTCGATGCAGGGCCGCGAGGTTGAGACACGTGGCGGGTTCAATGCTTTTGTCGGGAACGCCCAGGCGGATCAGCGCGATGCCGGCGGCAAGATCACCTTGAGCCTGACCTGTTTCGACACCGAGTTCGAGCAGGTCTATCCGCCGACCCCCGTCGAGCGCGTCAGGCCGATCGGTCCGAAGGAGTACACCCCGCGGGGAATGACGGCGCTCCATGACGCGATCGGCCTCACGCTTTCCCCGCTCCGCTTTCCGAAAGGCGAGAAGGTGATGGTGATCATCACCACCGACGGGATGGAGAACTCGAGCCACGAGTGGACGGCTGAGAGCGTGAAGAAGCTCATCGGGGAAAAGGAAAAGCTCGGCTGGGAATTCCTGTTCCTGGGCGTCGGTCTCGACGCCTTCGCGGCGAGCAAGGCCTTCGCCAGCGATGCGATGCTCAACGCGACGGTCAGCACCCACGCGACCGGCCAAGCCGTCGCACACAGCATGGAGTTTGCGGGCGAATCGATGCGCCTGTACCGGCGCGGCGACAGCCTCGCCAGCTCGGTCGCGGCAGCCTACGCGGACCCGACCTCGGCGATGATCGACCGCAGCATCGCCGATCAGCGGCCCGACGCGGCCCCGATCAAGACGCACGCGGGCTCCAAGACACCGAAAAAGCTCCCGAAAGGCTGAGCCGAGGCTCAGGCGGGCATCAAGAGCTCGGGCTGCGCCTGCCTCACGGCATAGCCGAGGTCGCCGGCTCTGACTGTCTGCCTGCTCAGCGGATAAGGCCCCTGCCAGTTGCTTCCCGACCGCCACCACCAGCTGAGCTCGTAGCGAACAACCGCCGACACGCGATAGCCCGTCTCGGACTCGGCGCCGTAGCGGTGCTGGATGGTCGACTCCGCCGGGTAGGGGATGCCGAAGCCAGCGCTCCACAGCACACCGCCGTCGCCGAAGTCCCAGGCGGCCGCCTCGGGCTGTGAGACCACCCGGTAGTCGATCCCGCCGACCGTTTCGTAAGTGGTCACCGGGCCCGGCGTCGGGTCGAGCCAGAACCATGCCGGAAGGCCCGCCAGCCCGATGGGCGCCGGGTTGACGCGGACGCTGCCGGCACCTGGCGGCGGCGGGAGCGGTGGCGCGCCGGCTGGACGCCCGCAGGTGGACTGCGGCGCCGTCGCGTTGCCCAGCCGGTCGGTGGCGAGCACGTGAGCGCAGACGGTGTCCGCGGGCGTCGCAGCGGCGGCCAGGAGGAGTGGAGCGGCACTCTGCTTTTGGCCAACGGGCGGCCCCTCGTTGACCGTGAGCCAGGAGGTGTAGTGGTCCATGCCGGCGGCGAAGTAGTCGGCGCCGGCGCCGTCTCCGCGGTCGGCCACCGGGTCCCAGGTGAAGCTGATCGAGCCGGGCGACAGGGAGGCGATCCTCGGCTTCGGATCGGCCGGCGCCACCGCGTCGACGTAGATGTCAAGGACCGGATAGCCGTCGACGTCTGCCATGTAGGGAGCCGGCCAGGGCGACCCGCGCCAGCCAAGGCCGCACTGCCCTCCGAAGGTCCAGTTGTAGTACGCGACGTACTGCTTCGCGTGGCCGTGGACCGTCCAGCCCCAATCGGCGAAGTTCCAGTGCCAGTGTTGCGGGAAGTCGACCCGGCGGATCAGTTGCCAGCCGCTCGCATCGCCCGGCCGGCCGCGGAAGTCGCCATACCAGTAGCCGTACCAGTCGTCATAGCCGGGATACCGGTGGTAGCCGAAGAAGGTGTCCTGCTCGGGGTTGCCGGCGACGGTCGGATCGTTCGTCGTCAGGGAGCGGTAGGTGGCGGGCAACCGCGACTGCGCCGGGCAGAACCCGGGCGGGTCGCCGTAAGGGCTGCCCCATTGAGACGCGACGGCGAGACGAGGCGCGAGCGCAAACACGATCGCGACCAGCACGCACATGCGCGCGTTCCACTTCACCACGCGGACATCCTGGCGGCGCCAACCTCGGCCACCAACAGGTCCGGTTAAGTTCCGCCTTAGGCCAGCGACCCGACCAGTTCTTTGATCCTTGTCTCGACCTCGTCGCGGATCAGCCGCACCGCCGCCAGTGGCCGGCCGGCCGGGTCGGGGAGGTCCCAGTCCTCGTAGCGCTTTCCCGGGTAGATCGGGCACGCGTCGCCACAGCCCATCGTGATGACGACGTCGGCCTCCCGCACCGCGGTATCACGGAGGAGCTTTGGCTGCTCCGCGGAGACGTCGATGCCTACCTCGGCCATCGCCTCGACCGCCACCGGGTTGACCAGGTCGGCCGGCTCGCTGCCGGCCGAGAGGACCTCGACGCGGTCGCCGGCGAGGTGGCGCAGGAACCCCGCTGCCATCTGGCTCCGGCCGGCGTTGTGGACGCAGACGAAGAGCACCACCGGCCGGTTCGCGCTTTTCACGGGCGGAGCGGCCTCAGGCCGAGGCCGGCTTGACCGCCCGGATGTGGGCACTGCCGATCCTGCCACCCTCGGGCACCTCGGTGACCTGGTGGATCTCGATCTCGGGATCGGCAAAGCCTGCCGAGACAAGCAGCTGACGATAGTCGGCCACCGGGATGGTGCCCGCGATGCAACCCGCCCAGGCGTCCGTCGCCCGCTTGACCTCGGGTGCCAGAGCCTCCAGCTCGACCATGTCGGCGACGGCCAGCCGGCCGCCCGGCCGGAGCACCCGATAGGCCTCGCGGATCACGGCGCCCTTATCCTCGGCCAGGTTGATGACGCAGTTGGAGATGACGACGTCGACGGTCGCCGCCGGTAGGGGGACCGCCTCGATCGTCCCCTTGAGGAAGGTCGCGTTCGCAAGACCGGACCTGGCCTTGTTGGCCTCTGCCAGATGGAGCATCTCGTCGGTCATGTCGACGCCGTAGACGTGTCCCTCGGGACCAACCCGGCGGGCTGACATGAGGACGTCCATGCCGCCGCCACTGCCGAGGTCGAGCACCTTCTCGCCCGGCTTCAGCCGCGCCAGCGCCGTCGGGTTGCCGCAACCCAGGCTGACCGACTTCGTCATAC
>DATCPJ010000270.1:0-13055 GCA_036570145.1 Candidatus Dormiibacterota bacterium
GGCTTGCTGGAGTCGTACTGCGCCGGTTACCTGTCGAGCCGGTGGCAGGACGTCTTCGTCTTCGGCGTGCTGATCACGGTGCTGATCATCAAGCCGACCGGGCTTTTCGGCGAACGCGTCGCCGAGAGGATGTAGGGAAATGGCGTCGGCGGCGACCTCGATTCTCAAGTCGGTCGCCGACCCGCTCGGCCGTGGGAGAGCCCGCTTTCTGCGGCTGCCCTTCTGGGTCCATATCATCGCCTTTGGGGCCGCCGCGATGTTGATCCCGCTCTGGGGCGACGACTACGTCACCGCGGTCGGCGTCTCCGTGCTCACCTTCGCGATGCTCGGAATGGGCCTCAACATCGTGGTCGGCTACGCCGGGCTGCTCGACCTCGGTTACTCGGCCTTCTTCGCGATCGGCGCCTATACGACCGCGATCATGACCGTGAAGTGGGGCATCAACTTCTGGCTGACGCTGCCCGCTGCGATCGCCTTCGCCGGGATCGCGGGCACGATCCTGGGATACCCGACGCTGCGCCTCCGCAGCGACTACCTGGCGATCGTCACCCTCGGCTTCGGGGAGATCGTCCGCATCCTGTTCACGAACTGGGACTACGTCGACGGGCCCAACGGCGTCTGGAACATCCCGACGCCGCCCTTCTTCGGCTTCGAGAACTCTCCCGACTTTCCCTACCAGACCTACTTCTACGTGATCGGGACAGTCCTGGTCATGATCGCGCTTGTCTTCGCGCGCAATCTTTCTCTGTCACGGCTCGGCCGCGGTTGGGTGGCGGTGCGCGAGGACGAATACGCCGCCGAGGCCGTCGGCGTGCCGACCCTCAACCTCAAGCTGCTGGCCTACACGATGGGCGGGATGTGGGCCGGCCTCGCGGGCGCCTTCTTCGCCGCCCGGGTCTCTGCCATCAACCCCTCGAGCTTCACGTTCGTCCTCTCCTCCCAGGTCCTGATCCTGATCATCATCGGCGGCCTGGGGAGCCTCGGCGGGGTCATCCTCGGATCCACCGTGGTGGTCGGTCTGCCGGAGGTCTTGCGGGGCATGCAGCAGACCCGTTTCCTCTTCTTCGCGGCCGGGCTGATCCTGATCATGCTGTTCCGCCCCCAGGGCATCTGGCCGCAGTCCCGAACCCGCACCACCCCCTTCCTGGGGCTCGAGGAGGAGCCGGAAAAGAGGGGCGAGGTGGCGAGGGAGTTCCGCCTCAAACCGGCGGTCGCCGAAGGAGAGGTGCTGCTCAAGGTCGAGGGCCTGGTGCAGCGGTTCGGCGGCGTCCGGGCGGTGGACGGCGTCTCACTTGAGGTTCGGCGCGGCGAGATCCTGAGCGTGATCGGGCCCAACGGGGCCGGCAAGACAACCGTTTTCAACTGCATCACCGGGGTGCAGCGGCCAAAGGAAGGCAAGATCGAGTTCAACACCAGGTCGATCTCCGGCCTGAAGGCGCACACGATCGTCCATCGGGGCATGGCCCGCACCTTCCAGGGCATCCGCCTCTTCAAGCAGATGGCCGTCTTCGAGAACGTGATGGTGGGCGCGTCGGTCCGCGAGCGGAACCTGCCCTACCAGGCCCTGCTCCATACCGCCGGCGAGCGCCGCGACGAGCAGCGCGCGATGCACGAGGCGCGCTACTGGCTCCGCTTCGTCGGACTGACGGAGCAGGCCGGACGGCTGGCGACCGAGCTCTCCTACGCCGACCAGCGCCGCGTCGAGATCGCCCGGGCCCTGGCCTCGGAGCCGATGCTCGTACTGCTCGACGAGCCCGCCGCGGGAATGAACCCGACCGAGAAGTTCGACCTGATGCGGATGGTCCGCGAGATCCGCGAGCGCGGGGTGACCGTCGTCCTGATCGACCACGACATGTCGCTGGTCATGAACGTGTCCGACCGCGTGATCGTCCTCGACCGCGGGAAGGTCATCGCCGAGGGCGCGCCGGCGCAGGTCCAGAGCAATCCGAAGGTGATCGAGGCCTACCTCGGTCGCGAGGACGACGACGAGGAAGCGCCCTCCGCCCTCGCTGCCGGCAGCTGAAAAAGGTGCCACTGCTCGAGGTCGATGACATCCACGTCTTCTATGGCAACATCGAGGCCATCCGGGGGGTCTCCATCCAGGTCGAGCCGGGCGAGATGGTCGCGATCCTGGGCAGCAACGGCGCCGGCAAGACGACCACGCTGCGGACCATCTCGGGGCTGGAGCGCTCGCGCAGCGGGACGGTTCGGTTCGACGGCAAGGACATCTCGCGAACCCCGGCCCACCAGATCGTGGAGCGGGGCCTGTGCCAAGTGCCCGAAGGCCGCCGCATCTTCTCGACCCTCACCGTGGTCGAGAACCTGACCCTCGGCGGCTACGTCTACAGGCGCCGGCCGCAGGAGGTGAAGGCGCGCCGGGAGCGAGTGCTCGAGACCTTCCCCATCCTTGCCGAGCGGGCGGGCCAGCTGGCCGGGACGCTCTCCGGGGGCGAGCAGCAGATGCTCGCGATCGGCCGCGCGCTGATGAACGACCCCAAGGTCCTCACCCTCGACGAGCCATCGCTGGGGTTGTCTCCGATGCTCGCCAAGACGATTCTCAAGATCGTTCGCCGCTTCGCCGACCAGGGGGTGGCGATCCTCGTCGTCGAGCAGAACGCCCGCCAGGCGCTCAGCGTGGCCGACCGCGCCTACGTCCTCGAGACGGGCAGGATCGTCCTCGAGGGCAAGGCCAAGGAGCTCGCCGCCGACGAGCGCGTGCAGCGCGCCTACCTCGGCGGGTTCGAGACGATCGCCAAAGAAGAGGGCTCCGAGGCGGCCAGCTAGACGAAAAGGCCGTCCGAGATCGCGTCAACGGGTGGCGTGGTCAGTCGGCTTGTGATGCCGGATCATCCGAGTCCGATGCAACACAAAGTATGGTCAACGGCTAATTTTCCTTTCCTTCGTGCGTCCTTCGTGCTCTTCGTGTCTTTGTGTTTTCGTTTCCCCGGCTAATCACCCCCGACGTTCGTGTAGCGGAGCCGCTCGATCTTCAGTCGGAGCAGGTCGCCCGGTCCGGGGTGGCCGCCCCTGATCCACGCCTCGATGTACCTGCTGCCGGCGTCGGGGCCGAGGTAGCGGTCGGCGACCTCGCGCACAAACACGATCCGCTCGGGCTCCTCGATGACTTCGATGTCGACGCGGCCGGTCGCGCTGACGACGTGGTAGGGCTGCTTCGGTGTCGACACCATGAGGACCGCTTGCGGGTCGGCCCGGAGGGCGCGGCTCTTGTACAGGTTGGGCGGGCTGGCGACCTGGATCTCGTCGCCGGTGAACTTGAACCAGACCGGGATGACCCGTGGGTAGCCGTCGATCCCGTGAAAGCCGAGGTTGCCGATGTTCGGCTCGGTGAGCAGCCGCCTGCCCTCGGGATCGATGTCCATCTCCGCTAGTCGCGCTTGTCCCAGTCGCGCGGGTTCAGCACGAAGAACACCTCGGTGCCGGGCTTGCCGCGGTAGGTGACGGTGGTGCCCTCGCCGATGAGGATCGCCTCCCCCGGCCCGGCTGCGACCTTCTTGCCGGCCGAGTCTTCCACCTCGGCTTCGCCGCTGACGACGAACAGGGTCTCGTCGTACTTGAGCGTCCAATCCTTCAGCTCGCCGCTGCCGTCCATCCGGACCCAACCGCCGCCCAGCGAGGTGAATCCGGCCTGCGTCAAACCGCGAGAGATTTCAAGGCCCGGCACGACCGGCGTGAACGGAACATCGCTCTGCCTGACGAGCTCGAGACCGGGTTTCGACAGCTCCGAGGCCATACCGAATCCACCTCCTGCTTTCTCGCCGCCGGGCGCGGCCGGTCCCCAGCCTAGCGATTCGGCGGCTTAGCTATGCTTCGCCTCTCGCGTCGACTCGTGAAAAGAGGAGTGGTGCGGTGAGCCCTGAGCCCTACCTGCGCGTGGTCTGGACCGACCCCGTCACCGGTCGGAACGGATACCTGGTCATCGATCGCCTGGTGCGCGGCATCTCCGGCGGCGGCACCCGGGTGCGGCGCGGCGTGACGATCGAGGAGGTCGAGCGCCTGGCGCACACGATGACCCTCAAGAACGGTTCCTTGAACGTGCCGTCCGGCGGCGCCAAGGCGGGGCTTGACTGCGACCTCGAGGAGCCCGGCGGCCACGAAATGCTGGTCCGCTTCCTCCGCGCCATGAAACCGTTCCTGGAAACGCGCTGGGGGACGGCCGAAGACCTCGGGATCACCCAGGAGGAGCTCGACGCCGCCTTCAAGGAGATTGGCCTCCCACTCTCGGTCTACGCAGGGCTCCGCGTGAGCGGCGACTACGAGGGCGCGCTCCAGCGGGTGCTCCAGGGACTGTCGGTGAAGATCGAGGGCATCGGCCTCGCCGACCTCATCGGCGGCTATGGCGTTGCCGAGGCCGCGGCGGCGGCGATGGCCAAGCTGGGCCTTCCCCTCGAAGGCACGCGAGCGGTCGTCCAGGGCTTCGGGTCGATGGGCGGCGGCACGGCCCGCTACCTGGCTCGGAAGGGTGTCCGCGTGGTCGGCGTCGTCGACGTCAAGGGCTGCGTCGTCAACCCTCACGGGCTCGACGTGGAGCGCCTGCTGGCGGCTCGCTCGAGCACGGGCGTCATCGACCGGTCGCAGCTGCCGCCCGGGGCGGGCGAGCGACCCCGCGAGGATTGGCTCGACATCGACGCCGAGGTGCTGGTGCCGGCGGCGCTGGGCGATGTGCTCACCGAGGACAACGCAGGGAAGGTCCGGGCTCGCGTCGTCGTCGAGGCCGCCAACATCCCGACCACCGACGGCGCCGGGCGGCTTCTCCACGACCGGGGGGTGATAGTCATCCCCGACTTCGTCGCCAACTCGGGCGCCAATGGCTGGTGGTGGATGGTGATGCTCGGCTTCATCGAGCCCACCGAGCAGGCGGCGTACGACTACGCGGCCAAGACACTCCACGATACTGTCGACCGGCTGCTGAGCCTGAGCGCCGAGCGGCGAATCACGCCGCGCGAGGCGGCGGTCGAGATCGCCACCCAGAACACCGAGCGCCTCGCCCGCGAATACGGCACGGAGGAGGCGAAGACTCCCGCAGCCGTGGCGCCGTGAGCGAGCCGCCCGCGCCTGCTCTAACCGGACGGAACGCGCTCGTGACCGGCTCGAGCCGTGGGATCGGCCTCGCGGTGGCGCGCGCACTGGCGGCCGCTGGCGCGAGGGTTGTCCTCAACTCGCGCGATCCCGACGCCGTCCGCGCCGCGGCCGAGCAGGTCGGGAACGGTGCGGTCGGCATTGCTGCCGACCTCGGCAGTCCGGCAGGCGCCGCCGGCCTCGTCGAGGGAGCGTTGGACGCGCTCGGCAGCCTCGACATCCTGGTCAACAACGCCGGCATGGCGATGGCGGCGGAGTCGATCGAGCTCAGCGCCGCGGACTGGCAGCGGACGATCGACGTCGACCTCAGCGCGGTCTTCTACTGCGCTCAGGCCGCCGGCCGGCACATGCTCGCTCGGGGCTCCGGCGCGATCGTCAACATCTCCTCCGTCCAGGCCTTCACGCCACTGGCACGCCGCGTCGCCTACGCCGCCTCGAAGGCCGGCGTGATCGGAGTGACGAAGGCGCTGGCCGTCGAATGGGCGCCCGCGGTGCGGGTCAACGCGGTGGCGCCCGGCTACGTCGCGACGCAGATGGTCGAAGAGCTCGTCCTCGCCGGGCGCGTCAACGCGGAAGCCATCGCGGCGCGGACGCCGATGCGGCGGATGGCGCAGCCGGAAGAGATCGCGGCCGCGGTCGTCTTCCTCGCCTCCGACGCCGCCGGCTACATAACCGGCGAGACGCTCATGGTCGACGGCGGCTGGACGTCGTGGGCCGCCATCTGAGGGTCAGGATTCGGGAATGAAGCAGCTGGACGTGGTGGTCCTCGGCGGCGGCCTCAGCGGCCTCACCGCGGCGATGAAGGCGCAGCACCTCGACCTCGAGGTGCTCGACGCTGCCGCCTGGATCGGTGGCCGGACCCGCTCCGTCAAGATCCCCAACGGCCCCTGGATCAACTTCGGCGCGCAGTACATCACCGAGGATCGGCCGACCATCGTCGAGCTCGCCGACAGCCTGGGCGTCGACCTCGTCCACTCCGAGATGTTCGAGGACTACTACAAGCTCCTGCTGCCGGCCGCCCCGGCCGCCCGCGCCGAGGCTGAGGCGGGCCTCAAGCGAATCCTGGAGGAGCAGTCGAAACCGCGACCGCTCACCCTCCCGGAGCTGGACGAGCAGTCGTTCGCCGACTGGCTCGGCCCGATGTCAGAGGCCGCGGCCGACTACTTCGACCGCATCACACTCCTCATGAACTGCGCCTCGACGGTCGACCTGTCGCTGGCCGGCGGCCTCTGGGTCTGGGGCGAGCAGCGCACCGGCCCCTGGAACACGCCCGACGTCCCACACCACGACCGCGGCGAGCTGGTGGTGGCGGGCGGCACCAGCGAGATTGCCAAAGCGCTGGCGCGGGAGATCGGCGGCCGGGTGTCGCTGCGAACCAAGGTCATCCGGGTGGAGCCTGCCGGCGACGGCTATGTCGTCGAGGCCGAGGGCCCCGACGGCCATCGCACGATCGCCGCCCGGCGCGTCGTCTGCGCTCTGCCCGGCCCCATCGCGGCCCGGGTCGTGGGTGGCCTGCCGGGGTGGAAGATGGATGCGCTCCGGGCGGTCCACTACGGGCGCTGGATCTCGACGCCGATCGTGGTGGCGGCTGCCGGCGAGAAGCCTGGCGCCTACCCGCTGGTCGCGAGCCGCCCCCTGGTCCGCTACAACGCCGACGGCTTCATGGCCCGAACGCCCAACGACATCGACGCTGAAGGCGGCTGCTTCCATTCCTTCATGGCCGACCCAGCGGCGAAGGTCGTCTGGGACGATCCCGACGAGAGCATCAAGAGTGGCGCTGTCCGGGCCTTCGTCGAGGCCCTGCCGCAGTACGCCGACCGCATCGCACACGTCGAGCTCCACCGCTGGGAGTACGGGCACCCGCAGTACGTGCGCGGGCTGATGAAGCACTTCCCCCTGCTGGCGGAGCCGGTCGACGGCATCTTCTTCGCCGGTGACTACACCTGGCAGGCGAACATGGAGGGCGCCGTCTGCAGCGGGCAGCGTGCCGGCGCGCAGCTGCTGGCGTCGCTGGGTGGCCGGTGACGGACGTAGGTGTCATCGTCCTGCAGGAGTTCTCGCCGGACCACCACTTCGTCGTCGGACCCCTTCCGGCCGCCCCCGCTATCGTCGCCTTGATGGGATTTCCCGGGCACGGCTTCAAGTTCGCGTCGGCCACCGGCGAGGCTGCCGCCGATTTCGCCCTCGACGGTGGCACCGATCTACCGGTGGCTCACCTTGCGGCCGAGCGCTTCGCGCGAGTGCAGTCGTGAGGGTCCTGATCATCGGCGCCGGCCTCTCCGGCCTCGTCACCGCCGGCGAGCTGCAGAAGGCCGGACACGAGGTGGTCGTGATCGAGGCCCGCGACCGTGTCGGCGGCCGCGTCTTCACGATCCGCGACGGGCTTCAAGACGGCCAGTACGCCGACGTGGGGGCCGAGATGATCTACCACGGCCAGGACCGGATCGCCGCCCTCTGTGCGACCCACGGCCTCGATCTGACCACCGAGTTCAGCCTCGGCACCGATACGCCGGACATCATCTTCCACGGCCGCCGGCTCACCGACGAGGCGAGCCGCGAGCTCGTCGAGGAGCTGCGGGAGGGTGTCCGCCGGGTGCCGCCCGGCCATTACGAGACGGTGGCCCAGTGGCTGCGCCGGGCTCACCTTTCGGAGGATGCCGAGCTGCTCCTGGAGGCGATCGCCCAGGGCACCCCGGCGGCGCCGCTGCGCCTGGCCGACTCCCAGGAGCTCAACGTCGAGCTCTCCTGGGGCAAGGGCTATCGGAAGATCCGCGGCGGCAACGACAGGCTGCCACAGGCTCTGGCCGCTGGGATCGACGTCCGGCTCAACCAGGTCGTGCGGCTGGTCGGGTACGACGGCGGTGTCACGGTGGAGACCGAGCGGGAGACGTTCCGTGGCGACCGGGTGCTTGTCACCGTTCCCGGACCGCTGGTCTCCGAGCTCGGCTTCGACCCCGTGCTGCCGACCGAGAAGGTGCGGGCGCTGCTCCAGCTCCAGTACGGGAACGGCACCCGGCTGGTCGCCCAATACGCCGACAAGGAGGCGGTCCGCGGCGCGATCGGCCTCGGCTGCTTCACCGACCAGATGCCGGGCTACATCATGGAGCAGACCATGCAGCAGCCCGGTGACCACATCGTCATCAGCGGCCTTGCCGCCGGCGACGTCGAGCCGGCGCTGCTGAACGAGCAGGAGACCCTCGACGCCTTCGATGCGACCATCAGCGCGGTCGTCGGCAAGCCCCTGAAGCGCACTTTCGGGTTCGTCAAGAACTGGACCAAGGACCCGCTCACGCGCTCGGTCGTGCGGGCACCGCTCGGCGATCAGCGGGAGACCGTGCTGCCGGAGATCACCAGACCCCTCGCCGGCCGGGTGTTCTTTGCCGGCGAGTACACCGACGACCGGATCGGGCCCGGCGGCATGGAGGGCGCGATCAAGTCCGCCTACCGGGTGGCAAAGGAGATCCTCGACCAGTGAGCGCGGTGATGACCTCAGACGTCCTCGTTGTAGGGGCCGGCATCGCCGGCACCACGGTGGCGCTCCAGCTCGCCCGCGCGGGTGCGAGAGTCGTCGTTGCCGAACGTGGGGCGGTCTGCTCGGGCTCCAGCGGCCTCAACGCCGGCGGCCTCCGCCAGCAGTTCACCCAGGGCACCTCGATCGAAGCGGCCAAGGATACGATCGCCCAGATGGCGACCTTTGCCGAGGAGTTCGGCATCGATCCCGGCTTTCGCCAGGCCGGCTACCTGTTCCTCCACAACGGGGGCCGCCACGAGGAGACGCTGCGGCGCGCGGTCGCAACCCAGAACGAGCACGGGGTCGACACCCGCCTGATCGGGAACGACCAGCTCGCCGAGATCATCCCCGGCGTCAACACCGCCGATCTGCGGGGCGCCGCCTATGGACCGACCGACGGCTACCTGGACCCCAACTCGATGGTTGCCGGCTACGCGGCGGGCGCCCGGCGGGCCGGCGTCACGATCCTCCAGAACAGCCCCATCACGGCCATCGAGACAGCCGGTGACCGGGTCACCGGGGCCCGCGCGGACGCGGCGGCGATCGCCTGCGACGTGCTCGTCAACGCCACCGGTGCCTGGTCCCGCGGCATCGCCGGCCTCTATGGAGCCACGCTTCCGATCACGCCGCGGCGCAACCAGATCTTCGTCATCGACCAGACGCCCGCGCCCGGCCGTCACCTTCCGCTGACGATCGACCTGACCACCGGCTTCTACCTCCATTCGGAGGGCGAGGGCCTCGTGTCAGGCCTGGCAGAGGCGCCCGAGGTGGCCGACGCGCCGGCGACCCTCGGGGTCGACTGGGACGAGCTGCCGACGCTGGTCGAGCGGCTGATCCGCCGGCTGCCGAAACTGGATGCCGCCGGCGTGACACACGCCTGGGCCGGGCTGATCGAGACCACCCCCGACGACAACCCCGTGGTCGGCTGGACGCACCTCGCCAACGTCTACACGGTCGCGGGCTTCAGCGGCCACGGCATGTCCCTGGCCCCCGGCCTGGCGCGGCACATCGCGGCCGAGATCCGCGGCGGCACGCCCAGCCTTCCTCTTGACATCTACCGGCTCGACCGCTTCGAATCGGGCGGGGTTGAACCGGAGGGCGTCTGGGGTGGCGAAGGCATCTCGCGCGGCACCCAGGAGGTTCCCGCCTGATGGCCAAAGAGCGCAACCAACCCCGGTCCGAGCTCCTTCTGATCCCGGGGCCGGTCTCGATCGACGACGAGATCCTGGACCTGCTCGGCCAGCCGGTGATGGCGCACTACGGCGACGCCTGGACAGAGCTCTACCTGCGGACCGCCGCCAACCTGCGCCAGGTCTTCAGGACCGAGAGCGAGGTCCACCTGGTCTTCGGGCCCGGCATGTCGGCGATCGAGATGGCGATCACCAGCGTTCTCGGGCCTGGCGACAAGATCCTGATCCCGAGCAACGGCCTGTTCGGCGAGCGGATGGTCGACGTCGCCAGGACCAACGGCCTCGAGGTCGTGGTCGTGGAGCCGCCGCCACGGGAGCCGGTGTCGTTCGACGCCGTGCGGGAGGCGTTCGACGCCCACCCCGACCTGCGCGCCGTCGGCGTCGTCCACCACGAGACCTCGATGGGCGTCCTCAACCCCGTCCGCGAGATAGCGGGCCTGGCGCGGGAGCGGGGCGTGCTCTCGATCGTGGACGCCATCTCCTCGGCGGGCGGTGTCGAGCTCGACGTCGACGGCTGGGGGATCGATCTCTGCGTGACGGTCGCCAACAAGGCCCTGGGCGGCCCGATCGGCGTGGCGCCCATCACCGCTGGTCCGCGAGCGCTGGCGGCACTCGATGACGGCCGCCCGAAAGCCGCCGGCTGGTACCTCAACCTCGCCACCTGGCGGAAATTCGCCGACCTCTGGCGGGACTGGCATCCCCACCCGACCACGATGCCGACCAACGTCATCCGGGCCCTTGACGGGGCCGTCCAGCGGGTGCTCGAGGTCGGCCTCGAGGAGCACATCCGGCGCCACCGGGCAGCCCGTGACACCGTCCGAAGCGGCCTCCGCGAGATGGGTTTCGAGATGCTGGTGCCCGACGCGGTGGCGTCCCCGGTGACGACAGCCGTCCTCGGGCTGCCTGGCATGGACGTGAACGACTACATGCGGTGGCTGCTCGAGGAGCACGACATCCGGATCGGGGGCGGCTTCGGGCAGTACGTCGGGAAGGTCTTCCGGATCGGGCACATGGGCCGGGCCAAGGACCCCGAGGTGATCGACCGCTACCTGGCTCTCACCGCGACCTACCTGGACCAGCACCGGTGACCCAGACCGCCGGCGCGGTCGTCGTCGGCGCCGGCATCATCGGGACCAGCACCGCCTTCAACCTGGCGCGGCTGGGGGTCAAAGACGTCATCGTCCTCGACCGCGACGGGGTCGCGGCCCAGGCCTCCCGGCTCTCGGCGGGCCTCGTCCGCACCCACTACAGCAATGCTCCCGAAGCCCGGCTGGCGCTGCGCGGGCTGCACTGGTTCGAGAACTGGTCGGAGCTGGTGGGCGGCGACCCCGGCTTCCAGCAGACAGGGCTCGCGAATCCGGTCGCACGGGAGGACCACGCCACGCTCCGGCGCAACGTCGCGATGCTGCAGCAGGTCGGTGTCGAGACCCAGCTGGTGGGGCCCGAGGAGCTGGTCGAGCTCGAGCCGGACATGCGGGTCGACGAGGACCAGCTGGCGGCCTACGAGCCGCGGAGCGGCTATGCCGACCCCGGCGCCACCACCCGCGCCATCGCCGCCGGCGCCCGCCGGCTGGGAGTCGACATCCGGGAGGGCGTGACGGTGACCGCGGTGCGGGCCGAGGGGGGCCGGGTCCGCGGCGTCGAGACGTCGGCGGGCTTCATCGCGGCGCCGATCGTCGTCCTCGCCAACGGCGCCTGGTCGGTGCCGCTCGCCGCCGCGCTCGGGGTCGAGCTGCCGATCGAGCCGGTGGCGGTGCGGCTTGCCTTCGTCCGGCGGCCGGCGGCAATGCGGCAGGGCTGGGGAGGGCACCTGGTCGTCCTCGACCGGGCCCACGGCGCCTACACCCGACCTGATGGCGAGGACCTGAGCATGGTCGGGCTGGCCGGCGCGCGGGTGCCGATCCCCACGGCGGATGACTACCTGGAGGGGGCTCCGCCGAGCGCCGACTTCGAGGACCTGGCCCGAGGACAGGTGGCGCGCCGCTTCCCCAGCTTCGCGGGCGCGCCGGTGGTGCGCCGGCACTCGGGCCCCATCGACATGACGCCCGACCTCTGCGCGATCATCGACAGCCTCCAGCCCGACGGCCTCCACCTTGCCGTGGGCATGAGCGGCTCAGGCTTCAAGAAGGGACCTGCGATCGGTGAGGCCGTGGCCGAGCTGGTCGTGCACGGGGAGGCGCGGACGGTGCCGATCCGCGAGTTCCGGCTCAGCCGGTTCGCCGAGAACGACCCGATCGTGAGCGACGGCTACCAGATCGGGCCCGAGTCGGCGGCGGTTCTCGGGTCTGCCAGCATGGTCCACTGACCCGAGGAAAAATTAACCGCCGAGCGCGTCCCCTACCATGAGGACGAGGCATTCAGGCCGGCCGGGGCCGGGCACGGTTGGGAGGCAATGACTCGGATGGCGCGTAAGTTCCAATTCGGCATCTGCACGGACCAGAACATGACCTGGGAGAAGAACGTGCAGCGCTGGCAGCAGTTCGAGGAAATGGGCATCGAGAGCGCCTGGGTCTGCGACCACCTGGTCCAGCCCAGCCGTCCCGGGGGTCCCTACATGGAGGCCTGGACGCTGCTGGCAGGGCTGGCCGCGCGAACCGAGAAGATCCGCCTCGGCGTCCTCGTCACCTCGAACACCTTCCGCTACCCGTCGGTGCTCGCCAAGGAGGTGGTCACCGTCGACCACATCTCCAACGGCCGGCTCGAGTTCGGGTTCGGGGCCGGCTGGTACGAGCCCGAGCACAAGATGTTCGGCCTCCCCTTTCCCGAGACCAAGGAGCTGGTCCAGCGCTTCCGGGAGGCCGTCGAGCTGATCGACGTGATGCTGCGCAACGACCTGAGCTCGTATCAAGGCAAGTACTACCAGATCGAGGAGTTGCTCAATCGACCTGGCCCCATCCAGAAGCCGCGACCTCCCTTCCTGCTCGGCGCCTTCGGTCCCTACATGCTGAAGATCGTCGCCAAGCACGCTGACACCTGGAACGCGTTCGGGACTCCCGCAGAGATGCGCGAGCGCAACCAGCTGCTCGACGAGTACTGCGCCGAGATCGGCCGGGACCCGGAGACGCTGGACCGCTCGCTCTACTACTGGGTTCCCAAGTCCGATGCGGACCCCTGGAAGTCGAAGGATGCGTTCGACGACGTCATCGGCCAGTACATGGAGGCCGGAGTCAACCAGTTCCTCTTCGACCAGCCGCGGGACGACCAGTACGACCTCCTCGAGCAGGCGCGAGCGACGTGCTGCCGAAGCTGCGCCAGCA
>DATCPJ010000271.1:0-16159 GCA_036570145.1 Candidatus Dormiibacterota bacterium
GCCTTCGATATAGTGCACGAAGCTGTCCTCGTCGCAGATGATCAGCGTCCGCTCGAACTGGCCCATGTTCTCGGCGTTGATCCTGAAGTAGGCCTGCAACGGGATTTCGACGCGGACTCCCTTCGGCACGTAGATGAACGACCCGCCCGACCAGACCGCGGTGTTGAGCGCGGCGAACTTGTTGTCGGCCGGCGGGATGATGGTGCCGAAGTACTCCTTGAAGAGGTCGGGGTGCTCGCGCAGGGCGGTGTCGGTGTCGGTGAAGATCACGCCCTGGTCGGTCAGCTTCTGGTGCAGCGAGTGGTAGACGACCTCCGACTCGTACTGCGCCGAGACGCCGGCCAGGAACTTGCGCTCCGCCTCCGGGATGCCCAGCTTGTCGAACGTGCGCTTGATGTCCTCGGGGACCTCTTCCCAGGTCGTGCCCTGCTTTTCGGTCGACTTCAGGAAATAGAAGATGTTGTCGAAGTCGATGACCGAGAGGTCGGCACCCCAGGTCGGCATCTTCTTGCGCAGGAAGATCTCGTAGGAGCGGACTCGCAGCTTGGTCATCCACTCCGGCTCCTGCTTCATCCAGGAGATCTCCTCGACGATCTCCTTGCTGAGCCCGCGCTTGGCCTTGAAGACGAACTTCTCCGGATCGAAGAAGCCGTACTTCTCGCGGTAGTCGTCGCCGACGTTGATCTTCGGTGCTACCGCCATTACACGCTCACCTCCTGTGTCGCGGGCTCGTCGACCCACTCTGAATAGCCGTGGGCCTCGAGCTGGTCCGCCACCTCCGGGCCGCCGGAGAGGACGAAGTTGCCGTTGACCAGGACGTGGACGAAGTCGGGCTTGATGAACTCCAGGATCCGGGTGTAGTGGGTGATGATCAGGACGCCGAGCTCCGGCCCGCGCATCTGGTTGATCGCCTCGCTCACGTACTTGATGGAGTCGATGTCGAGACCCGAGTCGGTCTCGTCCAGGATCGCGATCTCCGGCTTCAGGACGGCCATCTGAAGGATCTCGACCCGCTTCTTCTCGCCGCCCGAGAAGCCCTCGTTGATGTAGCGGCTGAGGAAGCTCTTCTCGATCTTCAGCGTGTCCAGGAAGGGCTCGACGAGCGAGCGGAACTCCTTCGGCGAGACCGCCTTCGACTTGTCCTTGCCGTCGTAGCCGCGATGCGCGTTGAGCGCGGTGCGGAGGAAGTTGTTCATGGTGATGCCGGGTACCACGATCGGGTACTGGAGTGCCAGGAAGAGGCCCAACCGGCTCCGCTCGTCGGGCGTCAGCTCAACGATGTTCTTTCCTTTGAAGATGACCTCGCCGCCCTCGACCGTGTAGCCGGGATGGCCCATCAGGGTGTTCGAAAGCGTCGACTTGCCGGAGCCGTTGGGGCCCATCACGGCGTGCACTTCGCCCTTGCTGATGGCCAGCGTGATCCCCTTCAGGATCTCCCGGTTGTCGACGCTGACGTGCAGGTCCTTGATCTCGAGGTCAGCCATGAATCTTTCCTTCCAGCTCCTTCTATTTGGTCTTGATCAGGTAAGTGCAGGCGGCGTCCGCATTCGCCAGCCAGGTGGTCCGCTCGACGTTGGTCGCCAGCAACCGCTCGTACATCGACTGCTCGCGGTGGCAGGGATAGCCGGTCTCGGCGGCGACGTCGGCGATCGGGCAGTTGCAGTGCCGGATCGCGAAGGAGCCGTCTCCATTGTCCACAACTTCGGTCATGTGGCCGGTGGCCGAGGCGAGCTCCCCGATCCGCCTCACCTTCTGCTCCAGGGTCAGCCCGGCGAGCTCGACGGCCATCGCCGCCTCCGTCCGCGCCGCGCGCTCCACGAAGAAGCGCTCCAGCTGGTCGGCTCCCATGAACTTCACGAGCTCGCCGGCAAGCTCTCGGTGGGCATGGGGAAAGTGCTCGGCGGCGGCCGCGGTCAACCGGAAGACGTGGCCGGGCCGGCCGGGCCCGGAATGGGGAGGTTCGTTGCCCTTCTCCACCAGTCCCTCCGCCCCCAGCGCCTCGAGATGCCGGAGCGCTCCCTGCTTGGAGACCTCCAGGTGCGAGGCGACATCGGCGAGCGAGGCTTGCCCGCTCGCCTTGAGAAAGCTCAGGATGGCGTCCTTGCGCTTGTCCACGATCCGAATTCTACCCAATTAATCAACACGGGCGTTGATAAATGACTGACGGGAGGAGGCCGCCGGCGGACTATCCGCTGCTGCTTACGGGCCGGGTTCTCCGCGCCTTCGGGTTCGGATCATCGGCGGTGCTTCTCGGCCTCCACCTCGAACGGCACGGCCTCAAGCCGGCCGAGATCGGGCTCTGCCTCACCGTCGGCCTGCTCGCGGCGGCACTCTCCGGCCTCGCCGCCGCGGCGCTCTCCCGGCGATTCGGCCGGCGGCCTGTGCTGGGCCTGGTCGGGATCCTGATGGCGGTCACCGGGCTGGTGCTCTTCGCCGCCCCGGGGCACCTGGTGCTCATCCTCTGCGGTGCGACCGGGATGCTGGGGGCGGCAGGGTTGGACCTCGGCCCCTTCCTGGCGATCGAGCAGCCGATGCTGGCCGAGTCGGTCGGGCCCGAACGCCGCAACCTCGCCTTCGCCCGCTACTCCCTGAGCGGAGCCCTGGCAGGGGCGGCCGGCGGCCTCGCCGCGTCGCTCGCCACCGATGTGGCGCTCTCCGGCCGCTTCTTCCTTCTATATGCGGCGATCGGCGTCCTGACCGCCCTGCTGCCCCTCCTCCTCTCCCCGCGCGTGGAGGCGGCGCCCGTGCGGTCCGCTCGCTTCGAGCTGCGGCCGATCCTGGGCCTGGCGGTGCTCTTCGGGGTCGACGCGCTGGGCGGGGGGTTCATCGCCAACGCGGTGATCGCCTACTGGCTCCACGTCCGCTTCGGCGCCGGCGCCCAGGTGCTCGGCCCGGCTTTCGCCGCCATCGGCCTGCTCCAGGCGGCGGCCTACGAGCTGTCGGGGCGGCTGGCCAATCGCGTCGGACTGATCAACACGATGGTGTTCACCCACCTTCCCAGCAACGTGATCCTGCTCCTGGTTCCATTCAGCCCGAACCTCACCTGGGCCCTGGCCCTCCTTCTGCTCCGCTTCTCGATGTCGCAGATGGACGTGCCCGCCCGACAGGCCTACATCGTCTCCATCGTCCCGCCCGAGCACCGGGCGAGCGCCGTCGCGACGACCAGCGCCATCCGGGGCCTGGGCCAGGCGGCCGGCCCGTTCCTGAGCGGGCTGGCGATCCAGGCGGCGCTCTTCGGGCTCCCCTTCTTCGCCGCCGGCGGCCTGAAGATCGCCTACGACGTCGCGCTCTACGCCGGCTACCGAAGGCGCCGCGCCGAGCACGAGAGCTGACCTGCAGAACCGCCTCCGGCGAGGGAGAAGAAGCCGAGGAAGGACAATTGGCGACGATGGCAGAAGATTTCACAACGCTCGATCAGGCGGCGATCGAGCGGCGGATGGAGGCGGTCCGGGAGCGGATGCGGCCCATCCAACTCGAGCTCGACCGGCTCCGCTCGGAGCGCGATGTGCTCGCCACCGAGCTTCGCCGGCGGGAACGGCTCGCCTCGATGAACGCCCGGCGCGACCTCAAGCAGGCCATGCGCGAAGGCAGCTTCCCGACCGTCGCGGAGCTCGTCGGCTCAGTGGTGACGGGCTCCTTCGACGACTACCTCTACAACCTGAAGACGGGCGGAGAGGTCCGCCTCGGCTTTCCCGGCGCGCGCTCCCAGACGGTGGCCTTCAGCGACGGCCGGCAGGTCGCCCAGGCGAAGGACCTGGCCGATTGCGCACGCTACTACGAGGCCGGCTGGGAGCTCGGCGCCCCGGGCAAACCGGGCTTGCGGGTGCACTTCCCAGGCACCCGCACCGAGCGGCTGGTCGGACCGGAGGAGGTCTTCGCGCGCCCCCTGGATCATTGACAGGGCACCTGCGCTGCAGCCAGAATGCCCGGCCATGCGGGGGTTGGGGACCACACTCGCTCTCTCCGCCGTGCTCGCGATCGCCTTCAGCGCCTGCGCTTTAGGCGCGCCAAACCCCGCCTCGACGCCCGACCAGCTGCTGACGATCGCCTTCCGAAACCTCGAGAGGTCCACCAGCTACCGCGTCCAGGGAACCTACACCGGCATCATCCCGCGGGTGGATGTCGACGTCACCGCCGTGGTTCCGGTGGGCGCCAGGGGGAGCATCACGGACGACACCCGCGCGGCCAAGCTGTCCTTCGTCTATCGCGACGGCAAGACGTACTTCTCCGGCACCAGCATCCCGGGCCTGCCCGGAAAGCTAGGCACCTTCCTGGCGGGCAAATGGGTGTTCAACTCCACCGCCACGAGCGAGGTCGAGCCTCTCCTCTCGACCCGGAAGCTGGCGACACCCTCCGCGCTGGAAAATGCCTTCCTCCGCGGCCAGGCGGGCTTGAGGTCGAAGCTGGTGACGCTCTCCGGCAGGAGGGCGGTCGCCCTCTTCAACGGCGCCGAGAAGGTGACCGTCTCATCCGCCGCGAGCCCCGAGCTGCTGAAGATCGAGCGGCCGGTCGACTCCGCTCCCCAGGACGGCTTCACCCAGGTCAACCTCGACTTCGGCGAGTTCTCCCAGGTGACCACCCTGGACATCCCCGGACCGCCGCTCGACCTGGCCGACCCGACGGTCCTGCCCGCCCGGTACTCGGCGGTCAAGGACAGCCTCGCGAAGCTCGCCTGCAGCATCGCGAGCTGCGGCGCCAAGGTGTCGGTGACCAACTCGGCGGGCCAGATCGAGCCTGTCCCAGGAGCGATGGTGACCATCCGCTTCCTCAAGATGTCGGATGGGACCCCGATCGACTCCTGCTCGGCGCCGATCCCGCTGATCGCCCACGGCGCGACCGAGGACATCTCCTGCCGGGTGGTCGGCGGCGCCTGGAGCACAGCCATGCGCGGGGGCGGCGACTACCTGACCACGGTGGAGCTCAGTAACCCTCTCTACGACTGAACCGATAATTGGCTGAGTGAATCAACCGCCGGTGCCGTAGTGGCCGACGAGGCGACCGGCAGCCCGATCAATCCCGAGCAGTCGATCGGCACGCGCGCCGTCGGCAACGCGGCGATGCTCCTGGTGGCGCGAGTCGTCTCGCGGGGAATCGCCCTGGTCACCGTCTTCGCCGCCGCCAACGCGCTCGGGCCGGGAGGCAACGGCCGGTTCCAGGCGGCGGTCACCTACGCGGCTCTCACCTCGATCCTGATCGACCTCGGCTTCAACACGCTCTACACCAGGGAGGGGGCCCGCCAGCCGGACCAGATCCCCCATTACCTGCGGAGCGTGCTCAGCTCCCGGGCGCTCTTCGCCCTCCCGGCACTGGCCGTGCTGGCCGTCGCGATGCGGGTGAGCGGCCTCGAGTCCCTTCTCTTGCCGGCCTTCGCCGTGATGGTGATGAGCGCCTACGCAAACGTGCTGCGGAGCACCTTCTATGCGATCGGCAAGCTGACCTACGAGGCCTACGCGATCCTCGCCGAGTCGGTGGTGCTGCTGGCCGGCACGCTTTACGGGGTGCAGACCCACCGCGGGGTGGACTTCTTCCTCTGGTGCTACGTCTTCAGCTACGGGTTCAGCTGCGCCTACTTCGTGGCGGTGATCACGGCGAAGAAGATGGTCCGCTGGGGCTGGGAGCTCGACCTCCGCTTCGTCGCCTCCTGGTTCCGAAAGAGCCTTCCTTTCGCCCTGGCCTTCGTCATTACAACCCTCTACTTCAAGATCGACGTCCCCCTGCTGCTCCACTTCAGGGGCTTCACCGAGCTCGGCTGGTACGGCTTCGCGACGAGGCCGATCGAGGCCCTTCTCTTCGTGCCGGTCACGATCCTCAACGTCGCCTTCCCCGTCCTCGCCGTCTACCACACCGAATCGCGGGAGCGGCTCCTCCACGCGACCGGACGCTTCTACAAGACGCTCTTCGGGCTGGGCTGGCCGATCACGGTGGGCACCGTCCTGCTCGCCCCCGGCATCAACGGCCTGTTCGATCGCAGCGGGAAGTTCGGGGAGGCGGCCCTGGCGCTCCAGATCCTCGGCCTGGGCATCTTCCTGATGTTCGTGACCAACGCCTTCATCGCCGCGCTGAACGCGATGGACCGGCAGGTCCTGTTCACCTGGGCCGCGGTCGTCAGCCTGGCCGTGAACGTCGGCTTGAACCTGGTCCTGATCCCGGCCTACGGCTACCTGGGTGCGGCCTGGGCGACCAACCTCACCGAGCTGGCCCTGCTCGTCACCGGGTGGCTGATGGTGCGCCGGGTGCTGGGCCCGGTCCCCGTCTTCAGGCTCGGCTGGCGGATCTTCCTCGCCGGGCTGGCGATGGGAGCGGTGCTCTACTTCTTCCACTCGGCCCACGGGTGGCTGGTGCTGCTTGCGATACTGGTCGGAATGGTGGTCTACGGCGCCGGCCTGCTCCTCTTCCGCGCCCTCGAGCCGGAGGAGCTCGCCCTCGCCCGCCGAGCGCTCCTCCGGCGCGGTTAGCCCCGCCCGATGTGCGGCATAGCGGGGTTCTGGGGCCCGCCCGACCAGGAGCTGCTGCAGGCGATGAACGCCTGTATTCGCCATCGCGGGCCTGACGACGACGGCTTCCTGGCCCATCGCCGCGCCTCGCTCGGCATGCGGCGGCTGGCGATCATCGACATCGAGGGCGGGCAGCAGCCGATCGGCAACGAGGACGGCAAGGTCCAGTGCGTCTACAACGGCGAGATCTACAACTACCGCGAGCTGCGCGGGGAGCTGGAGGCCGCCGGCCACCGCTTCAGGACCAAGTCCGACACCGAGGTGATCGTGCACGGCTACGAGGAATGGGGCCCGGACTGCTTCGCCCGCTTCAACGGGATGTGGGCGGTGGCCCTTCTCGACGATCGCGCGCCCGGCACCCGGCTGGTCCTGGCCCGCGACCACTTCGGGATCAAGCCGCTCTACCACGCCCGCTCGGGCGACCGGCTGCTCTGGGGAAGCGAGGTCAAGAGCCTGCTCCAGGACAGCACCCTGCGGACGGCGCCGAGCGGCCAGCGGATCCACGACTACCTCTCCGCCGGCTTCCACGACCACGTCCCCGACTCCTTCTTCGAGGGCGTGCGCCAGCTCGGTGCCGGCAGCTACGCGATCGTCGACGGGTCGGGCATGGCCGAGCACGCCTACTGGAAGCCCGAGCTATCCGAAAAAGGCAGCGCCGACCCGGAGGAGTTTCGCGCGCTCTTCGAGAAGTCGGTCGAGCGGCGGCTGGTCGCCGAGGTCCCGGTCGGCACCTGCCTCAGCGGCGGCCTCGACTCCTCGACGATCGTCTGCTTCATGTCGGACCTTCTCCACAAGCACGTTCCCGACGCCGTCTCGATGGGCGACCACCTGAAGACGTTCAGCGCGGTCTTCGACGGGGACCCGATCGACGAGCGCCGCTACATCGAGGTCGTTCTCGCCGCGACCGGCGCCGAGAGCCACCTCGTCCACCCGCGGGCCGACCAGTTCCTGGAGGAGATCGGGGAGGTCGTCTGGCACCAGGAGGAGCCGATGGTCTCGACCGGCCCCTACGCCCAGTGGTGTGTCATGCGCAAGGCGCACGAGGAGGTCACCGTGCTACTCGACGGGCAGGGCGGCGACGAGCTCCTGGCCGGCTACGTGCCCTACCAGTTCGTCTACCTCCGGCAGCTCCTTCGCGACCGTGCCTACGGCCGCTTCGTTGGGGAGGCATGGGCCGCCCGCGACGTCCTCTGGCCGCTGTTGCGGCGCCGGCTCGGTGAGCGGGGCAGGCGCTTCCCGGCCGGCCGGCTGATCCGGCCCCAGTTCCGGGCGACCGTCGAGCCTGCCACCGACCCGCGGGTTCGGGACGACCTGAAGCGCCGGCTGCTGCAGGACCTGACGACCTTCAGCCTCCCCTCGCTGCTTCGCTACGAGGATCGCAACTCGATGGCCTTCTCGATCGAGTCGCGGGTGCCCTACCTCGACCAGGAGCTGGTCGAGTGGATCCTCCGCCTTCCCTCCCGGGCGATCATCGACCGGGGTTGGAGCCGAGCCATCCTCCGCGACGGCCTCCAGGGGACTCTTCCGGACGAGATCCGGCTGCGGCGCTGGAAGGTCGGCTTCACGACGCCCGAGTTCCGCTGGCTGAGGGCGGAGCGGGCCTGGCTGCAGGGCTTGCTCCGCTCCCCGCTCTACTGCTCGCGGCCCTACTGGGACGGCCTCGGCGTCGCGGACGCCTTCGACGCCATCTGCGAGGACCGGCTGGAGGAGCATCCCTTCATCTGGCGGACGGTCAACCTGGAGGTCTGGCTGCGCACCTTCTTCGGGCTGAAGGGCGGTGCGGTGACCGGCCGCCGGCCCGAGGCGGACCTGGCCCGGCTGGGCGACGAGGCGGCGGTGAAGATCGCCGGGACGGCGCTGGCCCAGGAGGCGCTGAAGGCCTTCCGGCCGAACCCCGGGCGCCACCTCTTCCAACAGGTCCCCGGCGGCGGCATCTACGCGCGCGCCCCTCTCAAGTCCCGCAAGGTGGCCGCCGGAGATGACCTCGTCGATGCCCTGGGCGAAGCGGTGGGCAAGATCCGCGTGGAACGGGACGACATCCTCGCCCTGAGCGAGAAGGCGGTCGCGGTCAGCCAGGGCCGCTCGCTCCCCCTGGAGGACATCCACCCGGGTCGCGCCGCCCGCCTGCTCTCCCGCTTCGTGCGGCGGAGCCCGGTCGGCATCGGGATTGCGATGCCGGAGACGATGCAGCTCGCCGTCGAGGAGGTCGGGCTCCCCCGGATCCTGCTCGCCGCGGCCGCTTCGATCGCAACCCGGCCCTTCGGGCTGCGGGGAACCTTCTACCGCGTGGCCGGGCCCAGGGTCGCCGCCATCGACGGTCCGACGCGGTACACGATCCCGCCCTCCAACACCCACGCCAAGCGGGCGCCGGCAAACCCCGACCGGGTCGCCCGGCAGCTCGCGGCGCGCTTCGGGTGCGAGGTCGCGATCGTCGACGCCAACGACATCGGCGTGGTTGTGCTGGGCGCGAGCGGAGGGTTCGACGAGGCGCTGGTCAGAAACCTTTTCCGCGATAACCCGTTGGGACAGAAGAGCGAGCAGACCCCGTTCGCGCTGCTTCGGCGCGTCGGTGTCGCCAAATCGCCGCCGCAGCCAACCTAGACTCTCGGGGACAATTCGTGGCCAAGCTACAGCAGCTGAAAACCTCGCGCGGGCATCGGACCCGCGCCCGGATCCACGCCTTCTGGGCCCCGCTCGGTCAGCGAGCCCGGCGCAACGGCAGGCTTCGGATCGTCGCGGTGCTGCTCGCCGGCGGGATCGTGCTGGCCGGTGTCAGCGATGTCTACGCCGAGCAGTACCTCTCGGCGCTCCCGTCGGTCAAGGGCCTGGACGCGGCAACCCTGACCGGTGACACGTTCATCTCCGACCGCAACGGTCAACTGCTCGCCGACGTCGGCAACAACGGCAACCACCGCCAGTTCCTGACCCTCGACAAGATCTCCCCCAACCTGGCCAAGGCGACCATCGACGTCGAGGACAAGAACTTCTTCCGCAACCCCGGCTTCGACATCACCGGCATCGCCCGCGCCGCCTACGACAACTTCCGCCACCGCGCGGTCGTCGGCGGCGGTTCGACGATCACCCAGCAGCTCGCCAAGCAGCTGTTGCTGACGCCCGAGCAGACGTATACCCGGAAGATCAAGGAGATCATCCTCGCCTACGAGCTGAGCCAGACCTACACCAAGAACCAGATCCTCGAGCTCTACCTGAACAACAGCTACTACGGCGAGCAGTCCTACGGCGTCGAGGCGGCCGCCCGCACCTATTTCCAGAAGGACGCCAAGGACCTCGACCTCGCCCAGGCGACACTTCTCGCCGGCATCCCGCAGGCTCCCACCGACTGGGATCCGATCATCCATCCGGCGCTCGCCGCGGCGCGTCAGCAGCAGGTCCTCGACGCCATGGTCAACCAGGGCGACATCAGCCCCAAGGAAGCCGCCGACGCGATGGCGGAGAAGCTTCAGATCCACCCGCCGGTGAACAGCTTCCTGGCCCCCCACTTCGTCAACTACGTCCAGAGCGAGCTCCGCCAGCTCGGCTTCCTGCCCGGCCAGCAGCAGCTCGTCGTGACCACCACGCTCGACTATGGCAAGCAGCAGATCGCCGAGCGCGCGGTGCGCGACAACCTCGCCAACCAGCGCTGGCGGGACACCTCCGGCCAGCTTCACTCGGCGATGGTCTCGCTCGACCCGAAGACGGGCGACATCATCGCCTTCGTGGGGAGCGACGACTACAACAGCGAGGCGGGCCAGATCGACTACATCTCGGTCGACCTCCGCAACACCGGCTCCTCGATGAAGGTGTTCACCTACTCGGCGGCCCTCAACACCCGCCAGGTGACGACCGAGTCGCTGATCGTGGACGGCCCCAACCCGCTCCACGTGTCCCAGCCCCAGGCGCCCGATTACGTGGTCTACAACTACACCCACGGCACCTACGGGACGCTGCCGCTGCGAGAGGCCTGGGACAACTCCCTCAACATCCCCGCCGTCAAGACCGAGCAGGTGATCGGGGTGCCGACGGTGGTCCAGTTCATGCGCAGCGTCGGCCTCTACCCGTACGACATCAACGGCGACCGGAACGGACCGCTGGCGAACTACGGGCCGTCGCTGACCCTGGGTGGTTTCCCGGTGAAGCTGCTCGACGAGGCCCACGGCCTGGCGACGATCGCCAACATGGGCGTCTATCACGACGTCGAGTCGATCCTCACCGTGAAGGACGCCCACGGCCGGCTGCTCTACCAGTCGAACCCCGACGCCAGCCGCCGGCAGGCCGTCGACCCGGGCGTCTGCTTCATCGCCGCCCAGGTGCTGTCGGACAACTTCAACCGCCGCATCCTGTTCGGCCTCAACTCGCAGCTCCACTGGCCCGACCGCACGGTTGCGGCCAAGACCGGCACCGGAGAGAACTTCAAGGACGACACCAGCATCGCCTTCACCCCCGACGTGGCGACCATTTTCTGGCTTGGCGACACGCTCAACAACAACCACTTCATGGTCAACGGGTCGGCGGCCGAGCAGGTCATCCTTCCCGCGCTCCACCGCTACATCTCCGAATCGCTTGCCGGCATCCCCGGAGATCGCTGGTACACCCAGCCCAGCGACGTCGTCCGGGGCGACCCCGCCACTCAGCCGCATGCCTGGTTCCTGGCCGACCAGCGGAGCGTCCCCAAGCTTCCCGGCGAGCTGCCCAGCCCGTCGCCGTCCTCGCAGCCGAGCGCAGTGCCGCCGGACCCCAATGTCGGACCGGTGCTGGAGCCGACTCCGACTCCGACTCCGACCGTCACGCCGACTAAAGGAAAGCCGTAGCGACGGCGCCGGACCGTTCCGGCGACCGCGTCGCTACTCCGGCAATCCCTAGAATCCGACGGTGGCCGCCCCCGAAACCAGCCAGCTCGCCATCTCCCGGGAAACGCTGCCCGGAAGCCAGGTCGCGCTTACCATCGAGGTCCCGGCCGACGAGGTCGAACGGGCCTTTGAGAACGTGATCGCGAAGCTCTCCCAGAAGGTGAAGATCCAGGGCTTCCGGCCGGGCAAGGCTCCCCGGGCGGTGGTCGAGGCCCGGCTCGGAGCCCCGGCGATCCGGGAGGAAGCGATCGAAGCCCTGGTCCCCGAGGTCGTCAGCCGCGCGCTGACCGAGAGCGGGATCGACCCGATCGATCGGCCACGGGTCGACATCCTCGAGTTCGAGCGCGGCAAGCCGGCCCGCTTCACGGCAACGGTCAGCGTGATGCCCGAGGTGGAGCTGCCGGATCTTGCCTCGATCCGCGTCGCGCGGCCACACACCGCGGTCACCGACGAGATGGTCGATCGCCGGGTGGAGGAGCTGCTCGACGGCCAGTCGTCGCTGGAGCCGGTGGAACGGCCGGTCCAGGAGGGCGACGTGATCGTCGCCGACCTCGACGTCAGCACCGGCGGCAAGGAGGTCGCCAGCGCCGCGCGGCGGGCCATGGAGATCGAGGTCAAGGAGGGGGTGCTGATCCCCGAGCTGCGCGACGCGGTGATCGGCAAGAGCACCGACGAGGTCGCCGAGGCGGAGGTCCAGATGCCGGCCGACGCCGCCGACGCCGAGCTCGCCGACAAGCTTGCCAACCTCCGGCTGACCGTGCGCGGTGTGAAGCAGAAGAACGTGCCACCGCTCAACGACCGGACCGCCGAGACGATCTCCAACGGCGAGCAGAAGACGGCGCTGGAGCTCAAGATCGCGGTCCGCAGGGACCTCGAGGAGCAGGCGAAGCGGTTCGACGAGCTGGCCCACGAGCAGCAGGTCCTCGAGGCGGTCGTCGAGGGCTCCAAGGTCGAAGTACCCGCCACGCTGGTCGACCACGAGGTCGCCCACCAGCTGGAGGACCTCGAGCAGCGGATCCAGCGCCAGGGACTCCGCCTCGACCGCTACTTCGCCTACTCCGGCACCACCGCCCAGGAATGGGCGGCCAAGGCGCGCCCTGACGCGGAGTCGCGGCTGCGGGTCGACATGGTTCTCGGCGAGGCGACCAAGAAGCTGGGCGTGAACCCCACCACCGAGGAGGTCTACGCCTACCTGATGAGCGAGGCGGCGAAGGACGAGGAGCTCAAGGGCCAGCTCGACCAGCTGACCCAGAACCGGTCGGCGGTCGAGTACTTCCGGCACCGCCTGACCCGGCTCAAGACCCTGGAGAGCCTGGTCGCGATGGCCTCCGGCGAGAAGCCGGCCGAGCCTGACCGCGCCAAGTCTGAATCTGAAAAAGAGGGGGCATAATGACCGAAGTGGACCGCGTGACCGATTACCTGGTGCCGATGGTCGTCGAGACCACCAACCGGGGCGAGCGCGCGTTCGACATCTATTCGCGGCTTCTCAAGGACCGGATCGTCTTCATCGGCACGCCGATCGACGACGGGATCGCCAACCTGGTCATCGCCCAGCTCCTCTACCTCCAGTCGGAGGACCCCGAGAAGGACATCAGCGTCTACATCAACAGCCCCGGCGGGGTGGTCTCGGCCGGGCTGGCGATCTACGACACCATGCAGTACATCCGGCCCAAGGTCTCGACCCTCTGCATCGGGATGGCCTACTCGATGGGAGCAGTGCTGCTCTGCGGCGGCGCCCCCGGCATGCGCTTCGCGCTCCCCCACGCCAACATCCTCATCCACCAGCCCCTCGGCGGCGCCCAGGGCCAGGCTTCGGACATCCAGATCCACGCCCGCGAGATCCTGCGCACCCGCGAGCTCCTCAACCAGATCATCGCGACCCACACCGGCCAGCCCCTCGAAAAGGTGCAGCTGGACACCGAGCGGGACTTCTTCATGACGCCGGGACAGGGCAAGGCCTACGGCATAATCGACGACATCATCCAGGCCCCGGTGAAATCTCTTCAGCCGGGCGCGAAGGAAAAAGCCAGTTAGTGACGTCCACTGAGACATGATCTTCCGCCGCCGCGCCAAGGGTTCCGAGGTCAAGCGGCACAAGCCGAAGTGCTCCTTCTGCGGCAAGACGCAGGGCGAGCAGGGGGAGCTTGGCGCCCGCGGCCGGGTGCGCCTGGTGGCCGGGCCCGGCGTTTACATCTGCAGCGACTGCATCAGCCTTGCCAATGAGATACTGCGCGGCGATAATTCGCCGGCGCCCGCCTAGGAACCCATGAACGAACGCGAAGACCGTCGCCGCTACACCCGCTGCTCCTTCTGCGGAAAGGGCCAGGACCAGGTTCGAAAGCTGGTCGCCGGACCCGGCGTCTATATCTGCGACCAGTGCATCGACCTCTGTCAGGAGGTGCTCGAGGAGGACAGCCGGACCGCCACCTCGAAGAAGACCAAGACCGGCTTCATCCCCAACCCCAAGACCATCTGCGCCTCTCTCGACCAGTACGTCGTCGGCCAGGACCACGCCAAGCGAGTGCTCTCGGTCGCCGTCTACAACCACTACAAGCGAATCCAGGCCTCGAAGATGGTCGGGGACGTCGAGCTCCAGAAGTCGAACGTCATGCTGGTCGGCCCGACCGGCTGCGGCAAGACCTACCTGGCGCAGACGCTGGCGAAGATCCTCGACGTTCCCTTCGCGATCGCCGACGCCACCTCGCTCACCGAGGCGGGCTACGTCGGCGAGGATGTGGAGAACATCCTCCTCCGGCTCATCCAGGCGGCAGACTTCGACATCAGCCGCGCCGAGCGGGGGATCATCTACATCGACGAGATCGACAAGATCGCCCGCAAGTCGGACAACCCGTCGATCACCCGCGACGTCTCCGGCGAGGGCGTGCAGCAGGCACTGCTGAAGATCCTCGAGGGCACCGTCGCCAACGTGCCGCCCCAGGGCGGCCGGAAGCATCCCCACCAGGACTTCATCCAGATCAACACGACCAACATCCTGTTCGTCGTCGGCGGCGCCTTCGACGGGCTGGAGCGGATCATCGAGCAGCGGATCGGCCACAAGCGGATCGGCTTCGGCGCAACCTCGCCCGAGAACCGCCTCGCCGCCGAGAAGGACGTCTCCGAGAAGCTGAAGTTCCTCCAGCCGCAGGACCTGCTCAAGTTCGGGTTCATACCCGAGTTCGTGGGCCGCCTGCCGATCGTTGTGACGCTCCACCACCTCGACGAGGAGGACATCGTCCGGATCCTCACCGAGCCCAAGAACGCCCTGGTCAAGCAGTACCAGAAGTTCTTCGCCCTGGACAACGTCGAGCTCGTCTTCGAAGGCCACTCGCTGGAGGCGATCGCCCACAAGGCGATGGCTCGCGGAACCGGTGCGCGGGCGCTCAAGTCGATCATCGAGGAAGTGCTCCTCAACTCGATGTTCGAGGTGCCCTCACGGCCCGACATCAAGCGCTGCATCATCACGGAGGAGTCGATCGTCGACGGCTCAGAGCCAGAGTTCGAGCTCTCCGACGACAACGACGGGCCGGCGCTGCTCGCGGGGGAGACCGCCTAGCCCGTACTCGAGCCGGCCTCGTCCTCGGGCTTGTCGGCGATCGGCTTGTCGGTGCCGCGCCGGAGCTCCATCCGGCGCTCCTCGGGAAGCCTTTCCTGGTACAGGCGGTGGATCGCCAGCACCCGCCGCCTGAGCACGGGCGGCTTCTGGCTGGCAGGATCCTTGACGCCCAGCTCGGAGAGCCGGAAGAGAACCGGTAGAGGTGGGATCTCGTCGTCCCGCAGGCCTTCGAGCGCCGTCATCAGGTCCTGCAGCCGACGCAGCCGCGACCGGCGATCCTCTTCGCTCTCCATCTCCTCGCGCATCCTAAGGCACCCCGCTCGAGCGTGGCGCGGGCGCGACCTTTACCGCTCTTAACAAACATTCTGTGCGCGTTAACGGCTGGGCCGGCGGCACCGCAAAGTACCGTGAGGCCCGGCTCCCGCGCGACTTTCAATGTCCGGGGGGCACAAAGGGAGAGTAGAAATTTTCGTGAGGGGAGTTGCAGGCGACGGTCGAAAGGCCGAAGCCGAGATGGCGGACAAGGGCGGCAGGCGCCCTCTGGAGGATTACCGGCACTGATGGCCGAGCTCCTCACGCGCGGCGTTCTCCCCGCTCGGCTGCTGGGCGCTCTCTCGGCCCTCCTGGCAGGCGTCGTCGCCTCCGCCTCGCTCGCGACCGGTCCCGCGCTCCCCCCCGCCCCCTCGGGGATGTCGGCGGTCATCGTTCGCGGCGAGACCGGGGCGGTTGCCCAGCTGGAGCGCTCGGTCGTCCGGTCGGGCGGCACCGTAATCCGTGAGCTGAAGGTCATCGACGGCTTCTCCGCCGAGGTGCCGGCGGCTCGGCTGGCCGCACTCCGCGCCCTGCCCGGCCTGGCCTCCCTCACCGAGGACGCCGCGCTCAGCTTCCACTCCGATTACAACCCCGCCGGCGATCCCTCCTCGCTGGCAAGCACCGCCCTCGCGGTCGGCGCCTCCACCGCCTGGGCGGAAGGCATCACCGGGGCGGGCATCGACGTCGCCCTGGTCGACTCCGGCATCAGCCCGGTCCAGGGGCTGGCCGGGGACGGGAAGGTCGTCAACGGGCCGGACCTCTCACTCGACTCCCAGGCCGGCTCCAGCCAGTATCTCGACGGGTTCGGCCACGGTACCTTCATGGCCGGACTGATCGGGGCCAAGGACCCCGGGGCTGACGTCAGCAAACCGGGCAGCTCCTACCTCGGCATGGCGCCCGACGCCCGGATCGTCAACGTCAAGGTCGGCTCCAACAATGGGACCGTGGACGTC
>DATCPJ010000272.1:0-20387 GCA_036570145.1 Candidatus Dormiibacterota bacterium
GCCCAGGTCATGGCCTGGTTCATGGACACCCTTTCGATGCACCGCGGATACTCGGTTACGGCGTCGGTCACCGGCAAGCCGGTCGAGGTGGGCGGCTCGCTGGGGCGCGCTGACGCGACGGGCCGGGGGGTGATGATCTGCACCGTCGCCGCGCTCGAGACGATGGGCATGAAACCCTTCAACCAGCGCGTCGTCGTCCAGGGCTTCGGCAACGTCGGCAGCGTGTCCGCGCGGCTGCTGGAGGAAGCGGGCTGCCAGATCGTCGCCGTCTCCGAGGACTACGGCGGCATCTACAACCCGCTCGGCCTGTCGGTGCGCAAGCTCATCGAGTACCGGGCCCGTGAGCGCACCCTGAAGGGCTTCCCGGGCGCCGAGCTGGTCCCCAACGAGGACCTCCTCAAGCTCGACTGCGACGTGTTGGTGCCGGCGGCGCTGGAGAACCAGATCACCTCCGCCAACGCCCACGACATCAAGGCCAAGCTGATCGTCGAGGGCGCCAACGGCCCGACGACGCCAGAGGCGGACGAGATCCTCCGCAAACGGGGCGTGATCCTGGTGCCGGACATCCTGGCCAACGCCGGCGGCGTCACGGTCAGCTACTTCGAATGGGTCCAGGACCTGCAGTCGTTCTTCTGGTCCGAGCACGAGATCAACGCGCGCCTCGAGTCGATCATGACGCGCTCCTTCAAAGAGGTGCTCGCCATCCGCGAAGAGAAAAAGGTCGACATGCGGATGGCCGCGTACCTGCTGGCGGTGAACCGAGTGGCGGTGGCGACGGCCGACCGGGGGATTTACCCCTAGATTCCCTCCCAAAAATGGGGAGGGCAGGGGGAATCTGGACACCCTCTCCACGCAGTGGGGAGGGCAGGGGGGAATCTGGACACCCTCTCCACGCAGTGGGGAGGGCAGGGTGGGGCTAAACAGAGGCCTCACAACCCCAATCCAACTCGAAGCATTTTCGCCTGCGGTCGGCCCACCTAACCGGCGAGGAGGGCGAGAGCGCGGGAGATCATAGCGGGGGGTTCATTTCGGCGGCCCTCTTAACAGCCGTTCTTTTAGGTTCCCGTCTCCGATCGCATGCTTCTCCGGTGGCCTCATGGCGGACTGAACGGGCCCGAGAGCTGCGGCGCGAGATGACAGCCTTGGAGTCCCTCGTCTGGTTCGAATTGAGGGGACGAAAGCTGGCCGGGTTCAAATTCCGACGGCAGGCACCAATCGGCCCCTACATAGCCGACTTTTACGCTCCCGCGGCGCGGCTCGTCGTTGAGATCGACGGCCCTGTTCATGACCAGCGCCTGGCTGCCGATGAAGATCGGACTCGCTATCTGGAGGCGAAAGGCTGCCAGGTTATTCGATTCAGAGCGGATGACGCCGCGCTGCGGATGGACTATGTGCTGGAGGCCATTTTGGAGGCGTGCCGTGCCGTTCATGCACCCCGCGGGCAGGAATTAGTGCAGATGGTTGGCCCCACCCTGCCCTCCCCACATCGTGGGGAGGGGAAAAATTGACGGGCTGCTCAGGAATCGGTGGGTGGACTCCCACTGAGGTCAGGAACATGCGCAGATGGTTGGCCCCACCCTGCCCTCCCCACGATCGTGGGGAGGGAGAAAATTGACGGGCTGCTCAGGAATCGGTGGGTGGACTCCTACTGAGGTCAGCAACATGCGCAGATGGTTGGCCCCACGCTGCCATCCCCACATTGTGGGGAGGGGGAAAATTGACAGGCTGCTCAGGAATCGGTAATTGGCAAAAACTTAAAAGTCGATGTCGTCCGCTGTTCGCCAGCAGTACCACGCGGCGGCCGTTCGGTAGGGCCGGTAGATCTCGCCCAGGACTTGGAGCTGCTTCGGCTTCGGCCACTCGGGCAGGCGGTGGATCACCGCGTAGCCGCGGCGCACGCCGAGGTCGTCGACCGGCCAGACGTCCTGGCGGCCGAGCTGGAAGATGAGGAACATCTCGGCCGTCCAGCGGCCGATCCCGCGCACCGCCGACAGCCGGGCCACGATCTCATCGTCGGGGAGCTTTTCGATCCGCTCCAGCGGGACTGTGCCGTCGGTCGACTTGAGCGCCAGGTCGCGGACGGCGAGCGTCTTGGCCGTCGAGAGCCCGCACGCTCGCAGCGCTTCGTCGGGAGTCGCCAGGATGGCGGCCGGCGTCGGCTCGCCGCCGAAGAGGGCGATGAACCTCCCGTGGATCGCCGCCGCCGCCTTGGTCGCCAGCTGCTGGTAGACGATCGCGCGGACCAGCGCGTTGAAGTAGTCGCCCTGCCTGCGACCGTGAACCGCGAAATCGGGCGCCGCGGCGACGATCGCGGCGAACGCGGGATCGACCCGGAGAAGATGGGCGACCGGCTTGCGGACCTTCACGCTCAGTAGAAGACCGTCCGTGTGCGGTGGTAAGGGCGGACCGGGAAGAGGCCCTGGGAGTAGTCCCAGAGCATCCAGTCGATCTCGACCGCCGTCAGCTGGCGGCCGCCGGCGGCCAGCCGCTCGCGGAGCTCCTCGACGGCAACCACGGTCGCCGCCCGGATCTCGACCTCCTCCGGCGAGCCGGGGTCGAGCTCCACCCAGTCGTCGACCCGCCGGGCGAGGTGGGGCGAGTACTCGAGCGCTCCCAGGTGGCGGAGCGCCTGGGGCAGCTTGTAGTCGGCGAAGCACGTCAGCTGGTCGACGTCCTCGAAGCGGATGGCGCCCGACCCCCAGAGGTCGGCCGCTGCGATCTGGGCGCGCTTCAACAGGGGCACCTCGAAGTCTCCATAGGTGGAAACATCGCGAAACGAGTCCAGGTTGCGAGAGAGAAACTCGGCCAGCTCAGGTGCGCTGGGCGGGACCAGCGAAGCCAACGACCCGTCCGCCTCACGCTCGGCCAGGTGAGCCAGCTCGTGGAGCGCCGCCAGCCGCCGGTCGGGGATCGGGAACTCGCCGATCACCGTCGCCAAGCCGGCTTGGTCGAGCTCCAGCAGCCGCGCCGGCTCCCACAGTGGATCGCCTGCCGCGAATGCGTTGCGGAGCGCCTCCGCAAGCTGCCAGTAGCCGCGGCCCGAGCCCCAGAAGGAGAAGTTGAGGGTATCCAGGACGAGCACGTATTCGACCAGCCGTTCGCCCGAGTAGTGACGCTTCCGGTCCCAGCGGGGGACGTCGCGGTCGTGGAGGGAGGCGGCCGCCGCATCGAGCGGACCGAGACGGACCTCGAGCGCCTCCTCGACCACCCGGCGGCAGGCGGCCCGGACGCCGAGCGGGTCAGCCGGCAACCGGGTCCGTGGCGCGTGCCCTTCGGACGAGGCGGAGGATCTCGTCCTCGAGCAGCGTGAAGTCGGTCTTCGGCAGCTGGTGGAGGTGGCCCTGGAAGGCAAGCGGCCAGTGCTCGGGGGGCCACTTCTTGACGTATTCGAGCCGGTAGGCGATGTACTTGGCCAGCACCCACTCCGGCTCCTCGAGCAGCTGATCGAGGCGGATGTGGACCCGCCACGGGTAGTCCTCCTCGCGGCGGTCGGTGCGCCAGATCGGCGTGTGGTCCTCATACATCGGCGAGGTGATCGTCGCCGTTGCCGAGAACGCCATCCGGCCGTGCACGTAGTAGAGGAGCCGGTCGCCCGCGTGCATGCTGGCGACCCGGTTCTTATGCCGGCTCTTGACGCCCTGGATGCTGAACCCGTGCTCGCGCGTCCGGGTGAAGTTGTCGGGCGAGGTGACGACCATCCAGTACTGGACGGCGCGGCCGCCGCCACCACCGGCCCCGCCGCCGCTCTTGCCCTTGCCGCCCCGCCGCCGCTTGCGCGCGCCCGAGGCAGAAGGTGCTGCGCCGTCGGTGGTGGTGGAGGCCTCGGCCGGCTGCGGTTCGGCGCTCGACCCGGTTTCCGTCACTGGGCCCGGGAGGCGCGCCACTCGGCCAGCAGCTCTCCCGCGTGTGGGACGTGTTCCTGGTAGTGGTCGCGAAGCCAGCCGATGACGTCGTCCGGGCTGGTCGGGTAGGCCTCGGCGGCGTCGCCGTAGAAGACGGGCGTCTTCTCTTCCCAGGCGCCGGTTGGAACCGCCAGGGCCGCCTGCTTCACGGCCTGGTGCAGACTGCCCAGCTCGGCCAGCTCGGCGCTCCGCTGAGCGGGCGCGAGGCCGGCGAGCGCCCGCCGGTTGGCGGCCTCATTCTCGCCCTCGGGATCGCTTGTCCGGAACTCACCCGCGGCCGGCCGGTCGAAGCGATCGAGAACGCGGCGGTAGTGCTTGAGGACCCAATTGCAGTGCACGGCGAGGCCGCCGATGGCGTAGATGTCGCCGCTCCGGAGGTAGGCGAGGGATTCGTCAGGCGCTTCCTGGAGGGCGGCGAGGAAACTGTCGCGCGCGCTGTCGAACCCGGCGAGCGCGGCGTCCCTGTCCATCGCCCATACGATAACCGCGTTTGAAGCCTGCTCAGCGCTGGACGCTCGTGGCCGCCGTTCTCGGCTCGGGCATCGTCTTCCTCGACTCCTCGGTGGTCAACGTGGCGCTCCCCCAGATCGGGCGGCAGCTCCCCGTCCATCTCTTCGGCGTGCTCGAGGGCCAGACCTACGTCTACAGCGGCTACCTGCTGACGCTCAGCGCGCTGCTCATCCTGGCCGGGGCGATCAACGACTACTACGGGCGGCGGCGGGTGTTCGCCATCGGCCTGGTCGGCTTCGGCCTGACCTCCATCCTCTGCGGACTCGCGCCCAACCTCGAGCTGCTGGTCGTCTTCCGGCTTCTCCAGGGCGCGGCGGGCGCCCTCCTGGTTCCCGGCTCGCTCTCGCTGATCGCCGCCGCTTTCAGCGGACCGGGCCAGGCTCGTGCCTACGGCATCTGGGCCGGGGCGACCTCGGGAACCACCCTCCTCGGCCCCTTCGTCGGGGGCGTGCTGGTCGACACCGTCTCCTGGCGCGCGGTGTTCCTGCTCAACATCCCGCTCGTCGTCCTCGCCCTCTACGCCGTCTTGCGGCACGTCGAGGAGAGCCGGGACGAGCAGGCATCGCCGCGCTTCGACTGGCTGGGCGCCGCGGTCGTCGCGCTGGCGGTCGGCGGCCTCGCCTTCGGGGCGATCTACGGCCAGCAGCGCGAGTGGCGCGATCCCATCGCCTTCATCGCCCTGGCGATCGGCGCGGTCGCGACGGCTGCCCTGCTGCCGCTGATGGCCCGGCGGCCACACCCCCTGATCCCACCCTCGCTCTTCAGGTCGCGCAGCTTCACCGTGGTCAACATCTCGACGCTGCTGATCTACGGCGCGCTCTACGTCGTCTTCTACAACCTGGCCCTCTTCCAGCAGGGGACGCTCGGCTACGACGCCGCCGCCGCCGGACTGAGCGGGCTGCCGGGGAGCATCCTGCTGACAGTCCTCTCTTCCCGGATCGGCAGGCTGTCCGGCCGCTACGGTCCCCGCTGGTTCATGTTCGTGGGTCCCGTTCTGATGGCGCTGGGAGTGCTCTGGTTCGCACGGGCGCCTGCCCTCGAGGTGGCCTGGATCGTCAACCCGGCCAACCCGGCCAGCTATCTCCCGCCGGTCGACTTCCTGGTCAACCTGCTGCCCGGCAGCATCCTGTTCGGGATCGGCATCTCGATCCTGGTGGCGCCGCTCACCTCGGTCCTGATGACCTCGGTCCCGGTCCGCAACTCCGGCCTCGGCTCGGCGATCAACAACGCGATCTCCCGGATCGGGCCCCAGCTGGCGGGCGCGGTCGTCTTCATCGCGGTGACCTCGACCTTCTACGACTCCCTGGCCCGGCGGGTGGGCGGCGACCCCGCCTCGCCGGCGCTGCGGTCGGCGGTCAGCCCCCTGAACCGACCTGCGCCGGGGACCGGCCACGCCCTGGCGACGGCCGCCAGGCTCGCCTCCGGCGACGCCTTCCACGTGGCGATGCTGGTCGGCGCCGGGCTGCTGCTGGCGGGGGCGGTGGTCAACCTGGTCGGGATCCGGGCGGTGGCGCCCTCCTCAGAGAGCCGCGCGGAGACCGGTATCACGGCCTAGCTCGTCTCTCTGTCCGAACGGGACGGGCGGACCCGGAGCTAATGGCGGTAGTTTTTCTCGCCTGCCCGGATCGGGATCGGGAGCACGTTCTCGGGCGGCGCCAGTGGGCAGGCCCAGCGCGGGTTGTAGGCGCAGGAGGGGTTGTAGGCGTAGTTGAAGTCGATGACCAGCCTGGGCGATCCGACCTCGATCTCGAGGGCCAACCCGTCGGTGTTTTTCACGGTGTCGAAGAGGTAGCGGCCGCCGCCGTAGGTCTCACTACGTGAGGTCCCGTCTTTGAAGGGCAGGAAGAGACCGCCACCGTAGGCAGTCAGCGACAGCACGAGCAGGCTGCATTCGGTACCCGCAAGAGTGAATCGGAGGTGACCGGCGCGCCGGTAGCGGATGGCGCCGTCCTCGCCGCCGGTGTCGATCACCAGCTCGGCGGGATCGGCCGAAGGCTCGAACGCGGCGTCAACGCGGTACGCGGGGTCGCCTGGAAAGTAGTCGAGGCCGGCGAACTCAGGGCGGTCCTCGATCGGCGACTGCGGGTGGGTCCGAAAGAGCTGATCCCGGCCGCGCCGGAACTCTTCCAGCGCGCCGGGACCGCGCAGCCGGTACAGGTCCCCGACCCGCCGGCGCCAGTCGACGAGGTCGAGGAGATCCTGCCCGCTGCTCAATTTCCCTACTTGGTGAAGTTGTGCGTCTTGAGCCAGGTGCTCGCGAGCACGTCGGGATCCTGCTTGTCGACGTCCGCGCTCTTGTTCATGGCCCGGAGGTCCGTGGTGTTGAGAGCGGCAGAGATGCTGTTGAAGAGGGTCGTGATCTCCGAGTTGAGCACCTTCGTCCGCACGATCGGCACGACGTTGTCGGCGTTCTCGAGGTGCTTGTCGTCCTGGAGGACAACGTAGCCCCGGCTGTCGAGGTCTCCGTCACTGGAGAAGACGAGGCCGACGTCGATCTGGCCGCCGGTGAGGGCGGCCCGGGTAAGCGGTCCGTCAGCGTCGAGTGCCTTGAACGCCTTGAAGGTGGCTCCGTAGGTCTTCGAGAGACCGACCGCGCAGAAAGGCCGCGTCGGGCACTCTGGGGGACCGCCAAGGGTCAGCTGGGAGGCAACCGGGGCGAGGTCGGAGAGCTTGGTTACGTTGTACTTGGTGGCGTTTGCCTTGGTCATCGCAAAGGCGTTGGCGTCGATTGCCGGTGACGGCGTGAGGGCCTTGGCGCTGATCGCGCTGAGGTAGGTGTTGAGCTTGTCGGTGGTCGCCTGCGCATCGCCGGTTGCCTCGCCCTTCCCCTTGTTGATGAACTCGAGGTCGGTGGCCGCGTAGCCGGGATAGAAATCGATGTTGCCGCTGGCGAGGGCGGGCTCCACGATCTCGCGGTTGCCGAGCTTGGTCTTGTAGGTGACGGTGTACCCCTTAGCCTCAAGCGCCTTGCCGTAGATGTCGGCCAGGATGGTCGACTCGTTGAAGTTGAAGCCACCGACGACTACGGTCCCTCGGGGCGTGCTCGCGGGCGCGGGGGTTGAGCCGCCGCATGCGCTGGCCACCAGGGAAATGGCGAGGATGGCGATCGCTAATGGCCGGAACTTGAAGTTCTGCATCGGTGTCTTCTCCTCCTAGATTTGTGACGAAATCTTCAGATCATGCCCTGGGGGCGGATCGGCTCCATCGGAATCTTCTCCATCGGGATGTTGCCTGATCCTTCCCTCAAACCGCGAGGAACGAGAATTTGCTCCAATCCTGACAACGACAGCTCGACGGCGAGCGCCAGAACCGCCACCAGCAGCGCGCCGGCGAATACCTGGGTGTCGTCCCGCTGCCCCAGCCCGTCGAGGATATAGCGTCCGAGGCCGCCCCCCGCCACGATCGCGGCCAGGGTCGCCGTGGCGATGACCTGCACGGCCGACGTTTTGATCCCGGCCATGATCAGTGGGATCGCCAGCGGCAGCTCGATGCCGAAGACCATCCTTCTTTCGCGCATGCCCATGCCCCGGGCGGCGTCCAGCACCTCGGGATCGACGTCACGCACGCCGATGTAGCTGTTGGTGAGCATGGGCGGGATCGCGAGAAGCGTGAGGGCGGCGAATGCGGGGATGTCGCCGAGACCGAAGATCTCGAACGCGATGACGAGGATGGCGAAGGACGGGATCGCCCGGCCGACGTTGGAGACGTTGATGGCCAGGTTGCCGAAGCGGTGGAGGTGACCCAGGGTGATGCCGATGGGCAGGGCCACCACGATCGCGACCGCCATCGCCACGGCTGAGATCTGGACGTGCTCGAGCAGGCGGATCGGCACGCCGCCCGGCCCGCTCCAGTGAGCCGGAGAGGCGAACCAGGCAAAGACGGCGGCGGCGAAGCCCATCCCTTTTTAGGTCCTCCTCTGCCGCGACCAGGGGGTGATCGCCCGCTCGACGCCGGCGAGACCGAGATCGGCGCCCAGGGCCAGGAGGACGCAGAGGACGGTGCCCACCACCAATGGCGTCTTGAAATCCTCGATCAGCCCGGTGTTGATCAGCGATCCCAACCCGCCCTGGCCGATCAGCGCGGTCACCGTGACCAGGCCGATCGTGGTGACCGTCGCGATCCTGAGCCCGGCCAGGATTGCCGGCGTCGCCAGCGGCAGCTCGATCCGGAGCAGCATGGCCAGCGGGCGGTAGCCCATTCCCCGGGCGGCGTCGAGGACGTCGGCGGGGACGCCGTCCAGCCCGACGACGATGTTCCGCAGCAGGATCAGGAGCGTATAGCTGACGAGGGGGATCTCGGCCGTTGCCAGCGAGAGGCCGGTGAAGGGGATGAAGAACGCGAAGAAGGCCAGCGAGGGGACTGTGTAGAGGACCCCGCCGACGGCCAGCAGGGGATCACGGAGGGGCCGCCAGCGCGCGGCGACCACGCCCAGCGGCGCCGCGATCAGGAGGCCGAGGACCACCGCGATCACCGTCAGCTGGATGTGCTCGACCAGGCGAAGCTGGAACTCGGGGACGTGGCGCCAGAACCAGTCCCAGCGGATCCAGGGATCCGTGGCATCAAGGAATGCCGCCACCAGCACCTCGCCTACGCTAGTGGAATGTCCGGCAATGAGGTCGACAACGGATCCGCTCAGGACGCCGATGCCGGGCTCAGGGGGCCCGGCCCGTCGTTGTCACGCAGCTACGGCTGCGCTTCGCCTAGTGCCACCCCTTCGCACGACCTCGACGTCCTGACCGCCGACCCTCCGGGTCGCCTGCGGCCATTGGGACGACCAAATCGCCGGACACTCCACTAACGACGTGGCGGCGATGATCGCGCTTGACTCGGTCAGCAAGCACTACCCGGGTGGCGGTAACGCCGTTGCAAACCTGACGCTCGACATCCGCGAGGGAGAGACCTGCGTCCTGGTCGGCCCCTCTGGCTGTGGCAAGAGCACGACCCTTCGGATGATCAACCGGCTGATCGAACCATCCTCCGGCCGGATCGTGGTCGACGGCGAGGACGTCACTCACGTCGACCCCGTCAAGCTCCGTTTGAAGATGGGCTACGTGATCCAGCGAACTGGTCTCTTTCCCCACCAGACGATCGGAGAGAACGTCGCCACCGTGCCCCGGCTCTGGGGCTGGGACCGCGCCCGCATCAAGCAGCGGGTCGACGAGCTGCTTGAGCTCGTCGGACTCGACCCCGGTGAATATCGGGGCCGCTATCCGCACCAGCTCTCGGGCGGCCAGCAGCAGCGGGTGGGCTTTGCCCGCGCCCTCGGCGCCGATCCGCCGATCCTGCTCATGGACGAGCCTTTCGGAGCCGTCGACAGGATCACCCGAGAGCGCCTTCAGAACGAATTCCTGCGGATCCAGCGGACGCTGAACAAGACGGTCGTCTTCGTCACCCACGACATCGACGAGGCGGTCAGGGTCGGCGATCGGATCGCGCTTTTGAACTTCGGCGCCAAGGTCGAGCAGTACGCGACCCCGGCGGAGATCCTCGGGCGCCCCGCCAACGACTTCGTAACCGGTTTCCTGGGTCATGAACGGGTGCTCAAGCTGCTCGCCGTGACCTCGATCAACCCTGCCAGCCTGCGCCGGGCTGAGCAGCCGGCCGAGGCTCACCGAGTGCCCTCCACGGCAACGCTCGCGGATGCTCTGGCCGAGCTGCTGGAAGCCGGCCGCGACTCGGTCCCGGTTTACGCCGACGGGAGCTACCTGGGCGACTTCAACGCCCACTCGCTGCAGGAGTCATTGCGGGCGCTGCCGGCGCCGGAGGGGGATGGCGATGGATGAGTTCGATGTGATCTGCCTCGGCGGCGGCGTCTGCGGAGAGGCCGTGGCGGGGGAGCTGAGGGGCTCCGGCCTGACCATGGCCGTCATCGAGCGCGAACTGGTCGGTGGGGAATGCCCCTATTGGGGCTGCATCCCGAGCAAGACGCTGCTTCGCTCGGCCGAGACGCTGGACGAGGCGCGCGACGCCCGCACCCTGGCGGCGAGCCGGGTCGAGTGGACGGTCGACTTCCCCAAGATCTCCAAACGTGTGTCCTGGATGGCCCGCGACCTCGACGACTCCAATGCGGCGAAGGCGATCGCGGGCGACGGGGTCGAGCTGATCCGGGGCGAGGCGCACCTCACCGGGCCACGGACGGTCACCGTCGGCGGCCGGACCCTGACAGCCCGACGCGGCGTCGTCATCGCGACCGGCACCGACCCGTTCGTTCCGCCGATCGCGGGCCTTGCCGACGTCCCCTTCTGGACCAACCGCGAGGCCACACTCCCGAAAGCCCTTCCGGCCTCCCTGGCGATCCTCGGCGGCGGCGCGATCGGCGTCGAGCTGGGCCAGGCCTACGCCCGGATCGGTTCCGAGGTCCACATCATCGAAGGCGGCCCGCGGGTCGTCCCGGCCGAAGAGCCGCAGGTGGGCGAGCTGCTCGGCAAGCACCTCGCCGGCGAGGGGATCGTGGTCCATACCGGGCACAAGGTCGTCGGGGTCGAGCAGACCGCAAGCGGGATCCGGGTCCTTGTCGACGGCGCTCCCGGCATCGAAGGTGAGGTGCTCCTGGTGGCGACGGGGCGGCGGCCGCGGCTCGCCACCATCGACCTGCCAGCGGCCGGCCTGGCGACCAACGAACGCGGCTGGCTCAAGGTGGATCCGATAACGCTGCTGGCCGGGGACGGCATCTACGCCGGCGGGGATGTCAACGGGCTGGGCGGCTTCACCCACCTGGCCTACTACCACGGGCAGCTGATCGGCCGGGCGCTGGCCGGCAAGCCTTCAAGGGCGGACCATTTGGCCGTCCCCCGGGTCACCTTCACCGACCCCGAGGTAGCTTCAGTTGGCCTGAGTGAGGCCGCCGCGCGGGCCGCCGGACGGGACGTCATCACCTTCACGACGGACCCGGCGGAGAGTGCCCGCGGCTACATCCACGACTTCCACGAGGGGGTCGTGAAGCTGGTGGGCGACCGCGCGGCGGGTGTCCTGGTCGGCGCTACGATCCTTCAGCCGAGGGCGGGCGAGATGCTCTCCGAACTGTCCCTGGCGGTCAAGGCGAAGACCCCGCTGGCGGTGCTCGCCGACCTGATCCACCCGTTCCCGGCCTTCTCCCGGATCCTCGGCTACTGCCTCCAGGAGCTCGCAAAACAGGCATAAGCCTGGGCGCGCACCAAGAGGCGGTTTTCCCCCTCCCCGCTCTGCGGGGAGGGAAGGGTGGGGACAAGCACTGACTCTAAATACAAGCCCTTAATCAACCCACCCCCTCGCCGTCGCCCTTGAAGCCGGTTCAGGCTGCTGATACGCCCCACCCTTCCCTCCCCACCCGGTGGGGAGGGTGTCTTTGACCTGGGGAGGGTGTCTTGCTTGGATTCGTTTCCCTCCCACAAGTGGGGAGGGTGTCTTGCTGAGGGGGTCGTCCGGCTACTCGTTAGCATCTGCGGGCTGTGATCCAGACCCGGCTTGGCTTTTCCGGCGTTCCTCGGGCCGCCTGGGTGCTCCTCGCCGGGAACGTCCTCGACAACCTCGGCTTCGGCTTCTTCTTTCCCATCGTCCCCCTCTTCGTGGAGGGGCGGGGTGGAGGACCGGTGCTGGTCGGCGTCATCGGCGCCTCGGCGCTGCTCGGGAACCTGCTCGTCCAGGCCCCGGGAGGCTGGCTGGCGGACCGTTACAGCCGGCGGACGATCGTGATCCTGAGCATGGCCGCCTACGCCCTCTTCTTCCTCGTCTACCTGGTGCCTCTGCCTGTCAACACGCTGATCGTGATCCGCTTCGTCCACGCCGCGCTGGGCGGTTTCTACATGCCGGCCGCTCGCGCCCTGCTGGCGGACCTGACGCCTCCCGAGATGCGGGCCACCGTCTACGGCCACTGGCAGGGGTCGAGCATCGGCGGCTTCCTGGTCGGTCCGATCATCGGCGGCGGGCTCGCCCTCTTCAACCTGAACCTGGTTTTCTCCCTCTCCGCGCTTGCCTGCCTGGCCGGTGCGGCGATGCTCGTGTCGCTGCCCCGGCAGGTGGCGGTCCAGGAGCACGCCGCTCCGGGCCAGGCGGTAACCGGCCTGGTGCCGACCAAGCTGCTGCTGGCGCTTCTTCCCGCCGTCCTGGCCGGCGCCGCGTGGGCCTACATGAGCGGGGTGTACACCGCGATGTGGGTCCTCTACATGACCGCGCTCGGCGGCTCCCCGCTGGTGGCCGGGGTATCGGTCAGCGTCTACTCACTGCCGATCATCCTCTTCAGCGGCGCCGCCGGACGTCTCGGCGACCGCTTCGGGATCCGGTCGATGGTCTTCCTCACGCTGCTCTTCGCGGCCGTCTTCGCGATCGCCTACGGGTTCACCCGGAGCATCCCGATCGTGATGGGGCTGAGCTTTTTGGAGGCCGTCTGCACGCTGGGCGGTATGCCCGCTGTCTACGCCGAGATCAGCCGCGTCGTCCCCGCCAGCCAGCAGGGCCGCGCGCAAGGCCTCTTCGGCATGTTCACGGTCGGGGTCGAGGCCCTCGGCGCGCTCGGTGGTGGCTTCCTGTTCAGCTACTGGATCACCCTGCCCTTCCTCTCGATCGCCGTCGTCTGCCTGCTGGCGCTCGCCGCGGTGCCCTTCCTCGGCCGACAGGCGAAGGTGCCCGCCGCGGAGGCGGCATGCTGACCTTCGAAGTCACGGCCACCGACGGAGCCGCCCGTCGCGGCCTGCTCCGAACCCCGCACGGCGTGATCGAGACGCCCGGCTTCTTCGCGGTCGCCACCCGGGCCGCGCTCAAGGGCCTCGACTCCCAGAGCGCTGCCCGCGCGGGAATCGCCGCGCTGATCGTCAACGCCTACCACCTCCATCTCCAGCCCGGCGGCGGCGCCGTCGCCCGCGCCGGCGGACTCCACCGCTACATGGGCTGGGAGGGGGTGCTCGCAACGGACAGCGGCGGTTTCCAGATCTTCAGCTTCCAACACGGCCACGTCGCCGACGAGGTGAAGGGCCGGCGGCGCACCCCGATGCCCGACGAGGCGATGCTCGTCGAGGCGGTCAAGGTCGACGAGGGGGGAGCCGACTTCAGGTCCTACATCGATGGCAGCCGCCACCGCTTCACGCCCGAGTCGAACATGGAGCTGCAGCGCGACCTTGGCGCCGACCTCCTGATGTGCCTCGACGAATGCACGCCCTTTCACGTCAGCGCCGACTACACCCGCGCTGCCACCGAGCGGAACATCCGCTGGGCGCGCCGCTGCCTCGACGCGTTCGAGCGCCTTGGCATGGCCGGCACCCAGTCGCTCTACGCGATCAACCACGGCGGTGTCTACCCCGAGCTCCGGCGCCTCTCCGCCGCCGCCATCGCTGATCTGCCCTTCGCGGGCATGGCGATCGGGGACTGCCTGGGCCAGACGAAGCAGGATTGGTACGGGGTCGTCGACCTCGTCGTGCCCTTGCTGCCCGCGGGCCGGCCGCGTCACCTGCTCGGTGTCGGCGAGCCGGACGACCTGGTCGAGGGGGGGCTCCGCGGCATCGACACCTTCGACTGCGCGATGCCGACCCGCATCGCCCGCCATGGCCATGCGCTTCATCGGGGGCTGCCTCGCTTCCGTCTCGACCTGACCAGCTCGGCCAGGGCGGTCGAGGACGGTCCGCTCGAAGAAGGCTGCGATTGCCACACCTGCGCTCGCTGCAGCCGGGCCTATCTATGGCACCTGCTCAAGGCTCACGAGATGCTCGCGGTCCCGCTCATGGCCGAGCACAATCTCCGCTTCACGGCGCGGCTGCTGGAGGAGGTCCGCGAAGCCATCAGCCTGGGCCGGCTGGCGCAATACCGTGAGCAACTGGTCAGCGAATCATCCTGAATCGTTGTACGGTTAGCTCCTCCCTCCCTCGGATGGCGCCGGGCGCAGTGCCCGGCGCCGTCCACCCTCTCTCCTGGCCAGACTCGCTCCGCCGATACTGTCCGGACGTGAGCGAACCGGTGATTGAGGTGCGCGATCTCGTCAAGCGCTACAAGAAGGCGGACAAGAACGCGGTCGACGGCGTTTCCTTTTCGGTCCAGGCGGGCGAGTTCTTCGCGCTGCTCGGTCCCAACGGGGCCGGCAAGACGACGACCATCTCGATCCTCACGACCACGCTGGCGCCGACTTCAGGGCAGATCACGATCGGCGGCGCCGATGCCGTTCGCGAGGCGGCGCAGGTTCGCAGGCAGGTGGGAATCATCTTCCAGAAGCCGAGCATCGACCGGAACCTGTCAGGCGAGGAGAACGTCCGCTTCCACGCCATCCTCTACGGCCTCTACCCCTACCGGCCGTTCTTCCGGATGATGCCCGTGGAGTACCGCCGCCACGTCACCGACCTCGCCTCGCTGCTCGGCCTGGAGGAGGAGATCTTCAAGCCGCTGAAGAAGATGTCCGGCGGCATGATGCGCAAGCTGGAGATCATCCGCGGCTTGATGCACCGCCCCAAGGTGCTCTTCCTGGACGAGCCCACCGCCGGTCTCGACGCCGCCACCCGGCGCAACCTGTGGGACTACCTGAGGGAGGTGCGGGCGAAGAGCGATACCACCGTCGTGCTCACGACCCACTACCTGGATGAGGCCGAGGAGGCGGACCGGATCTGCATCCTCGACAAGGGACGGGTCGTGAAGCTCGGGACGCCGGACGAGATCAAGGCCGACCTACTCCAGGAGTACCTGGTCATCGACGCCGCCGACCGCCCAGCGCTGTGTCGCGAGCTGGAGCGGCGCGGCCTCACGGTGCGCGAATCGGGCCCCTTCCACGTCATTCTCGACGGCCGCTCGGCGCAGGACGTGATCCGCTCCCTCGACACCGAGCTGACCGTGCTCCGGACCCACGCGCCCTCGCTCGAGGACGCCTACCTCAAGATCGTCGGGACGGAGATGGAATGACCGAGGTCAACGCCATCCTGACCGTCGCCTCGCGTGACTTCTTGAAGCTGCTCCGCGATCGCGCCAGGCTCGGCTTCTCGATCGTCTTCCCGTTCATCTTCATCGGGCTGATGGGCGGCACCCTGCAGGGCAACCTGGGGAAGGCCGCCGGCTTCAACTTCATCGGCTTCATCTTCACCGGCGTGCTCGGCATGACGCTCTTCCAGTCGGCCGCACAGGGCCTGATCTCGCTCATCGACGACCGCGAGCAGGACTTCAGCCAGGAGATGTTCGTCTCGCCGATCTCGCGCTATTCGATCGTTTTCGGAAAGATCCTGGGCGAGAGCGCCGTCTCCCTTTTCCAGGCGCTGCCGATGTTCGTGCTGGCTGCGGTGCTCGGGGTGCACCTCACGCTTCCGATGCTGGTCGTCATGCTTGCCATCAGCATCCTCGCCTGCTTCCTCGGGGCAGCCTTCGGCGTCAGCGCGATGTCACTGCTCAACAACCAGCGCGCGGCGCAGCAGATCTTTCCCTTCCTCCTCTTTCCGCAATTCTTCCTGGCGGGGATCTTCAACCCGATCAAGATCCTGCCCTGGTACCTGGCGCCCTTCTCGCTGATCTCGCCGATGCGCTACCCGGTCGACCTCTTGCGCGGGGTTCTCTACGCCGGCCGCCCGGAGTATTCGAAGATCGTCCTCTTCGATCCTCTGACGAACCTGGTCGTGATGGCGGCGATGTTCGTGGTCTTCCTTGTGGTCGGAACAGCCCTTTTCGTGAGGCAGGAAACGAACCGCTAGCGAGTGGTCACTCTGAGGCAGTCCGAGTACGGCCGACGGCTGGTCCGGAACCACAAAGACACCAAGGACACGAAGGACCCACTAAGGACGATTTCTTTTTTGACCATAGATGGCCATCTATTTTCGTCCTCATCCCTCTGTGCGTCTTGGGGGTCTTTGTGCCTTTGTGGTGGACCGAACCCCGGGTGAGCCTCAACTAACGGCCGGCTGACCACGTAGCCGTTAACGCGAGTGCGGACGGCGCTCGCAGGTCGATCCTTTAATCGGGAAGGAGACTCGTCAGGTTCCGGACCTGGGACAGGTGGCCCATCTCGTGCTGCGCGACCAGGCGGCAGAAGTCGAGCACGCTGAACTCGCCGATGCTCGGGTCGATCAGGACCCGGTCCCAGTCGGCGGCCGTGAGGCCGCGAAGCAGGTCCATCGTGCGGCGGCGGACGCGGCCCAGGTCGGCCAGCTTCTCGAGGGCCGGCGCGACGCCCTCGAGAGCCTCGATGGGCGGTTCGAGGGCGGCCCGGGCATCCACCTCCGACGCCCCGTCGAGGCAGGCGTGACGGAGCGCGGTGTCCGCAGCCGACCCGGTCTCGGAGACGTGGAGGACGAGTTCGCGGACGGTCGGAAAGGCGGGACCGTGGCGGTAGGCCAGGCGGCTCTCATCGAGCCCCATGACGTAATCGCGGACCCGCTCCGGGCAGGCCCCGAGCATCGTGAGCACGTCCTCTCGCTCCAGCGTCTGGTCAGCTTCCATTCAGCCGCCCTGCGCCTAACGCGGGATCTGGCTGACCGCGAAGGCGAGCACCATCAGCGCGATCGCGCCGAAGAAGAGGATCTCGATCCGCACCGCCAGGCGAACCCGGCGGACGGCCACCCGGGTGCGCTGCCCGCACTCGTCGCAGTAGCTTGCGTCCCTGGTGAGGGGCGCGCTGCAGCGATCGCAGTTCGCCTGGCTCGTCTCAGCGCCGGTAGAGGACCTTGCCATCCATCTCGTCTTTCCACCCCACGAAATCTTCGATTTCGCGGGGACCCCGGAAATCGTTCTCAGCGGCGGTAAAGCACTTTGCCATCCATCTCATCCTTATTCAGCCGTTTGTTCAGGTGAAGTCCTTCGAGGACCAGCTCGAGCACGGCTGCCTGGGCCTCGGCCTTTTCCGGGAGGCCGAGCCGCTTGGTGGCGGCCTGGAGCTCGGCGGGGTCCTTGAGCACTTTCAGGTAGGCCGATGCCGGGGTCGCCTCGCCGACCTCGAGGGAGACCCCGTCCTCGAAGCGCTGGACCAGCCACTCGAACTGCCCGGCCGTGAAGTGGCGCCCGAAGACGGCGTTGATCGCGGATCGCTGGATGCGGGCGAGGACCTGTTCCTCCTTGCCCTCGTCGAGCGCCTCCACCTCAACCCGGCCGGCGGTCGACGCGACCAGGAACTGGAGGTCGGAGACGCGCGGGACGGCGAGCGATTCGCCCAGCCGGACCGATCGCCGGATCGCGTTGGAGACCAGGTTCTCGTAGTTGCCGATCGACATCCGGACGGACACGCCGGACGACTGCGAGATGTGGGGCGAGCGCCGGGAGTGGTGGGTGATCTCCGCCACGATCTCCTTCATGAAGGCGGGCACCAGCACCTCGACCTCGGGGCCCGGCAGCGTGCGCTCGCCCTCCATGATCTCGATCTCCTCGGGGACCGAGAGCGGGTAGTGAGTGCGCACCTGGGAGCCGAAGCGGTCCTTTAGGGGCGTGATGATGCGGCCGCGCGAGGTGTAGTCCTCGGGGTTGGCGCTGGCGACGACGAAGAGGTCGAGCGGCAGCCGGAGCCGGTAGCCGCGGATCTGGACGTCGTTCTCTTCCATGATGTTGAGCAGGCCGACCTGGATCCGTTCGGCGAGGTCGGGCAGCTCGTTGATGCCGAAGATGCCGCGGTTGGTCCGCGGCACCAGGCCGTAATGGATGGTGAGCTCGTCGGCGAGGTAGCGGCCCTCGGCGACCTTGATCGGGTCGACCTCTCCGATCAGGTCGGCTATCGAGGTGTCCGGGGTTGCCAGCTTCTCGCCGTAGCGCCGGTCGCGGGGAAGCCAGTCGATCGCCGCCTCCTCGCCGTGGGCCTCGACCTCGTCGCGGCAGTGCTTGCAGATCGGGGCGAAGGGATGGTCGTTGATCTCGCAGCCGGCCATCACCGGCACCTCGGGGTCGAGCAGCTCGGTCATCGACCGCATCAGCCGGCTCTTGGCCTGGCCGCGCTCGCCCAGGAAGATCAGGTCGTGGCCGGAGATGACCGCGTTCGAAACCTGCGGGATGACGGTCTCCTCGTACCCGACGATGCCGGGAAAGATGGACCGGCGCTCGCGCAGCCGGGCGAGCAGGTTGCGCCGCATCTCCTGCTTGACGGTCTCCCGCTGGTGGCCCGAGGCGCGCAGCTCGGCGATGGTTCGAGGCTCGGTGGAGGACATTGAGCAGGAGTTTAGACTCACCATTCGATGCAGGGCCCGTACACGATGCGGCAGCGTTTGGAGGCCGCCCGGGCCGAGGGGCGGATCATGCTGGGCGGTCATCGGGGCAACCCGGCCGAGCATCCCGAGAACACCATGGACTCATTCCGGTCAGCGATCGACGCCGGCTGCGACCTGGTCGAGTGCGACGTGCACCTGACCGCCGACGGCGAGCTGGCGGTGATCCACGATCATCTGCTCGAGCGGACCACCAATGGAACTGGCATGGTCGGCGCCCACACGCTCGCCGAGCTGCGGGAGCTGGATGCCGGCAAGGGCCAGAGGATCCCCCTGCTGGAGGAGCTCTTCGAGCTGGTCCGCGACCGGGTCGGGCTGGTGATCGAGACCAAGCAGAACCCGGTCCCCTACCCGGGTCTGGAGGAGAAGCTGGCTGCCGTGCTGCGCGAGAACGACATGGTCGAGCGGGTGAGCGTGATCTCCTTCCACCATCGCTGCATCCGACACCTGAAAGAGGTCGCCCCCGAGCTCGACCTCGGGATCATCGACGCCTCCCGGCCCGTCGACCCGGTGGCGATGCTGCGGGCCGCCGGCGCCCACCTCTTCTCCTGCTACTACGGGACGCTCGACCCCCAGATGGTGGAGGAGATACGCGCGGCCGGCGGGGCGGTCGGGGTCTGGACGGTCGACGACCAGCTGAGCACGATGTGGGCGCGCGCCTGCCACCCCGACTCCGTCTTCAGCAACCGGCCGGGTGAAATCGGGCCACTCCTGAACTGACCCGAACTCGTTACGGCTGACCTTTACAAAGCGTTGGCTCTACTCGAGATGGCTGGCTACCATGACGCCGCATGCCCCCGCGCCCCGAGTTCGAGGACCTCTACCGAGAGTTCCTGCCCCGGATCTACGGGTACGCGCTCGCCCAGCTTCGCAATGCGGCAGAGGCGGAGGACGTGACGGCCCAGGTCTTCGTCAACGCCTTTCGGGCCTATGACCGCTTCGAGCCGACGGCGGCGACGCCCGCGGCCTGGCTCTTCCGGATCGCGCGCAACGTGATCCTTGATCTGCATCGCCGGGCCGGGGTGCGCGACCGGGTCGAGCAGGAGGTCGGCCGGAGCCTGGGCGCCGGTCCCGACCCCTCGGAGGTCGCCGAGGATCGGATCCTCTTCGCGGAGCTGCTGGTGGCGGTTCGCCGGCTGCCCGATCGGCAGCGGGAGGTGGTGGCCCTCAGGCACCGCTCCGACCTCACCTTTCTCGAGATCGGCGACCTGATGGACTGCAGCGAGGACGCCGCCAAGATGCTCTACCACCGGGCGCTCAAGGCCCTTCGCGGGGAGCTGCGTCCCGATGGCTGACGATCCCGAGCTCGAGCGCAAGCTGGAGGCGATGTTCTCCTCGGCGAGGCCCCGCCACGGCTTCTCAGACGAGCTCTGGCGGCGGATCGAGGCGCGCCGCCCCTGGCACCAGCGTTTTGGCCGGAGGTTCCAGCCGGCGCTCCGCTATGCTCCCGCGCTCGCGCTGCTGCTCGTGGTCGGGCTTGGGGTCACCTGGCTGGCCGGCAACTTTCACGGCGCCGGCAGCACAGCCTCGCCGACCTCGGCGGGAGCCCCGGCGTTCGGCGACTCGAAGGCCGCGGCGCCGGCGTTCGGCGTCCTGCCGTCGCTCGCCCCGGGTGCGGCAAGGTCGGTCACCTCGCCGCAGTTCCCACTGACCAGCGGTGCCGCCGGGGCCGGCCTCACCTTCGGCGGGACGCTGCCCAGCCTGCCCTCGGAGCTGCCCGTCTACCGCTACGACGAGCCGTCCGCGGCCGACCTTGGCCGGACCTCCGCTGCACTGCAAGCGCAGACCGGGCTCGCCGCGATCGCCCTGTCCCCGAGCGATGCGGCCCGCGGCCTGGAGCCTCAGTTCGTCTTCAACG
>DATCPJ010000273.1:0-14575 GCA_036570145.1 Candidatus Dormiibacterota bacterium
GCCGGAGGGGCATTCAACGATGACTGTCGGTCGGGCTTCCTGGCAGCCGCCCGATTAGTCGAGTCTTGCCTCCCCACCCAGTGGGGAGGTGGCCGCGAAGCGGCCGGAGGGGCATTCTGCGATGACGCTCAGCCGGTCTAAAGCGGCGCCGAGTCGTCCCGCCGCCGCCGCTCCCAGCGGTAGCCGTAGCCGGGGACGGCCACCAGGTGGCCGCCGCGCGATGGTCCCTCGCCGAGCTTGGCGCGGACGCGCCGGGCGAGCAGGTCGACCCGCTCGGTCGAGATGTCGGCCTCGTAGCCGTAGACCTGGCTCATGATCTGGTCGCGGGAGATCGCGACGCCTGCGTTCTGGCAGAGGTACTCGACCAGCTTGAACTCGAGCGGCCCGAGCCCCACCGCCTCGCCGCCAACGCGTACTTCGCGGGCGGCCAGGTCGATCTCAACCTCGCCGAAGCGGAGGCCGTTGGCGGTCGCGGCCGGCGAGCCCGCCGCGGCGGCCCCCCGGATGAGCGGTATGGCCGCGTTGGCCTTGCGGACGTGCGCCTCGAGCCGGGCGATCAGCTCGGTGCGCCGAAAGGGCTTGGAGATGAAGTCGTCAGCGCCCGCGTCCAGGGCCCGGGCGATGGTTGCTTCGTCGGTCCGGCCGGAGAGGAACATGATCGCCATCAGCGGGTCTTTGGCCCGCAGCTCGCGGCAGACGTCGACGCCGGGGCGATCAGGGAGGCCCCAGTCGATGATCACGCCGACCGGCCTTCCCTCCGCCGCGCTGGCAAGCCCTTCCGCGGCGGTGCCGCAGAGGACGGGCGAGAACGCCTCGTCCGACAACGCCGCCGCGAGGAGCTCTGCCTCATCCGGCGAGTCCTCGATTATCACGACCTTCCCCCGGTTCCGCATTCAGGCCGTAGAAGTATGGCCCCGAGGAAGGGTGATCGTGAAGGTGCTTCCCACGCCGACTTCGCTCATCACCTGGATGTCGCCGTCCATCAACTTTGCCAAACGGCGGCTCACGGGGAGGCCCAGGCCGGTCCCGTCGGCCTGTCCCTCGACCTGGGCGTACTCCTCGAAGATCCGCTCCAGCTGGTTCGCCGGGATGCCGATCCCGGTGTCCTTGACGGAGATCTCGGCCATCGTGCCGATGAGCCGGGCGGAGATCGTGATCACCCCGCCGGTGGGAGTGTGCCGGATCGCGTTGGAGAGCAGGTTCCAGAGCACCTGGAGGAGCCGCCGGCGATCCGCCCTGACCCAGTGGCGGCCGCCCGCGTCGACCCGGATCTCGAGCCCGCGGGAATCGACGAGCGGCTGGATCTGGCCGGCCGCCTGGTCGACGATCGGCGCCAGCTCCAGGTCAAAGATCTCCATGTCCATCTTGCCGGCAGCGATCCGGGAGAGGTCGAGGGAGTCGTTGACGAGCGCGAGGAGGTGCCGTCCCGCCGCCTCGACGTTGATCGCATAGCGCTTCTGCTTATCGGTCAGGGGCCCGGCGCCTTCATTGAGGAGCAGCTCGGTGAAGCCGAGGATCGAGTTCAGCGGCGTCCGCACCTCGTGGTTGACGACCGCGACCAGCCGTGACTTGGCGTCGCTCTCCTCGCGCGCCTGGTTGCCCTTCACCCGGTCACTGATGTCGATCGCCATCCCGGTCATACCGAGCACCCTCCCGTCCGCGTCCAGGATCGGGCTGTAGCGGGATTCGATCCAGATTCCCAGGGAGGCCAGCTCGACGGTGCCGGCGAAGCTCTCGCCCGCCAGCCCCCGCTTGAGGTGCTCGAGCGCCTCCGGGACATCGTTGAGGAGGTCGAAGGCGTTGAGGCCGAGGGCGGCGCCCGGCTCGACGCCGAGGAGGCTGATCGTCGCCCGCCCGGCCGCCAGGGTGACCACTCCGATGCTGTCGTAGGCGTAGAGCATCACCGGTGTGTTGTTGAGGACGTCGGCCAGGCGCTCACGGCCGGCGATCACCTGGTCGCGGTCGGTGAGGTCGCGGATGGAAGCCGAGAAGTTGGGTGCGCCATCGACCTCGAAGCGCGAAATCGAGACCTCGGCGGAGAGCTCGCTTCCGTCCGCGCGATGGAGGATCATCTCGATCCGCCGGTCCAGGTAATGGCGGTCCCCGTTGGCGAGGTGCGCGCGCAGCGCGGCTCGGTGGGCGCCCTGGAACCGCTCGGGGACGATCAGGCCGGTGAGGTTGCGGCCGAGGACGTCCAGGCGCCGGTACCCGAAAAGGCGCTCCGCCGCCGGGTTGAACCCGGTGATCTTGCTGTCCGTGTCGGTGACGATCAGGCAGTCGACGGCAGCCTCGATCACGGCGGCGTTGCGGGCTTCGCTGGCCCGAAGCGCGTCAGCGGCGAGCGTCTCCTCGGTGACGTCGCGCATGACGCCGACCAGGCGCACCGGCACCCCGGCGGCATCTCGCTCATTCACCGCACGCTCGTGGATCCAGCGGATCGCGCCGTCGGGCCGGATGATCCGATGCCGGGAGTCGTAGATCGAGCCTGCCTCGAGAGCCTCGAGCTTGGCCGCCCGAACCCGCTCGGCGTCGTCGGGGTGGATGCTCTGCACGAAGGTCTCGCCGTCAAAGCCGGCTTCGTCCCGTCCATAGATCCTCAGGCACCCCTTGGAGCACTCGTTGAGTCCCGCCCTCTCCGGCGCCAGCCAGCTGACGAAGGTGCCGATGTCGCCGATCTCCTGCGCCGCCTCGAGCATGGCGAGGCTCTCGGTGAGATTGTCCTGGGCCTGCTTGCGCTCGGTTATGTCCTGGGCCTGGCTGATCAGCTGGACGACGGCTCCGGCAGCGTCCCGGACGACGGCGACGCTCAGCTCGACCCAGACCGTCCTTCCGTCCCGATGCAGGTAGCGCTTGGTGACGCGATAGCCGTCGAGCTTCCCCTCGCTCAGCTGCCCCGTGCGCTCCCGGCTGAGAGGTCGGTCGTCGGGGTGCGTGAGCGTGAAGTAGTCGAGGCCGAGGAGCTCGGTCTCGCTGTACCCGAGCATCTCGCAGAGCGCCGGGCTGACGGCCAGGTAGCGGCCACCCGCCCCGGAGATCGCGAGGCCGGTCGGCGAGTGCTCGAACGCGGTCTTGAAACGCTGCTCGCTGGCCTGGAGGGCGAGATGCAGCCGCCCGGCTCCGAGGGCCGGGGCGACCTGCGCGCCGAGCAGGCCGAGAGCGTCGAGGTCGGCGGCGGAGAAGCCATCGCCTCCCCGTGCGAACACCGCCAGGGTGCCCGCCGGCCGGTCGCGGACGCTCAGTGCGACCGCGGCCATCGCGGTGACGCCGGCTCTGATCGCGGCCGGGTCGGCGCCGGGACGGCTCCGGTAGTCGTTGATGACGGTGGCCTCGGCGTTCAGGAAGGCACCGCCGAGCTCCCCGGTGATCACGTCCGGGGCCAGCTCCCAGCCGCCGGCGCCGGATGCGGCGAGCAGGTGGAGCATCTCGCTCTCAACGTCGTACCAGCGGAGGATGGCCCCGTCGGCTCCGACCAGGGTCGCGGCTTCTTTAACGGTGAGCTCGGCCACCTTCTGCATGTCGACGAGGCCGGCGACCCCCACCGCCACCCGGTGCAGGGCCTCGAAGATACGGGCGCGTGAGCTGGTCTCCTCGAGAAGCCGCTCGCGCGCCAGGTTGAGCGCCGCGTCGGCCTCGCGCGCCACCTGCCGGAGGTGGGCATCCGCGATCTCTCGCTGGATGGCGGGGACCAGCCGCGCCAGAGCGCCCTTGAGCAGGTAGTCGTTGGCGCCCATCTTGATCGCCTTGACGGCGGCTTCGTCGCCGATGGTTCCCGAAACGAGCAGGAAGGGGATGTCACGACCGTCGGCGCGGAAGGCGGCGATCGTCTCCTCCAGGCTCGAACCAGGCAGGTGGAAGTCGCTGATCACGAGGTCCCACTGGCCACCCTGCAACTGGTCGCGCATCGCTGCCGCCGTCAGCACCCGGGTGACCTCGACGTCGTAGCCGCCACGGCGGATCTGGCGCTCGATCAGGATGGCGTCGTTTTCTTCGTCCTCGACCAGCAGCAGCCGAAGGATCCCGAGCCTCGCCGGGACCTGGGTGGGAGTCACCATCGGAGCAGTGTCCCACCCGCTTGAAGCGCCACCTGACGTTGCGCCGCCGGTTCGCAGTCCCCCCGCCGCCAAATAAAGCACCCCCTCTTCGCTATAAGGTCATGTTGGAAGCGAATGACAGCATTGCGAAGCGCGGTTTGAGAGCCGCCTGGCCGGGGCGGCACGCGCCACTCGGCGCAACCTGGGATGGGGAGGGGACCAACTTCTCCGTCTTCAGCGAGCACTCGGAATGGGTAGAGCTGGTGCTCTTCGACACCGAGGGCCAGGCGTCCGCGTCCTATGAGCTGGCCGAATACACCGACCTCTGCTGGCACGGCTATGTCCACGGCGTCGGACCCGGCCAGCGCTACGGGTTCCGGGTCCACGGACGTTATGAGCCCGAGCGGGGCCTCCGCTGCAACCCCGCCAAGCTCCTGCTCGACCCTTACGCGAAGGCGATCGAAGGAGCGATCGAGTGGGGTCCGGAGGTCTTCGGCTACGTGTTCGGAAAGGAAGAGAAGCGGAACGACCTCGACTCGGCGACGAAGGTGCCCCGGAGCATCGTCATCGACTCCTTCTTTCCCTGGGGCGACGATCGCCACCCGAACGTCTCCTGGGCCGACACGGTGATCTACGAGGCCCACGTAAAGGGGATGACGATGCGCCACCCGGACATCCCGGAGGAGCTCCGCGGCACCTACGCCGGGCTCGCCCACCCGGCCGCCATCGACCATCTCCTGGGACTCGGTGTGACGGCGGTCGAGCTGATGCCGGTCCATCACTTCATCGACGCGCAGCACCTCGTCGAGAAGGGACTGCGCAACTACTGGGGCTACGACTCGATCGGCTACTTCGCCCCCGAGGCCCGCTACAGCTCAGGCGGCGCCGACGGCCAGCAGGTGCACGAGTTCAAGGCGATGGTCAGGGCGTTTCACCGGGCCGGCCTGGAAGTGATCCTCGACGTCGTCTACAACCACACCGCGGAGGGCAACCACCTCGGTCCGACGCTCAACTTCAGGGGCATCGACAACGCCGCCTACTACAAGCTGGTGGAGGACGACCTCCGCTTCTACTGGGATGTCACCGGGACCGGCAACACCCTCAACGTCGGCCAGCCGCAGACGCTCCAGATGATCATGGACAGCCTCCGCTACTGGGTCCTCGACATGCACGTCGACGGCTTCCGCTTCGACCTCGCCTCGGCGCTGGCTCGCCAGTTCTACGAGGTGGATCGGCTCTCGGCCTTCTTCGACATCATCCACCAGGACCCGATCCTCTCCCAGGTCAAACTCGTCGCCGAGCCCTGGGACGTCGGCCAGGGCGGCTACCAGGTCGGCAACTTCCCGGTCCGCTGGGCGGAGTGGAACGGCCGCTATCGGGACACCCTGCGCGACTACTGGCGCGGCCAGTCAGGCGGCGTCAGCGACCTCGCCTATCGGCTCAGCGGCTCCTCCGACCTCTACCAGGGCGACGGCCGCCGGCCCTCGGCGAGCATCAACTTCGTCACCTGCCACGACGGCTTCACCGTTCGCGACCTCGTCAGCTACAACGAGAAGCACAACGAGGCCAACGGGGAGGACAACCGCGACGGGGCGGACGACAACCGCTCCTGGAACTGCGGCGTCGAGGGCGACTCCGACGACCCCGAGATCCTCAGCTTGCGGGCGCGCCAGGTACGCAACCTGCTGGCCGGCGTGCTCCTCTCCCAGGGCTGTCCGATGATCTCCCACGGCGACGAGCTCGGCCGCACCCAGCGGGGCGACAACAACGCCTATTGCCAGGACAACGAGCTCACCTGGATCGACTGGGAGCACGCCGACCTGGACCTGATCGCGTGGACCCGGCGCCTGATCGCCTTCCGGCGCGAGCACCAGGTGCTCCGGCGGCAGAGGTTCTTCGTCGGCGCCGTCGGCCGCGGCAACCGCCGCCAGGATCTCGTCTGGCTGCGCAGCAACGGGCAGGAGATGAAGGATCCCAACTGGCGCAACCGCAGCCTCCTCTCGATCGGCATGCTGCTGAACGGCGAGATGATCCCCGACCGTTCCCAACGCGGCGAGCCCGTCCGCGGCGACACGCTCCTGCTGCTCTTCCACGCCCACCACGAGCCGCTCGGCTGGAAGCTCCCCGATGAGGAGTGGGGCCGGGAGTGGGCGATCGAGCTCGATAGCGCCCAGCCCGCCGTCGCGGCCGGCTCACGGCGCTGCCGGGCAGGCGAGGTCCTTCAGCTGGAGCCGCGATCGATCGTGGTCCTCAAGCGAATAACCTGAGGTTCAGATGAGGTGATAGCAAGGCAGCAGCAAGAAGTGTTGAACTTGTCCACAGCGGTGTTAAAACTGTGCAAAGCGGCAATGACACTTCCGGTGTCACCCTGCTGCTCTGGAACGAGAAGGGGATGAGCCCTAGAGCTCGACGGAGCTGACGTCGACGTCGCGGAAGCGCGCCGGCGGTTCGACCTCGTTGTCGTGAAGCTGCTTGAGCAGGGCGAGGATGAACCGGGCACCGGCCAGGTTGACGCCGTGCCTCCGGGTCAGCTTCTGGATGGCCTGCAGCTTCATCACGTCGCGGGGGGAGTAGCGACGGCGGTTGGTGGGCGTCCGCTGCGGCTTGATCAAGTCCAGCTGCTCATAGACCATCAGCGTGCGCGGGTGCGCGTCGAGCATCTCGCTGGCGACCCCGAGCGTGTAGATCGGTCTGTCCAGATCGAGCCGGGACGTTACGCGGTGCGTCGTCTTCTCAGCAGCCATCTTGTTAGAAAATATGATAGCACGACTATCCGGTCTACGCAATCAGAAGCGCACCATCAGGCTTTCATCGATTGCCGTCGAGCCGCCAGCTGAGGTCGATGCGGTCGTCGATCCGTGCCCACCGCTCGCAGCGCCGCACGTGACCCAGAAGATCCTCCAGCTGGGAGTGGTGATCGGGCGCCTCGAGCAGGGCGGCGGGCGTCCCGGCGGCGACCGGTGCGGAGGGGAGCGGGGGTTTGCTGCGGCGGCCCGCAAAGGGCAGCGTGAAACCGGGCCATTGCGGATACGCGGGGGTCATCTCGGGGACCGCACCTCCATTGGTTTAATTCGTGATATCCATACGGTGGTTGACTTGATAGTCAACGTATCACATTGAATCGCGCCTTGATGGGAAATTGGTCGCGCTATCCTGAACTTGCGGTGAGAGTCTGGTGGTGAAGCATCTGAGCAGCGGCGGCTCGGAGGCGCTGGCCGCCTTTCATGAGATCTCCGCGCTGATCGTTTCCAGCCTCGACCTGGACGAGACGCTGTTGACGATCGCCCGTGCCGCGACCCACGTCCTCGACGCCGACGTCGGGGCGATCTTCCTTCCCGACGACGAGCCGGGCCTCGTCGCCCGCGGCGTCTACGGCGCCCGTTCGAAAGGCTGGGCGGGGCTCAGGCTCAACCCCGACCGGGGTCTCAACTCGGACGCCCTGCAGTGGAGCAAAGCAGCCCGGATCGACGACTACCTGCTGGTTGCCGAGGCCGACACCGGACTTTCCTCGCACGCGGTGATCCGGGAGGAGCCAATCCACTCGGCGATGGCGGTTCCGGTGCGCCGGCGGGGCAGCCCGATCGGCACCATCGGGGTCTATCGGCGGGTCGTCGAACCCTTCGACGAGGAGGAGGAGTACCTCCTCGACCTGCTCTCCCAGCAGGCGGGGATCGCGCTCGACAACGCACTCGCCTACGGCGAGCTGGAGACGGCCCGCAACCGCCTTCAGGCCCTCGTCGACACAACCGACGCGATCTGGCGCCAGTCCTCCTTCGAGGAGGTCGCGCAGCTGGTCGTGGAGCAGGCTGGACGGCTGCTGCCGAGGATCGCCTGCCTGATCGGGGTCGTCCCGCCCGAGCGCCCCCACCAGCTTGTCTACGTGGCCGGCACCGCCGGCTGGGCGGCAACCCAGCTGGGAACGGTCCACCATCTCGCCGAGACGAGGATTGAGAAGCGGGTGCTGGACGAGGGCGTCCCCGTCGAGTCACGGGCCTTCTCCTCGATCAGCACCCTGGCCGGGTCGATGACAAGCGGGACCAAGATCGACACCGCCCGCCTGATCCCGCTCGGCGAGCCGCTCCCCGACGGCAGGAAGCGCCTCGGCGTCCTGGGCTTCTACCGGGAGGGGAATCGAGCCTTCGGACGCGAGGAAAGGCTCGTGATGGACGAGTTCGGCAAGCGGATGAGCATCTCCCTCCACCGGGCCGAGCTGCTGCGTCTGGCCGAGAGCACGCGCAGCCGCCTGGAGACGGCGATCGAGGTCGCCGCCGACCTGAGCGCCTCGCTCGATCCGTCCGAGGTCATCCGGCGAGTACTCGTGGGTGCGGTCGAGGCCGGCCGGGCCGACCGCGGCGTCCTCCTCCGGATCGACGGCGGGGACACCGTGACGGAGGACTTCCACGACGTCTCGGGAGACAGCGACCTGATCGGCTACCGCCACCCGATCGCCCTCCAGCCGCTGATGCTGCGAGCCGTCTCCACCCGCCAGCCGGTGATCGGCGGCCGCTACGACGTGAGCAAGATCGACTCGCTCCTCGAGGCGTCCCTTGGCAGCGTCCGCCACACCGCCACCATCCCGCTGATCCTCGACGGGGTGGTCACCGCGGCGATGGTGCTGAGCCGCCGGGACGACAATCCTTTCCTCGCCAGCGACCTCGCCATGTTCCAGCTGATCGGCAACCAGGCTGTCCTGGCCCTCCGCAACGCGCGGCTTTTCGCCCAGGCGCAGGCCGTGACCCGGGCGCAGTCCGACTTCCTCAACATGGCCGCCCACGAGCTGCGGACGCCGCTCTCGGTGATCGCGGGGTACGTGTCGATGATGGAGGACGGGACGCTGGGCGAGCCGCCCCGGCACTGGCTCGGCCCGCTCGAGACGCTTCGCAGCAAGACGGCGGAGCTCGAGTCGCTGATCTCGGAGCTGCTCATCGCTTCGCGGCTGGAAGCGGGGATGATCCCCTTCCAGGAGGGAGAGATCGAGCTCCGGGAGGCCGCCTTTGCGGCGATCGAGCGGATCCAGCCGCGGGTGGCCCTGCTCGGTGCGCGTCTCACACATCGCTTTCCGGTGGACCGGGTGCTGGCCGTCGGCGACGCCGAGCAGGTCGGCCGGGTCCTCGACAACCTGCTCAACAACGCCCTCAGCTACAGCCCCGAGCGGCCGCGCGTCTCGCTTGTCGTGCACGGCGGCGAGGACACCCGGATCGAGATCAGTGACAACGGGCGGGGAGTCCCCCTGGAAGAGCAGTCACGGATCTTCGAGCGCTTCTATCGGATCGACGACCCCGCAGTCCACCACGTCCCCGGCACCGGCCTCGGCCTCTACATCAGCCGCCAGCTGGCTGCCCGGATGGGCGGCCTCCTGACCCTCGACCGGACGGCTCCGGGCAAGGGCAGCACATTCACCCTGAGGCTGCCCGCCGCTGCTTCCTGGCCGCCAGATCAGTAGCTGGTGGCGGGCATGTCACCGCTTGCCCGGGCGAGGGCGACGCCGGCGACGATGTGGGAGAGGTGGGTCAGCGCCTGGGGGAAGTTCCCGAGCATCCGTTCGGAGGTGGTGTCGAACTCCTCCGCGAAGAGGCCCAGCTCGCTCGATGTCGAGCAGGCGCGGTCGAAGATGACCCGGGCCTCGTCCACGCGGCCCTGCCGGGCCAGCACCTCGGCCATCCAGAAGGAGCAGGGCAGGAAGGTGCCCTCCCGCCCATGGAGCCCATCGTCGGTCTTTTCCACCCGGTAGCGGAGGATCAGGCCGTCCTCCTCGAGGTCGTGGCGGATCGCGTCCACGGTCCGGATCATCCGCGGATCGTCGAAGGGCAGGAAGTGGGTGAGCGGCAGCATGAGCAGCGCGGCGTCGAGCTGCTGCGAACCGAACGACTGCACGAAGACCTTCCGGCGGCGGTCGTAGCCCTCGCTCTCGACCGCCTCCCGGATCTCCTTCAAAACCTTCCGCCAGCGCTGCGTCGGGGCCTTACGGAGACACTCGCGGGCGAGGGCCAGGCCGCGGTCGAGGGCGGTCCAGCACATCAACTTGCTGTGCACGAAGTGCTGGGGCTTGCCGCGGATCTCCCAGATCCCACGGTCGGGCTCGCTCCAGCGCTCGGCGGCGACATCGACCAGGTCCACCACGAACCGCCAGTAATCGTCGTCAGGCGAATGGCCCCGAAGGTGCCAGCGCCAGCTGAGGTCGACGAGGGTCCCGTAGGCGTCGAGCTGTAGCTGCTGGGAGGCGGCGTTGCCGATTCGGACCGGCCGGGAGTGCTCGTAGCCGTCGAGCTTGTCAAGGATTATCTCGGTCAGCCGGCGCTCCCCTCCCACCCCATACATGATCTGGAGGTCGCGAGCGCTTCCCGCCGCGCTCCTCTGGATGAATCGGCGGAAGCCGTCCGCTTCGTCGTACGCCCCGATCGCGGTCAACGAGCGGGCGCTCATGGCCGAGTCGCGGATCCAGCTGAAGCGATAGTCCCAGTTGCGCTCCCCGCCCGGCGTCTCCGGAAGCGAGGTGGTCGCGGCCGCCGCCATCGCCCCGGTCGGGGCGTAGGTGAGGCCCTTGAGCACGATCGCCGATCGGACGATCCCCGCTCGGTGGGAGCCCTGGACGGTGATCTGTTTGGTCCACCGCCGCCACCAGCGGAGCGTCTCCTCCAGCCGGTGATCGAGCTCATCGGGCCCGGCCACCTCGGGGATTGCATACTCGAGGTCCTCGGGCCTCGCAAAGGAGATCGAGAGCCGTTCCCGCTCCTCGGCACGGATCGTCACCCGCGCGCTCAGGGCGTGCGCCTCGGCGTCCGTCTCCAGGACGGTGTCCGACGCCACCAAGATGCCGTCGTTGCCGCCGATGGCCGAATGGACGCGCGAGGAATGGCGCCGGATCCAGGGTTTCACCTCGCCGTAGTCGAAGCGGGGCACGACGTCGATCCGGAAATCGACCCGCCCCCGCGTCCCCTGGAGGACCCGGATCAGTTGGAGGTGGGGATGGGACCGTCCGCCGGTGTGCATCGCGAAGCAGTCGATCAGCTTCGCCTCGCCACCGTCCGTCCGGAAGGTCGTCTCCAGGACGAGGGTGTCCTCGACGTACGACTGGAAGCTCGTCGCGTTGGGGTCTGCTGGAGCCACCGAGCAGTAACCGCCCTTCTCCCAGTCGAGGAGCCGGCCGAAGATGCTGGCGGAGTCGACCCGCGGCATGCAGCACCAATCGATCGAGCCGCTGCCTGAGACGAGCGCCATCGAGTGGCAGTCGCTGATGAAGGCGTAGTCCGAAATCGGTGGATAGGTCGACTGGGATAGCGCGGGCGTCAGCTTGGTGCGCGTCGCACGGGTGACCACCGGCCGCTCAGTTCGCTTGCGCTCAGGCACTTCTTCTATATTCGATTGTCAATGGCAGCCACCCGCGGTGTCGAGATCAAAGCCAAAGTACCGAGCGGGCTGGAGCAGGTTCTGACCGAGCCCGCGCTCGACCTCGTGTCGGCGCTGCACCGGGAATTCGACGCCACCCGCCTGAAGCTGCTGGCGCAGCGCACCGAGCGCCAGGCCCGGCTTGACGCCGGCGAGCGGCCCGGCTTTCTGGAGGAGGCGCGGACGATCCGCGAGAGCGACTGGAAGGTTGCCTCCATCCCGGCCGATCTCCGCGACCGGCGGGTCGAGATCACGGGGCCGGTGGAGCGGAAGATGATCATCAACGCCCTCAACTCGGGCGCGAAGGTCTTCATGGCGGACTTCGAGGACTCCAACTCGCCGACCTGGGAGAACGTCGTCCGAGGCCAGCAGAACCTGATCGATGCGATCGAGCGGACGATCAGCATCGAGACGCCGGAGAAGCGTTACCGGCTCAACGAGGAGGTCGCGACGCTGCTCGTCAGGCCCCGCGGCTGGCACCTGCCGGAACGCCATGTCCTGGTCGACGGCGAACCGGTCTCGGGCGCCCTCTTCGACTTCGGCCTCTACATGTTCCACAACGCGAAGCGGCTGTTGGAGAAGGGCAGTGGGCCCTATTTCTACCTGCCCAAGCTCGAGAGCCACCTCGAGGCACGGCTCTGGAACGACGTCTTCAAGTTCACCCAGGACGCGGTCGGCGTTCCCCAGGGCAGCGTCCGGGCGACGGTGCTGATCGAGACCATCCTTGCCGCCTTCGAGATGGAGGAGATCCTCTACGAGCTTCGCGAGCATTCGGCCGGTCTCAACGCGGGTCGCTGGGACTACATCTTCAGCCTGATCAAGAAGTTCCGGAACCGCTCCGACATGGTCCTTCCCGACCGCGCCCAGATCACCATGACGGTGCCCTTCATGCGCGCCTACACCGAGCTGCTGGTCCGCACCTGCCACCGCCGGGAGGCCTTCGCGATGGGTGGCATGGCCGCCTTCATCCCGAGCCGGAAGGACGCCAAGGTCAACGAGATCGCGTTGACGAAGGTGCGGGAGGACAAGGTCCGCGAGGCCGGGGATGGCTTCGACGGGACCTGGGTCGCGCACCCCGACCTCGTCCCGGTCGCGATGGAGGTTTTCGACGGGGTTCTCGGCGAGCGGCCGAACCAGATCGACCGCAAGCGGGAGGACGTCGAGGTGGCGCCCGACCAGCTGCTCGATTTCGCGGTTCCCGGCGGCACGGTCACCGAGGCCGGGCTTCGCAACAACGTCAGCGTCGCCCTCCAGTACCTGGCCAGCTGGCTGGACGGCAATGGGGCGGTCGCCATCTTCAACCTGATGGAGGACGCTGCCACGGCCGAGATCTCGCGCTCCCAGGTCTGGCAGTGGCAGCGCAACGGGATCCGGCTGGTGGAAGGCCCGCCGGTGACCGCCGACCTCGTCCGCGAGATCGAGGACGAGGAGCTGGAGAAGATCCGGGAGAGCATGGGTGACGCCTTCTCCCGCTTCCGCTGGGACGAGGCGCGGCGCCTCTTCGAGAGCGTCGCCCTCGCCGACGAGTTCGACGAGTTCCTGACGCTGCCGGCCTACCGGAAGATCGACTAGACCCCGGGTCCGGACGAAGCGGTAGCCAGCTCGCGCGTGATGACCCGGTGCTTGACCGGGGTGTTGAGGACAACCGAGGTGATGGTGTCGCCCTCGTTTGGCGCAAGTCGCCGGAGGATGTCCTCCAGGTGCTCGACCGAGCGGATGGCAACCCGGACGACGTGGCTGTCGTGGCCGGTCACCCGGTGGCATTCGAGCACCTCGGGGATGTCCCGGACCTGCTGGAAGATCTGGTCGGCCAGCTTGCCGCTGGCGATGATCCGGATCACCGCCTGCATCGGGAAGCCGAGCTTGGCCACGTCGACCTCGGCGTGATAGCCCGTCAGCACGCCGCTCTGCTCCAGCCGCCGGACGCGCTCGGCGACCGCCGGCGCGCTCAGCGAGACGAGCCGTCCAAGCTCTGCGTAGGAAAGCCGCGCGTCTGCCTGGAGGTGCTCGACGAGCTGCCAGTCGACGTCATCTAGCCCGATTTGCGATTCGAAGGCCATGTCGGTGATTTTACCGCGTTTCGCTGGCAAGAAACCTCTTCTTCCGTCGTTTATATGTTGAAACGGCCCCTTGACGGGGCATACTATGAACGTAAAGAGGTGACAATCGCGATGCTTTTTCAGACCATCCTGCCGGCGCTCTTCTTCCTCGCCTTCCTCGGGCTCGTCCTCGCCGCGGCGTTCTGGGGTGAGGACTCGGCCCTGCCCGCCGGTTTCGCGCACGACGGCCGGGCCGTCCGCTGGTCGCTGCGCCCCACCGATAAGCCGTAAGCAGACTGCTGAGAAGGGCGCCGGGCTTGCCTAGGGTCTGTCGCCGACCTTTTTCAGCACCCCGCTAGGCGACTCGCCGCCGAAGGGTCGTGCTCGCCAGCACGATCATCGCGGCCGCGAACCCGATCGCCACGGCCAGGTCGAGCAGCAGGCTGCCCGAACCGAGCCCCGCCCCCTTCAGCATCACGTCCCGCATGCCGTAGACCGCGTAGGTCAGCGGGAGGACGTCCGACACGTACTGGAGAGGTCGCGGCTCGTTGGCGATGGGGAAGAGGATGCCGCTCAGCAGGACCTGGGGGAGCAGGACCATGGGTATGAATTGGACCGCCTGGAACTCGGTTCGCGCGAACATGCTGAGGAAGATCCCGAGGTTCACCGCGCCGATGGCGAGGAGCGCCTCGAGGAGGAAGACGAGGAGCACGTTTCCCTCGTTGTGGATGCGCAGCACGGCCAGCGCGAAGACGAGCACGAGCACGCTCTGGACCAGCGCCACCAGCCCGAAGCCGAGCATGTAACCGAGGACGATCTCGCCCCGGCGGAGCGGGCTCGCCATCAGCCGCTCCAGCGTGCCCTGGCTCCGCTCCCGGAGGAAGGAGACCGAGGTGACAACGAAGACCAGGAAGAAGACGATCAGCCCGATGAAGGCGGGGCCGAAGTAGTCGAGCGTGTCGAGGCTGGAGCCACCGTGCAGGTAGAAGATCTTCGGGCTGAGCTTCGGCCCGGCACCGGCGAGTGCCGAGATGATCGCCTGGTTCAGCGCCTGGATGACGTCCCCGGCGGGCCCCGGCTGGCTGCCCTCCAGGTAGACCTCGGGCGCCAGGGTTCGCC
>DATCPJ010000274.1:0-3945 GCA_036570145.1 Candidatus Dormiibacterota bacterium
GGTAGAGGACATGGGGAGGGTGAGTCAGTAGAGGACATGGGGAGGGTGAGTCAGTAGAGGACATGGGGAGGGTGAGTCAGTAGAGCGGGGAGAGATCAGACCTAGGCGGTCGCGCTGACCGCCAACCCCGTTCGGATCCCGAGCGGGAACAGCTCCGCGGGGTAGACCGCCACTCCCACCGTGCCCGGTCCCGCGTGGGCGCCCACCACCGGGCCGAGAGGCTGGATCACGAGCGACTCGGCGATCCCAGCCAGGCGCTCGGCGAGGGTCTGCGCGGCCGGCTCGGCGGCGGCATGGCCGATGACCAGGCAGAGGCTTCCCTTCCGGTTCACCGCCTGGACCAGCTCGACCAGCCGGTGGAGGGCCCGCTCGTGGGTCCGGACCCGCTCCAGGGGCACCACCTGGCCATCCTCGATGGCCAGGATCGGCTTGATCTGGAGGACGGAGCCGAGGAGCGCACTGGCCGCTCCGATCCGGCCGCCCCGGCGCAGGAATTCGAGGGTCGAGACGGCGAAGAAGCAGCGGGTGGCCTCGCGGACGCGGGTTACGTCGTCGATCACCTCGCCGGCGCCGGCACCCTGCGCCGACCGCGTGGCGGCGACCAGGACCAGCGCCGCCAGCGGCATCGAGGCGAACTGCGAGTCGACGACGTGGACGCGATCGTGCCCGATCATCCGGGTCGCCTGCTGGGCGGAGCCCATCGTCCCGCTGAGCTTGGGCGAGATGTGGATCGAGACGACCTCGTCGTGGTCCTCGAGGAGGCGCTCGTAGGCCTCTTTGAACTGGCCCGGCGAGGGCTGCGAGGTGGTCGGGTGGGAGGTCGACCGCTGCAGCTTCTCGTAGAACTCGGCGGCTGTGATGTCGACGCCGTCGAGGTAGCTGCGGCCGTCGAGGTTGACGGTCAGGGGCACCACGGTGATGGCGTGCCGGGCGACCAGCTCGGGGAGCAGGTCGGCGGTGGAGTCGGTGACGATGGCTACCCGGGGCAAGGCTTTCAGCTGATCTCCAGCTTGCGGCTCGCCTCGACAAGGTCGGTGACGGCGCCGTCCGAGGTGCGCGCAGCGTCCTCGAGCAGCGCTGAGAACGCGGCGGCGGCGGTTGTGATGCGCCCGGTCAGGCGGCTCCGGCCGAGGCGGGCGAGTGCCGATCCGAGTCCCATCGCGGCGACCGTCTGCGCCTTCGCGAGGGGCGCCGTGCCGCCCTCCAGCACCATCCGGGCCGCCTCTCCGCCCTGGCGTCCCGCGGCCCGCAGGCGGGAGAGCCAGTAGCCCATGCCGAGGGCGAGGTCGCTGCTCGACCCGGCCAGGTAGGCGCGGGCCGCCGCCGTCTCGTCGCGGATCGCCGAGAAGCGCTCGAACGCCGCCGCCAGCGAAGCGGCGAAGCCGCCGCCCGAGGTCGCCGTCTCGGCGGAGGGGGCGAAGAGGATCCGGGAGCGGCCGCCGTGCGTCGGCGCCCCGTCCTGGACGTAGCGGCGCACCACGAGGCCGAGCTTCTCCAATTCGAGCAGGAGGTCGTAGGCGGTCCAGGCCGAGATCCGCATCCGGGCGGCGACGAGCGAATAGTGGACTGCGGAGCCGGCTTCCTCAGTGAGCCTGCGAAGGGTGGCGAGCGTCTCCAGCCGGCGCGGCGTCAGGGAGTGGAACATGGCTTACCCAAAAGACCAAAAACGGTGACCGGGTCATATTAATGCTGCTCGGGTTCGGTGACGTCGTCGTCGCGCCGGCGCATCGGATGCTGCGGGTGGCGCAGGAAGCGGATCTCAAGCGGCCGGACCAGGATCAGGCCGACCAGCACGATCACCGCCCCCGCCGCGGCGATCAGGTAAAGGCTGAAACCCACCGCCATACCGAGCGCGGCGACCACCCAGACGGTGGCGGCGGTGGTGAGACCCTTGACGCCGTCCTCGGCCCGGAAGATCGCGCCGGCGCCGAGGAATCCCACGCCGGTGACCACCTGGGCGGCGATCCGCGTCGGGTCCGTCACGTGGCCCGGAAAGATGAACACGCCGACGGCGGTGAAGACGCAGGCGCCGACCGACACCATGGCCAGCGTCCTCACACCCGCGGCGTGGCCGCGGTATTCGCGCTCGATCCCGATCGTGGCACCGAGCAGGAGCGCGACGAAGATCCGGAAGACGATGTCGAGCTGGGTCTCGAGGCTCACGGCCGCGAGTTTAAGGCCTGGTTAACGCTTATCCCGGATTCAGTTGGAGGCGCCGCCCTCGGGCTCGCCGTGTGGTTCGTCGGGTAGGTCGGGAAGGTCGAGGCTGTTGACCAGGTCGCGGAAGACGGCGAGGCGGTCCTCCTCTGCCGTTCCGCCCTCCTCGTCCTCCTTCTCGGGAAGCACACCCGCCTTCTCGAGCACATCGTCGGCGACGAAGATCGGGCAGTCCATCCGGACCGCCAGGGCGATGGCGTCGCTGGGCCGGGCGTCGACGTCGAGATCGCGCCCGTTCTGGCGGAGGTGCAGGCGCGCGTAGAAGACGTCGTTGGCGAGCGAGGTGACGACGATCCGGCTGAGGCCGATGTCGAGCTGGCCCAGCGCGCTCGCCATCAGGTCGTGAGTGATCGGCCGGTCGGGTGTGATGCCCGTGATCTTGAGCGCGATCGCGTTCGCCTCGTAGACGCCGATCCAGATCGGGAGATAGCGCTCGGCGCCCTTCTCCTTGAGGATCACAACGTGTTGTCCGGTCGGCATATGGACCCGGATGCTGTCGACCGCGACCTCGATCAAACCGTCGATTCCAGCACCTCCTGGGCCCCATTCTATGTGCAGCCTGCAGATGACCGACCCCGAACCGTACCGGCTGCCGATCTCCGTCAAGGCGGTGCTCGTCGACGCCGGCCGGGCCTGCCTTCTCTTCAACGAACGCGACCAGTGGGAGCTGCCGGGCGGCCGCCTGGAGCGGGGTGAGAGGCCCGAGGACTGCCTGGTCAGGGAGATCCGCGAGGAGATCGGGCTGGAGCCCGTCGTGGAGCAGCTGGTCGACGCCCGGGCATTCCAGCCGGTCCTCGGCAAGGAGGTTTTCGTCCTCGTCTACCGCTGCCGGCTGGCCGCTCCCGGCATCGTCGTGCTGAGCCACGAGCATCGCGAGGTGGGCTGGTTCTCACCGCCGGAGTGGGATTCGCTGGTCCTGCCGGCCGGCTACCTCGCGAGCTTACGGAGGGCCTTCAACCCCGGTCCCTAAACTTCGGCTGATGCCTCCCAAGGCCCGCAAGGGCCGGCTCATCCTGATCGACGCGCACAGCCTCATCTACAGGGCCTTCTTCGCGCTTCCGCCGATGAGCACCTCGGCCGGCGAGGTCACCAATGCGGTCTACGGCTTCACGTCGATGCTGGCCATCGTGCTGGCCGGGCGGCCTGAGTACGCGGTCGCGGCGTTCGACATGGGCGGGCCGACGTTTCGAACCGAGGAGTACGCGGAGTACAAGGCGGGGCGGCGGGCTATGCCGGATGATCTCCGACCCCAGATCCAGCGGGTGAAGGAGGTGTTGGAGTCCTTCTCGATCCCCATCTACGGCATCCCCGGCTTCGAGGCCGACGACATCGTCGGCACCCTCGCCCGGCAGGGGGAGGAGATGGGCATGGCGATGAAGATCGTCAGCGGCGACCTCGACTGCCTGCAGTGCGTCACCGACTCGGTCGACGCGCTGGTGCCGCGCCGGGGCATCACCGACACGCTGACCTACGGTCCGGCCCAGGTCCGCCAGCGATACAACCTCGAACCCTCTCAGCTGATCGATTACAAGGCTCTTCGCGGGGACACCTCGGACAACATCCCGGGCGTTCCCGGGGTGGGGGAGAAGACTGCCTCGCAGCTGATCGGCGAGTTCGGCTCGATCGAGAACCTGCTCGCCAACCTCGACAAGCTGAAGCCCGGCCGGGTGCGCGACGCACTCGAGGCGAACGCAGACCGGGTGCGGCTCGGCAAGCGCCTGGTCACCA
>DATCPJ010000275.1:0-4470 GCA_036570145.1 Candidatus Dormiibacterota bacterium
ACGGCGACCATCATCTCCTGCGGCGTGTGGTCACTCATCGCCGTAGTCCACCGGCGCCGAGAGGCGGTGGTGGTGGACGCGGAGCGCGGTCAGGTCCCCGAGCCGGCTCAGGTAGCCCGCCCGGTCCGCGACGCCGAGCACCCATTCCTGGAGCCACTCCAGGTAGCCCTCCCGGGTCCGCGAGCGCTCGCCGTAGCGGCGCATGAAATCGTGGTCGCGCCGCCAGTAGCCCTGGACGGGAGCGGGGTGCGCGCCACCGGGCTCGTGGACGACGGCCACCACCTTGCTCTCGGCAACCAGCACCCGGTTCGGGTCGGAGAGGATGACCTCGGGGTCGACCAGCTCCTCGCAGCTCAGGATCACGGCTCCCGCCGCCAGCGCGGCCTCCTCGGCCACGCCGAGCGGTCCCCAGCAGTGGGCGCGGCCCTCGGCGTCGGCGCGCTGGACGTGGAGGATCGTCAGGTCGGGCCGCAGCGGCGCGACGTGAACGGCTCCGTCCACCACGCTGAGGCCGGGATTGGAGCGCGGGATGTCGGACCCGAGCAGCGTCCGGGTCGGGATGTAGGGCGCTCCCCAGGCAGCGGCCCAGAGCGCCAGGGAGACCGAGAAGTTGGAGTGGTCGTGGATCTCCAGCGGCAGCGGCTCAGCGTGCTCGGCGGCCCGGCGATAGTTGTGGCCGAGCCCCTCGGAGACGTTGCCGACCCAGGCCGCCGTCACCCTTCGCGCGCAGCCGGCGCCGACCAGCTGGTCGAAGAGGGAGTCCGAGATGGGGGCGATCAGCTCGAGGTCCCGCCGGCCCTGCCGGATGATCTCGTGGCCGGCGGCGAAGGGGACCAACGGCTCCAGCGAGCAGCTCATGGCGATCGACATGCCATCGCTCACGTGGCGCTCGATGGCGGCCCGCATCGTCGTCAGCTTCGGCAATGCCGCGCCTGCCTAATGAGTTTGCGGAGCGACCCCAAAGCGCAGTTCAAGGGTTATTGTTCGCAGGATATGGCCGAGGTCCGCCCGATGAACCAATCAGGCCAGGGTTTGGTCGAGTACGTCTTGATCCTGATCCTGGTTTCGATCGTGGTCATCGTGATCCTCCTGACCCAGGGCCAGGTCGTCAAGAACATGCTCTCCAACGTTTCGGTGGCGCTTTCGACATGACGCGCCTGGTGTCCTTTCTGCGCCGCGGTCAGAGTGGCCAGGGGATGGTCGAGTATGCCTTCATCCTGGTGCTGATCTCGCTCGTGGTGATCGTGATGCTGATCACGACCGGCGGCCAGATCAAGAACCTCTTCTCCGACATCACCTACACCCTCAACAACCAGGCGGGCCTCTAGCCTAGGACCGTACCAGCACGGTGCGGGCCGGGGCCCCGTCGCTGCCGACGAGCTTCAGCGGCAGGCAGTAGAGGTCGTACTCTCCCGCTTCCACCTGGCTCAGGTCGAGGCCCTCGATCACAACGATCCGGGCGGCCAGGAGGGTGTGGTGCACGGGGTGCTCGAAGGGAGCGTGGAAGCTCTCGACGGAGAGGTAGTCGACGCCGACGAGGAGCTTGCCCTCCGCGACAAGCCTCCGCGCGAGGTCGAGGCCGACGGCCACGAACTCGGTCTCGAACTCGCTCGCGGCGGCCGCCCAACGGGCCGAGTTTCGGGTCTTGAAGAGGATCCGGCGGTGCGCAGTGGCGGGCAGATCCTCGGGCCGCAGATCGAGGCCGGGCGGGTTCGCCTCCACCACCAGGCAGGGGCCGACCAGCGTCTCGATCGGGATCGAGTCGATGCCGGTGGCGCCGTCGACGAAGTGGACCGGCGCATCGACGTGGGTCCCGGTGTGGACCCCGGCGTCGAGCCGGGAGACGTTGGCGGCGTCACCTTTGGCGATCGAGCTGGCCCGGGTCAGGCTGACCCGCGGATCGCCGGGCCAGGTCGGCAGGCTGGACGAGATCGGGACCGAGACGTCGAAGATCTTCACCGCCGACCAGCGTAGAAGGTGGCCCGCGAGGGGCGCCGACCAAAACTTGACTTTGGGCGGTTCGGTACTCTAATACATACGTATGACCAAGGGGACTTCAAACGTCCTGCCCATCACCGGCTTGTCGGCAAAGGAGCTGATCGTCAGGGCGGCCGCCGAATCGCTGCTCGAGAACGGCTATGCCGGCACCAGTGTCCGCTCCATCGCGTCCCGCGCAGGTGTCGCGATCGGCAACCTGCAGTACTACTTCCCCACCAAGTCGGAGTTGCTCATCGAAGCCTGGCGGCACCTCACCGAGCGCTCGGTGGAGGAGCTGCGCACGAGCCTCAACCAGATGACCGACCCGATCTGGCTGATCGAGAGCGGGATCGTCAGCATCTGGGAGAGCCTCCGCCGGCTCGGCGACATCCAGCTGGCAGCTTTCGACCTGCTCGTCCAGGCTCCCAAGCAGGAGAGCCTGCAGGCCTTCCTCCCTGAGCTCTTCGCCCGCTACCGAGACGTCGTCGAGGAGCAGCTCGACCGCCTCGAGCACGACGGGCGGGTGCGGCTGAAGATCGAGCGCGAGGTGCTCGTGCCCCTCATCCTGAACACCGTCCTCGGCTTCGGGCTCTACTACGTTGTGACCCGCGACGAGGACTCCTGCCTGCGGGCGCTGAGCGCCTGGCGGGAGCTGGCGAGCAGCGTCGTCGAGCCGGTGCCGTGATCGTCGCCGACGAGCTGGAGGCGATCGAGTCCCTCTGGGAGACGGGGCTGGAGACGGCCTTCGCCGCCTACCAGGCGGCCACCGCATCGCTCGGCGAGGCCGACGCGCCGCGGGTGGCGCTGGCCGCGGCGCTGGTCGAGACCGCGCTCGGCCTGCAGCGCCTGGGCCGGCCCGCGCCACCGGCTCCCGACCTGCTCCGGGGCGACCTCTGCCTGGCCCGGGCGTCCCGCCTCCTCGCCGACACCCGCGACCGCCGCCTCCAGGTGTCCTTCGCGCGTGCGATCGAGGAGCAATCGGCGGCGGCAGCCGCCGAGCGGGAGCTGGAGCCGACCCGCTCCCGGCTCCTGCGGGCGATCGACGAGGCGAGCGCCGAGGCGAGATGACGGCCACCGACCGGATCCCTCTGCGCAGCAGCCGGCCGACCGAGTTCGTCGACCTCACCGCCCGCCTCCAGGCCGCGGTCGAGAAGGCCGGCCTGCTCAACGGCCGGATCCACCTCCAGTCGCTCCACACCACGCTCGGCCTGGCCGTCAACGAGAACGAGCCGCTCCTCCTTGCCGACCTCGAGGCGCTCCTCCGGCGGCTGGTCCCGGCCGAGGCGACCTACCTCCATGACGACTTCTCGCTCCGGGCGGCCGTCCCCGCGGACGAGCCGGCCAACGGCCACGCCCACGCCCGCAACCTGCTCCTCCAGCCGAGCCTCACGATCCTGGTCGAAGAGGGTGAGCTGCTGATCGGCCGCTGGCAGGCGGTGTTCGCCGTGGAGCTCGACGGACCGCGCGCGCGTGAGGTCGCGATCCAGCTCGACGGTGACTTCGCCAGGCGCGGCGCCGACGGCGTGAGGCGGCTCATCGAGCTCGAGCTGGAGCGCCAGCTTCACGCCGACCCGCCTCCGGTCGGCGACCCGATGCGCCGCCTGGTCGAAGCCGGCGGCAAGCGCTTCCGACCCTTCCTGGTGCTGCTGACCTCCCGCCTGGGCCCGGGCCACGACCCGCTTCGAGCGGCCACCCTGGCCGCCGCCGTTGAGCTGATCCACGCGGCGACCCTGGTCCACGACGATTATGTCGACGAGAGCCCGAAGCGCCGCGGCCGCCCGACGGTCGCCGCCGCCGAAGGGCCGGCCCGCGCCATCGCCGTCGGGGATTACTACTTCGCCAAGGCCACCCGGCTGATCGCCGAGCTGGGCAACCCCGACGTCACCTCCACCATCGCCGGTGCGATGGAGGCGATCTGCCGCTCGCAGATCGACGACCTCGAGTTCCGTGGCCGCTACCCGGGCGACGAGGCCGCCTACCTGCGGGTCGTTCGCGGCAAGACCGCCGCCCTGATCGCCGCGTCCTGCGTCGCCGGCGCCCAGCTGGCGGGCGCGCCGACCGAGGTGATCGAGCGCGTGCGCCGCTACGGCGAAGCCGTCGGCGTCGCGTTCCAGATGACCGACGACGTCGTCGACTTCAGCGAGCATTCGGGCAAGCCGCTCGGCCAGGACATCCGGGAGCGGGTCCTCTCGCTGCCGCTCATCTACGCCAGCGAGGACGCCACCCTGGGGAAGGAGATCCAGGGTCTGCTGGCCGGTCCGCTGCCGGACGAGCATCTCCGCCGGGTCGTCGACCTGGTCTCCGAGAGCGGCGCCCTCGAGCGAGTGAACCAGCAGGCCCAGGGGCTCGTCCGGCTCGCCGTCGGCGAGCTCGGGGGGGTCGACCTGGACGGTGTCAAGTCGACCCTGGTCGAGATCGCCGAGAGCGTGGTCGACCGCCATGTATAGGCAGGTTGGGCTCGGCCTCGCCTCCCGCGGCGACCTCCGCGACGCC